>NZ_CP044232.1:1825080-2129260 GCF_008727775.1 Microbacterium lushaniae
TGACGGGGTTCACTCCGCCATTGGCGAGAGTCCCGGCCATGACGGCCAGGTCGCGCGGGGTGACGAGCACCGAGCATTGGCGGATGTAGCCATCGACGACTGCCCGGGGATCCTCGGTGAGGATGCCGTGACTGCGCAGCATGTGCGCGATCGCGAGGTTTCGGTGCGCATTGTCCATCTCGGAGGCACACATCGCCTCGTCGATCCGGAGCGGCCGGCCGGCGAACGCCGACAGTCCGGAAACGATCCGTTCGACGCGGGCACCGGGCTCGGGATCGTCCGCCCCAGCGAGTGAGTGCACGGTGATCGCACCGGCGTTGATCATGGGGTTGCGGGGGCGCCCCGTGCCGGTCTCGAGGGAGATCTCGTTGAAGGCCTCCCCGGAGGGCTCCACTCCGACCTTGTCCAGGACAGCGGGGAAGCCGCGGTCTGAGAGTGCGAGCGCGTAGGCGAAGGGCTTGGAAACGGATTGGATCGTGAACGCCGCGTCGATGTCTCCCGCGCCGTAGACCTCGCCGTCGACGGTGGCGAAGGCTGCGGCGAGTCGGTCAGGATCCGCGCTGGCCAGTTCGGGGATGTAGCCCGCCAGCTCACCGGAGGTGTCCGATGCGACGTCGGCGAGCACGTCGGCGAGATAGTCGGGGACGAGCGAGCGCATCCATCCTCCTCTCGTGCGAGCGAAGGTCTCTTCGCGCCCGAACAGCCTCCACCGTGTTGCCGGAACACGGTCAACAGGTCGGCGCCGGGCTTGAGGCGAGGGGGCCTCGCGCTGTTTGCCCGAAATCAGGAGAATCGCCCAAATCAGGACGCCTGCGGTCCCACGAAGCCTGATCCGGGCGATCTTCCTGATTCGGAGATGCATGCGGCACGCATGAGCCGCGGGCGCCCGGGAACGAGAAAACCCCCGGCGAACCGGGGGTCTCAAGGTGGTGCGCGATACTGGGATCGAACCAGTGACCTCTTCCGTGTCAGGGAAGCGCGCTACCGCTGCGCCAATCGCGCCTGAAAGGCTATTCGTTTGTTGAGTGGAGGTGGCGACGGGATTCGAACCCGTGTAAACGGCTTTGCAGGCCGGTGCCTAGCCGCTCGGCCACGCCACCGTGTGTGGTTCGACCCACGTGTCGCGATCGGCTTTCGGGTTTCCCCGGGTGGCGATCCACTCGAGCGGATGACGAGACTCGAACTCGCGACCCCAACCTTGGCAAGGTTGTGCGCTACCAACTGCGCTACATCCGCGTGACCCGGTCACCCGGGCACTTGATCGACTTTAGCCGATCCTGAGCCCACGCGCCAAACCGGCGCACCCCGCGCGTGTCCCGCCGGCGCGGTTCGATCACCGTGGCTGCATCCGCTAGGATCGTGGAGGTCCTGCAGAGGACCGCACGGGCGATTGGCGCAGTTGGTAGCGCGCTTCCTTCACACGGAAGAGGTCATCAGTTCGAGTCTGGTATCGCCCACGTGAAGCCCCTGATCATTCAGGGGCTTTCGTGTTTTCTGCAGCCGCGGCGCTCACTCCCAGCGGAAGAGTGCGGCGGCGACACCGGCCCCCACGACGACGGTCACGCCGAGGCTCACCAGCGACGCGGCATCCACGGCGCTGCCCGCCCACGCCGCCGAGATCGCATCCACCGCCGCTCCGAAGGGCAGCCACCCGCCCAGTTCGGCGAGCGGTTCGGGAAGCGCCTGGCGACCGCCGAACATGCCGCCGAGGGCGGCGAGCCCGAGAAAGGCCGCCAGGCCGATGGCCACGGCGGAGTTGGGCGTGGGCGCCACAGCGGCGACAACCATGCCCACGCTGTACATCGCGGCCATGGTCAGCCCGATGACGGCGACGGTGACGCCGAGGTGGCGCGGCGGGTGGGCACCGAAGGCGAGGAAGGCGACTCCCAGGGCCAGAGCGGTGCCCATGAGGGTCTGCAGGATGCTGACGACGGCCTGCGCGATGAGCACCATGGCCGGGGAGGCCGGCGTCACCGCGAGCCGGCGCAGGATCCCGGAGCGCCGGTAGTAGGCGAGGAAGCTCGGCATGTTCACGATGCCGATGGTCGCGATCACCATCACGAGCACGAGGGGCAGCACGAAGAGATCGAGGGCCGTGAAGCCGTTGCCCAGTTCCTGGCTGCCCGCAGCTCCCGCGCTGGTGAGGAGGATGATCAGCGGCACCCCCAAGGGCACGATCAGTCCCGCGGTATCGCGGGCGACCATCTTCCCCTCGCACGCGATGAGGATCAGCATCGACCGGAGCCCCGGCCGGTGTGCGGAGATCACGGCGCTCATGCGGCATCCTCCAGGTCTTTGCCCGTCAGTGCGACGAAGGCGTCGTCCAACGATCCGGTTCCCGCGAGGTCGATGAGATCCTGCGGTGTCCCCAGCGCCCGCAGTCGGCCGGCATCGAGCAGTGCCACGCGGTCGCACAGCCGCTCGACCTCCTCCATGGCGTGGCTCACGAGCAGGATCGTCACGCCGTCGCGCTTGAGCTGCTCGATCGTGCTCCAGATTCGACGCCTGCCCTGCGGATCAAGTCCCGTCGTCAGCTCGTCCAGGATCAGCACGCGCGGGCGCCCGGCCAGGGCGAGCGCGATCGAGAGGCGCTGCTGCTGACCGCCGGAGAGCTTCTCGAACGGCGTGCGGCGATGCTCGCCCAGGCCTACCATCTCGATGAGTTCGTCGGCCGGTCGCGGCCGGGGGTAAAAGCTCCGGTACAGCTTCACCAGCTCCTCCACGCGCAGCGCTCCGTGCAGGTACGCCTCCTGCAGCTGCACCCCGAGCACCTGCCGCACCTGCGCGCGGTCGCGTCGGGGGTCGAGCCCGAGCACACGGACACGCCCCCGATCCGGTGCACGAAGCCCCGCGATCATCTCGACGGTCGTGGTCTTTCCCGCCCCGTTGGCGCCGAGGATCCCGACGGTCTCCCCCTGCGCCACCCGCAGGCTCAGGTCGGCGACGGCCACTTTGCGCCGATATGTCTTCGTCAGGCCCTCGACGCGGATCGCCGGTTCAGCTGTCGTCATGACTCCACGCTAGGAAGCGGTCACCGCACGCCTCGCGTGCGGGAAGTCACCCTTGTGCGCCATGACTTTCGGCAGGGATGGGACGCCCGGGCGCCGCTCTATGGTGGGAGGGTGCGGCGGCTCGGGACGGAAGCAGGGGCGGGCCTGGCCATGCTCGTCGTCTCAGTGGGCGTGGCCGCACCCACGCTGTTCGGGGCGGGCGACCCGGCGATCCCCCGCGGCTGGTGGATCGCGTTGTTCGCCCTCTTCCTGACAGCGCTGCTGACAGCAACGATGGTCCGCTCCCCCGCAATCGTGGGGCACGGCGCATACGCGGTGGCGGTCGTTAGCGTGTGGGTGGCGGTGCTCACCGCCCGCAACACCGGGCTTCTGCTGATCCTGCTCGTGGTCACGGCCGCGACGAGCGTGTACCTGTTCCCGCTGTGGGTGGGACTGACGGTGGCCGTCCTGAACACGGCCGTCGTGCTCGCCGTGACCCTCCCGGGCTCCGCCAACCCCACCGAGCCGGCCCTCGTCACCGGGTTCTACCTGCTGATCCAGGTCGCCACGGTGCTCAGCAGTGCCACCCTCATCCGGGAGCGGCGGATGCGGCGCGAGCTCGCTGCCGCCCACGTCGAACTGCAGGCGGCCAGCATCCTGCTCTCGGAGTCGGCGCGCACGGCCGAACGGCTGCGCATCTCGCGCGACCTCCACGATCTGCTCGGTCATCAGCTGACCCTGCTGACGCTGGAACTGGAGACCGCCCGTCACGTCGACGCGATCGCGGCGCGGGCGCACCTGGACCGCGCCGACCGCGTCGCGCGCGACCTGCTGCGCGACGTCCGCGCCACCGTGGGCCAGTTGCGCACCGAGGCTCCCGACCTGGAAACCGCCCTCCGACAGATCACCGCGGCGGTGCCAGGGCTCGCCGTCTCGCTGGCGGTGTCGCCAGGGGTGCGCATCGGCGAGGAGCAGCGCGTGGCGCTCATCCGGGCCGCGCAGGAGATCGTCACGAACACCCTCCGCCACGCCGAAGCGACCAAGCTGCGGATCGAGGTCACGTCGGAGGACGATGTCATCACCCTCCGTGCCGAAGACGACGGATGCGGCACCGCCGACGTGGTCCTGGGCAACGGGCTGTCGGGACTCCGCGAACGCGTGGTGGCCCTCGGTGGCGAGATCGCCTTCGACGGGCGGGCCGGCTTCGCCGTCGTGGCCAGGGTGCCGGCGACATGACGCGCGTGGTCATCGTCGACGACCAGGCGCTCATCCGGCAGGGCATCGGCGGGCTGCTCGCCGTCGCCGGCATCGAGGTGGTCGGTGAGGCGGGCGACGGAAGCGCCGCGATCGGGATCATCCTCGACGCCTGCCCCGACGTGGTCCTGCTGGACATGCGGATGCCGCAGTACGACGGCGTGTGGACCCTGCAGGAGCTGCAGCGGCGTGACATCGACGTGCCGGTGCTCGTTCTCACCACCTTCGACGACGACGTGCTCGTCCTCGACGCCCTGCGCGCGGGAGCACGGGGCTACCTGCTGAAGGACGTCACGCTCGACCAGCTCACCTCCGCCGTGCAGATCCTCGCCGACGGCGGCACGCTCATCGCCCCGGCGCTGACCGACCGCATGCTCCGTGCGCTCCGGTCGGGGCCGTCACCGGCCGGATCCGACGCCCCTCCCGCGCAGCGGCTGACCGATCGGGAACGCGAGGTGCTCCGGCTCGTCGCATCCGGCTACGCCAACCGGGAGGTCGCCGAGGCGTTGTTCCTGGCGGAAGGCACGGTGAAGAACCATCTGTCCGCGATCCTCACCAAGCTCGGCGCCCGCGACCGCACGAACGCGGTGCTCCGCGCGCTCCACGAGGGACTCCTGAGCTGATCAGCGGCCGGTGCGCCATCCGTAGCGCTGCTGCAGCGCGTCGGACACCCGTGCGAAGCGGACGGCGTCGAGGGCGGATGCCTCTCGGCGCATGCCCCGGTCGTGCACGCTGTAGAGCTGGTGGAGGTCGACCCACGACGGTCGGCGCCGGCTGTCCCACTCCCCCGGGCCCAGCGCCACGTGGTCGGCCGAACCCGGATGCGGCGTGCTGGTCAGCCGCACGGCGTAGACGCGGTCGCGGCTCTGCCGCGCGATGACAAGCACCGGCCGGTCCTTCCCGCGGCCGTCCCGCTCTTCATACGGCACCCACGTCCACACGATCTCGCCGGCATCCGGTGCACCGTCCGCATCCGGCGCGTAGGTCATCACGACGCCGCGCCGACCCGGCGGGGTCACCTGCACCGTGGCCGTCGCGCCCGAGCGGCCGGGATCGGAATCCGCCGGCACCGCGCTCCTCCGGGCGGGCCGCAGGAGGCGCGTGAGGGCGGAGACGAGGCGGGACGGCACCGCCCCACCCTAGCGAGCGCCCACGCGCACGAGAGGGCCCCGCGGACGAATCCGCGGGGCCCCCCGGTCAGCATCGTCAGTCGTTGACGATGGCGTATCCCTCTTCGCCGTGAACGGAGGTGTCCACACCGGCGATCTCGTCTTCGTTCTTGACGCGGAAGCCGAGCGTCTTCTCGATCGCGAAGCCGATGATGAAGGCGACGACGAAGGAATACACCAGCACGCCGGCTGCGGCGATCACCTGGAGCACGAGCTGCTCCCAGCCGCCGCCGAGGAACAGTCCGGTGCCGGTGGCGAAGAAGCCGAGGTAGATGGTTCCGATGAGTCCTCCGACGAGGTGGATGCCGACGACGTCGAGGGAGTCGTCGAAGCCCCACTTCCACTTCAGCTCCACCGCGAGGGCGCACACCGCGCCGGTGACGACGCCCAGCAGCAGCGCCCAGCCGGGGGCGAGGGCGGCGCACGCCGGGGTGATGGCGACGAGGCCGGCGACGGCACCGGAGGCGGCCCCCACCGAGGTGGCCTTGCCGTCCTTGACCTTCTCGATGATCATCCAGCCGATGACGGCCGCGGCCGTCGCACCGATCGTGTTGATGATGATGAGGCCCACCGAGGAGTCCTCGGTGCCGAGCAGGCCGAAGGTGCCCTCCGCGCCGGCGTTGAACCCGAACCAGCCGAACCACAGGATGGCCGCGCCCAGCATGACCAGCGGAACGTTGTGCGGCTTGTGGGCGCCCTTCTGGAAGCCCACGCGCTTACCGAGCACGAGTGCGAGCGCGAGGGCGGCGGCGCCGGCGTTGATGTGCACTGCGGTGCCACCGGCGTAGTCGATGACGGCGGCGTCGAAGCCGAAGACCTCGCCGAGGTTGAAGATCCAGCCTCCGCCCCACACCCACGCGGCGACGGGGAAGTACACCACGGTGGCCCAGATGCCGGCGAAGATCATCCACGACCCGAACTTCGCGCGGTCGGCGATGGCGCCGGAGATCAGGGCGACGGTGATGATCGCGAACGTCGCGCCGTAGGCGGCGCCGACCAGTCCGTTGTCATCGAGGGAGGCGAGACCGAAGTCGGAGAACGGGTTGCCGGCGAACGACCACGTGCTCTCCACCGCGCTCATGTTGAAGCCGTAGAGGATCCACAGCACGCTGACGAGTCCGAGCGCACCGAAGCTCATCATCATCATGCTGACGACGCTCTTGGCCTTGACCAACCCGCCGTAGAAGAACGCCACCCCGGGCGTCATGAAGAGCACGAGCGCCGTTGCGGCGACGGCCCAGGCAAGATTTCCGCTGTCCATGAGAATCCTCATCCATGTGTCGTGTAACTCAGGACCCGGGCATCCGCAGAACATCGGGTAGCGGACGGTTCGGGCGAGCCCAGTTTCGCGACGAGCGGTTTCCGGGGGCGTGCGCAACGTGTTTCGCGTTGGTTACACGGAGGGCCCGCCGGTAAACATCGTGTTTCGACGGCCCGGGAGGATCGCACGAATCCGCCGCCGAAGCGGCGTGAGAGGGCGCCGTGGAGGCGCGGACGCCGCGGCGATCAGGCGTGCGTGAGGGCGACGAGCCTCGAGATCGCGCGCAGGTACTTCTTTCGGTAGCCGCCGGCGAGCATGTCGGCCCCGAAGACCTCGTTCAGCGGAGCGCCGGTGGCCCGCAGCGGGATCTGCGCGTCGTACGCGCGGTCGATGAAGGCGACGAAGCGGAGGGCAGCGGACTGGTCCACCAGCGGAGCGACGTCGCGCAGACCGACGAGATCGACCCGGTCGATGAGCCGGATGAACCGCGAGGGGTGCACGCGAGCGAGATGCGCGAGGAGCGCGGTGAAGTCATCGTCCGAGGCGACGCCGTCGGTGCCGGCAGCCTCCACGTCGGCGGCGTACTCGGCGGGCGTGCGCACCACGGCGGCGCCGTCGATCGCGCGCTGGCGGTAGTCGGTGCCGTCGATGCGGATCGTGTCGAAGCTGGCGGACATCGCGTGGATCTCGCGCAGGAAGTCCTGCGCCGCGAACCGGCCCTCGCCGAGGGCGTTGGGCGGGGTGTTGGAGGTGGCGGCCAGTCGCGTCCCCGAAGACACCAGCTCTCCCAGCAGCCGGGTCATCACCATCGTGTCGCCCGGGTCGTCGAGCTCGAACTCGTCGATGCACAGCAGATCGGATCCGCGGAAGAGTTCGACGGTGTTCTGGTAGCCCAGGGCGCCGACGAGGGCCGTGTACTCGATGAACGACCCGAAGTACTTCCGGCGAGCCGGCAGCGCGTGGTAGACCGCCGCGAGGAGGTGGGTCTTGCCGACGCCGAAGCCGCCGTCCAGGTACACACCCGGCTTCGTCTCCGGCACCTTCTTGGCACGGCGGAACAGTCCGCCGCGGGCGGCTGCCGGGCCGTGGCCGGAGAAGGCCAGCAGGCGCTCTTTCGCGTCCTGCTGAGACGGATACTCCGCATCCGCGCGGTACGAGTCGAACGTGGCCTCGTCGAACTGGGGCGGCGGCACGAGCGCCGCGACCATCTCCGATCCGGTCACCTCCGGCGTCCGATCGACCAGATGGACGATCCCCGTCCCGGTGGAGGTGCCTGTCGAGGTCATTGCCCGTCCTGTGTCGCCGTCTTACTCGAGTGGAGCCCGCACCCCGCAGCGGATCTAGGGTCGAAGGGGCGCGATCCAGCCTACGCCGAACCCTTCCCCGTCCCGACCGAGGAGCAACGATGACCGTCGAGTACGACACCACGACCCCCAAGTTCGCCGAGTACGCCGCCCCCGAGCGCCTGGTCTCCGGCGACTGGCTGCAGGAGCGTCTGGGCACGCCGGGACTGGTGGTGGTCGAATCCGACGAGGATGTGCTGCTGTACGAGATCGGGCACATCCCCGGCGCGGTCAAGGTCGACTGGCACACCGAGCTGAACGATCCGGTCGTGCGCGATTATGTCGACGGCGCCGGATTCGCCGAACTCATGAGCCGCAAGGGGATCTCCCGCGACGACACGATCGTGCTCTACGGCGACAAGAACAACTGGTGGGCCGCCTACGCGCTGTGGGTGTTCTCGCTGTTCGGCCACGAGGACGTGCGGCTGCTGGACGGCGGACGCGACAAGTGGATCGCCGAGGGGCGCCCGATGACCACCGAGCCCGCCGGGCGCCCGGCCACGCAGTACCCCGTGGTCGAGCGCAACGACGCGCTGCTGCGCGCCTACAAGGACGACGTGCTGGCCCATCTCGGCAACCCGCTGGTGGACGTGCGCAGCCCGGAGGAGTATTCGGGAGAGCGCACGACGGCGCCGGCCTACCCCGAGGAGGGTGCGCTGCGGGCCGGCCACATCCCCACCGCCCAGAACGTGCCGTGGGGGAAGGCCGTCGCCGAAGACGGCGGCTTCAAGCCACGGGCCGAGCTGGATGCGATCTACCGCGATGGAGCCGGCCTCAAGGACGGCGACGCGATCGTGGCCTACTGCCGCATCGGGGAGCGATCCAGCCACACGTGGTTCGTCCTGCAGCACCTGCTGGGCTTCGACAACGTCCGCAACTACGACGGATCGTGGACGGAGTGGGGCAGCGCCGTGCGCGTTCCCATCGCAACCGGCACCGAGCCGGGGACACTTCGACAGCCTCAGTGACCCTGCACGCTCAGTGACCCTGCACGCTCAGTGGCCCTGCACGCGCAGTGACGGGACGGGTCTCGGTGTCGGACTGCGGCCCGGCCGGATGGCCGTGGAGCGTGGGATGATGGCGGGGATGACCGAGACCCTTCTCCCCGCGACCCTGGCGGAAATCCGCGACGAGTTCCTCGAGCTCGAGGAGCCCGAGCGTCTGCAGCTGCTGCTGGAGTACTCCCAGGAGCTCCCGCCGGTGCCTGCGCAGTACGACGGCCACCCCGAGATGTGCGAGCGCGTCGTGGAGTGCCAGTCGCCGGTGTACATCGTCATCGACGTCGACTCCGACGACCGCGTGGCCATGCACGCCACCGCTCCGGCGGAAGCCCCCACCACGCGCGGGTTCGCCAGCATCCTGGTGCAGGGCATCAGCGGGCTGAGCGCCGACGAGGTGCTCGCCATCCCCGACGACTTCCCGCAGAGCATCGGACTGACCCGCGCGGTCAGCCCCCTCCGCATCGCCGGCATGACCGGCATGCTGATGCGCGCCAAGCGCCAGGTGCGCGCCAAGCGCGCGGCCTGAGGTGCAGGTCACGCAGGTCGTGCCCGCCGGCGGCGGCGCGCACGACATCGGAACCCCCGAAGGGCGCGCGTGGCTCGAGGCTCTCTACGCGCGCGATGAGGCCCGCTACGTGCGCCTGAACATGATCACGAGCCTCACCGGCGCCGCGGCCGGCTCCGACGGCACGAGTGAGACGCTGACCAGTCCGACCGATCGTGCGCTCCTGGGCATCATCCGCGCGGCAGCCGACGTCGTCGTCGTGGGTGCTGCGACCGTGCGCGCGGAGGGGTACGTCCTCCCCCGGCGTGCACGCCTGGCCGTCGTCACGGTCAGCGGCGATCTCGACGGCCATCGGCTCGGCGACACGATGGAGGGCGTGCTGCTGATCTGCCCTGAGGCCCGCGCCGCCGAGGTCCAGGATCGCTCGGGTCTGCCCGGCGCGCAGGTGGTCGCGGTCGCCGGCGGCGACGACCTCGAGCCGGCGGCGATCTGCGACGCCCTCGCCGACCGCGGCCTGCCGCGCATCGTGTGCGAGGGCGGGCCGACACTGGCCGCCCGTTTCGCCGCTGCCGGGGTCATCGACGAATACTGCGTCTCGGTGGCGCCGGCGCTCGAGGCCGCAGCCCGCCCGTTCCTGCCGATCCACGCCCGGGTCGCCACGGATCTCGCGGGGATGCTGGTCGACGAGGCGGCGTTCAGTTACCTGCGTCTTCGCCCTCGACGGTGAGACCCCGCCGCCTCAGCCACTCGGTGATGGCCTGCGACCACCGCTCCTGGTCGTAGTTCCACAGCTTCGTGTGGCGAGCGACGGTGAAGGTGTGCATCTCCACCAGGTCGGGGCGTGCCGCGGCGAGATCGTGCGACGCGTCGGAGGGCACGAAGCCGTCGTCGTCGCTGTGCAGCAGGAGGATCGGGTGGTGCAGCTCGCTCGCGCGTGCCACCCCGTCCAGCCGATCGAACGGTATCGCGCCGCCCGTGCGCGCGACCGGGGCGGCCCACTCCGAGCCCAGGGCGCCCAGCGCCATCCCCGTCACGGGCGCGGGCAGGCGCAGCTGGCGCGCCTGGTACTGCAGGACGACCCGCCAGTCCACGACGGGAGAGTCGAGGATGAGGCCGACCAGCACGTCCTGGTGGGGTGAGTTGAGCTCGACCTGAAGGGCGATGGCACCACCCATCGACCACCCCATCACGACCACCCGACGCGCGCCGAGCCGCCGTGCGTGGCCGATCGCAGCATCCACATCGCGCCATTCCGTCGCGCCCAGCGCGTAGGTGCCCGTGCGACTGCGCGGCCCCTCGCCGTCGTTGCGGTAGGACACGAGCATCGAGGTGTACCCGAGCGAATGGAACAGCGGCACGGCGCGCAGCGCCTCCGCGCGCGTCGTGCCTCGCCCGTGCACCTGCACGACCCACAGATCCGAGTCCACCTCGGCGGGGAAGATCCACGCCGGACACGGGCCCAGGGGCGAGCCGACCAGTTCGTTGCGGAACGGGAGCTGGAGGTCTTCGGGCCGGTCGTAGTACCAGCCGCTGAACGCCGCGTCGGGTGACAGGTGCGCTCCCGAATCCACGTGGGTGAGCAGCTTGCGCTTGACGGTGCCCTGATCTTCGGACAGCACCGATCCCAGCTTGACGTACGGGAGGGTGCCGGAGGTGAACAGGCCGTACCGTCCCGGCAGCTCGGTGTCGGCGTTGCGGGTCAGCGTGACCGTCTGCGCGCTGGTGTCCAGGTCGACGATGCGGGTATCGGTCACGCGGTCGGCCGGCGTGACGACGCGGCGGGCCACCCGCACCGAGATCGCGCCGATGGCGGTGACCACGACCCCGAGGGAGATCCCCAGAAGCGCGATCGCCGCGTGGAGGGCGCCCGCGTAACGAGGGGAGGCGCCGGAGGTTGCGGCGCGCCTGGAGGCGTTCATCGAGGCCTCACTCTAGTCTGTGGCCGTGACCGAGCTTCCTCCCGACGGGACGTCGAGCGTCTTCGTCGAAGCCGCCGAGCAGTTGCGGTCGCTCACGTTCCGATCCGACTTCGCCGTGCGAGAGATTCCCGCGCCGGCGGGACTGGCCCCTGACGCCCTCGCGCTGGCCGGCGACGTGCGGCCGGACGAGAGCGGTACCGACTCCCCTTACGGCACCGGCCGCTTCATCCTGCTGCATGACCCCGACGAGCCGGAGCCATGGGGCGGAGCGTGGCGCATCGTGTGCTTCGCGCAGGCCCCGCTGGAGGCCGAGATCGGCATCGATCCCCTTCTGGCGGATGTGGCGTGGTCGTGGCTGACCGACGCACTGGCCTCGCGCGGTGCCGGGCATCACTCGGCATCGGGCACCGCCACCAAGACGCTGTCCAAGGGCTTCGGGTCTCTCGCCGTGCACGGCGACGGGGCGCAGATCGAACTGCGCGCGTCGTGGTCGCCGGACGCGCCGTTCGGGCCGCACGTGGAAGCGTGGGCGGAACTGGTGTGCATGCTCGCCGGACTTCCGCCTGGTTCCGAGGGGATCGCCGTCTTCGGCGCGCGGAGGTCTGTGGGTGACTGAGTATTCCGTGATCGCCGACGAAGAGGCGTTCTCGGCCGCCGTCCGCGCGCTCGCGGCCGGAACGGGGCCGGTGGCCGTCGACGTCGAGCGCGCCTCCGGGTTCCGCTATTCGCAGCGCGCCTACCTCATCCAGGTGTTCCGCCGCGGCGCGGGCATCTATCTGTTCGACCCCGTCGAGATCGCCGATTTCACGCCTCTCCAAGAGGCCATCGGCGACGCCGAGTGGGTCTTCCACGCCGCCAGTCAAGACCTCCCGTCGCTGCGAGAGCGTGGACTGGACCCGATCGAGATCTTCGACACGGAGCTGGCGGCCCGGCTGCTCGGGCACGAGCGGGTGGGACTCGGCGCGGTCGTCGAGTCCACTCTCGGCATCACGTTGGCAAAAGCCCATTCGGCTGCCGACTGGTCGACGCGCCCGCTGCCCCAATCGTGGCTGGAATACGCCGCGCTGGATGTCGCGCACCTCGTCGACGTGCGCGATGCGCTCGTCGCGCAGCTGAGCGAGCAGGGCAAGACCGAGTTCGCCGCACAGGAGTTCGAAGCCGTCCGCGCGCGGCCGCCGAAGCCACCACGCGACGATCCGTGGCGCCGGATGAGCGGTCTGCACACCGTGCGCGGGCGACGCTCGCTGGCGGTGGCCCGGTCGCTGTGGCTGGCCCGCGAGGAGTTCGCGCGCGATCAGGATGTGGCGCCCGGGCGCCTGGTCCCGGATCGCTCGCTCGTGGCGGCGGTGATCGCGGATCCGCAGACCAAGCAGGAGCTCGCCGCCATCAAGGACTTCAACGGGCGCGCCAGCCGCACCCAGCTGGACCGGTGGTGGAACGCCATCGTCGCAGGGCGCGAGACGGCGGAACTGCCCCCGGACCGCGTGCCCTCCGACTCCCTTCCGCCACCGCGCGCGTGGGCCGATCGCAACCCGCAGGCCGATGCGCGCCTGCGGGCGGCGCGCCCCGTCGTGGAGGCTGTCGCCAACGAGCTGGGGATGCCGACCGAGAACCTGCTCACCCCCGAGGTGCTCCGCCGCGTCGCCTGGGCGCCGCCGGCCGACATCACGGCGGACACCATCGGCCAGGCGTTGCAGGAATTGGGTGCCCGGCCCTGGCAGATTGAGCAGACCGCACAGTCAATCGCTGATGCCTTTGTGGAATCCATCAATCCGCCCGTCGACGCGGCGTCGGACCCTTCGTAGGTTCGATCCAACCGATTCGGGGCCTTACGGCCCGCCTCATAGGCTGACGGCATCCCTACTTTTGGAGGCAGAGTGGCCGAGATCTCGGACGTCTTCTTCGTCGATGGAATGCGCACGCCCTTCGGCCGCGCCGGCGAGAAAGGCATGTACTGGAACACCCGCGCCGATGACCTCATCGTCAAAGCGATCATCGGACTGATGGAACGAAACGGCGCGGTGCCCAAAGACCGCATCGACGACGTCGCCATCGCCGCGACCTCGCAGACCGGAGATCAGGGCCTCACCCTCGGGCGGACGGCCGCGATCCTCGCGGGACTGCCGATGACGGTGCCGGGCCTCGCGATCGACCGCATGTGCGCGGGGGCGATGACGGCTGTGACCACCATGGGTGCCTCGATCGGCTTCGGGCAGTACGACCTCGCCCTCGCCGGCGGCGTCGAGCACATGGGTCGCCACCCCATCGGCGCCAACGCCGACCCCAACCCTCGATTCGTGGCCGAGAGGCTCGTCGACCCGGGCGCCCTGAACATGGGCGTCACGGCCGAGCGGATCCACGACCGCTTCCCCCACCTGACGAAGGAGCGCGCCGACCGCTACGGCATGCTCAGCCAGCAGAAGCTGCAGGCGGCATACGAGGCCGGCAAGATCCAGCCAGACCTCGTGCCGGTGGCGGTCAAGGACGCCGAAGGCGCGTGGAACCTCGCCGCCGAGGATGAGGGCCGACGCCCCGAGACGACGATGGAAGGGCTTGCGAGCCTGAAGACCCCGTTCCGTCCGCACGGGCGCGTCACCGCCGGCACCTCGTCGCCGCTGACCGACGGCGCGACGGTGTCGCTGCTGGCGGGCTCCGCCGCGGTGAAGGAACTGGGCCTCGCCCCCAAGATGCGGATGGTGTCGTTCGGGTTCGCCGGTGTGGAACCGGAGATCATGGGGATCGGCCCCATCCCCTCGACGGAGAAGGCGCTGCGCAAGGCGGGCCTGACCATCGAAGACATCGGCCTGTTCGAACTGAACGAGGCGTTCGCGATCCAGGTGATCTCGCTGCTGGACCACTTCGGCATCGCCGATGACGACCCTCGCGTGAACCCGTGGGGCGGTGCCATCGCGGTCGGCCACCCCCTCGCAGCATCCGGTGTGCGCCTGATGATCCAGCTCGCGGCGCAGTTCGCCGAGCGTCCCGACGTGCGCTTCGGCCTCACCGCCATGTGCGTGGGCCTGGGCCAGGGCGGCTCGATCATCTGGGAGAACCCCTACTTCGACGGCAAGAAGCGGAAGTGACGGCAGGAATGACCAACTACGACGACATCGACTTCACCGTGCTGGAGTCCCTGTCCGCCGACGAGGTCGTCACGCACTCTCGCGTGCGCGACGTGCGACTGGCATCGGGCAAGGTGCTCGCCCTCATCACCCTCGACAACGGCCGCGACCACACGCGCCCCAACACGCTCGGCCCGGCGACCCTCGCCGAGCTGGGCGCGACGCTTGCGCAGCTGAAGGCGCGCGCGGCGGCCGGCGAGATCCACGCGGTCGGGATCACGGGCAAGCAGTACATCCTCGCCGCGGGTGCCGACCTGTCGGAGGTCTCCAACCTGCCGTCCAAGGACGTCGCGCGACTGATCGCGCAGCGCGGCCACCAGGTGCTCGGCTCGCTCTCCGACCTGGGCGTGCCCTCGTTCGCGTTCGTGAACGGCCTGGCCCTGGGCGGCGGCCTGGAGATCGCGCTGAACTCCACCTACCGCACGGTGGATGCGTCGGCCGCGGCCATCGCGCTGCCCGAGGTGTTCCTCGGCATCATCCCGGGCTGGGGAGGTGCGTACCTGCTCCCGAACCTCATCGGCATCGAGAACGCGCTCGAGGTGGTCATCTCCAACCCGCTCAAGCAGAACCGGGTGCTCAAGCCGAAGCAGGCCCACGAGCTGGGGATCATGGACGCCATCTTCCCGGCCTCGAACTACCTCGAAGACTCGCTGCGCTGGGCCGACGGCGTGCTCACCGGCGCCGTCAAGGTCACGCGCAAGAACGAGCCCGGCAAGATCGAGCGTCTGACCAAGTGGCCCATCGCCATCAAGATGGCCCGCAACATGCTCGAAAGCCGCATCGGCACCGTCCCCCGCTCGCCGTACGCCGCGCTCGAGCTGCTCGACAAGGCCAAGAGCGGCACGAAGGCCGAAGGCTTCGCCCGTGAGGACGAAGCCCTCGCCGACCTCATCGTCGGCGACCAGTTCGCCGCATCCATGTACGCCTTCGACCTCGTGCAGAAGCGCGCAAAGCGGCCCGTCGGCGCTCCCGACAAGGCGCTGGCCAAGAAGGTGCAGAAGGTCGGCATCATCGGAGCCGGTCTCATGGCGAGCCAGTTCGCGCTGCTGTTCGTGCGCAAGCTGCAGGTTCCGGTGCTCATCACCGACCTCGACCAGGCGCGCGTGGACAAGGGCGTCGCCCACATCCACGAGGAGATCGGCAAGCTGCACGAGAAGGGCCGCATCGACGCCGATACCGCCAACCGCCTGCGGGCCCTGGTCAGCGGCACGACCGACAAGGCCCAGTACGCCGACTGCGACTTCGTCATCGAGGCGGTATTCGAGGAGGTCGGCGTCAAGCAGCAGGTGTTCGCCGAGATCGAGCCGCTGATCGCGGAGGACGCGATCCTGGCGACCAACACCTCATCCCTCTCGGTCGAGGAGATCGGAGCCAAGCTCGCCCACCCGGAGCGGCTCGTCGGCTTCCACTTCTTCAACCCCGTCGCCGTGATGCCGCTGATCGAGATCGTGCGGACGCCGAACACGTCGGATGCGGCGCTGTCGACCGCGTTCGTGGTCGCGCGGACCCTCGGCAAGAACGCGGTGCTCACCGCCGACGCGCCCGGGTTCGTCGTCAACCGGCTCCTGGCGAAGGTGATGGGCGAGGCCGCTCGCGCCGTGTACGAGGGCACGCCGCTCCTGACGGTCGAGAAGGCGTTCGCGCCGCTGGGGCTGCCGATGACGCCGTTCCAGCTCATCGACCTCGTCGGGTGGAAGGTGGCCGCCCACGTGCAGGACACGATGGCCACAGCCTTCCCCGACCGCTTCTTCGCATCGGAGAACTTCCACCAGCTCGCCGAGCTGCCCGAGGTGGTCGAGAAGGACAAGAGCGGGCGCGTGACGGGCTGGACGAAGGCCGCACAGAAGGTGCTGAAGACCGGCTCCTCCCCCGCATCCGAGGACACGATCCTGCGCCGCGTGCAGGACGGGCTCGCGCAGGAGATCCGCATCATGCTCGATGAGGGCGTCGTGCCGGAGGTCGAAGACATCGACCTGTGCCTCATCCTCGGTGCCGGATGGCCGTTCATCGACGGCGGGGCCTCGCCGTACCTCGACCGCGAGGGCGCGTCGGAGCGCGTGTTCGGCGACACGTTCCACCACCCGCCCATCCGCGGCATCGGCGGCTGAGCAGCATCCGGGAAAGGGCGGCCGTCCGGGGCCGCCCTTTCCCTTGCCCGCTTCGCCTCTCCCCCGTCGCCTCTCCCCTCGACTCCCGCCGTCCCTCGCCTGCGCCTGTGGCCGCGCCGCCGGGGGCCTGTCCCCACGTTCGCGCCTGTTCGGCGCATCCGCCACGCTTCTATGTGGCGCGGACGCACGGAAATGGCGCGGATGCGTGATCCGCGCGGCGTCGATGCGCGGGAGTGTCGCGGACGCACGAGGATGGCGCGGACCCACCTGAGTGGCGCGGAGTCTGCCGATGTGGCGCGGTGACGTGGGCTACCCGTAGTGCAACCCCACGTTCGCGCCTGTTCGGCGCATCCGCCACGTTCCTATGTGGCGCGGACGCCCGGAAATGGCGCGGATGCGGGGCGCACGGGAGTGGCCCGGGGGTTGCCGAGATCGCGCGGGCGATGTCGCCGCCACAGGCGAGCCCCACGTTCGCGCCTGTTCGGTGCATCCGCCACGCTTCTATGTGGCGCGCACGCACGAAAGTGGCGCGGATGCGGGACGCACGGATGTGGCGCGGATGCACCAAAGCGGCGCGGGTGCGGGACGCACGAAAGTGGCGCGGGACGCACGAAAGTGGCGCGGACGCACGAAAGTGACGCGGGCGAGGGGTGAGGCGGGCGCGTCAGCGCTCCTGCGCGTCGCGGCGGGCCGAGACGTCGAGGAGCCACACCGGCTCCTGCTCCGTCGGGCGGGCTACGGGGATGCGCGTGCCGAGCACCTGGGCGACGACGTCCTGGGCGATCTTCGCGGCGGTCAGGCCCGCATCCTCGAGTACCTGCTCGCGGGAGGCATGCGGGATGAACTCGTCGGGAACGCCCAGCTCATCCACTGCCGTGTCGATGCCGGCCTCGCGCAGCACCTGCCGGACGCGCGTGCCGACACCGCCGACGCGGATGCCGTCCTCGATCGTGATGACGAGGCGGTGGCGACCGGCGAGCTCGACGATCGACGGCTGCACGGGGATCACCCAGCGCGGGTCGACGACCGTGGCGCCGATGCCCTGCGCGCGCAGGCGCGCGGCGACATCCATCGCGACGTGGGCCATCGGCCCGATGCCGATCAGCAGCACGTCCTCCGCGTCGGAGCGCGCGAGCACGTCGACGCCGTCGGGAAGCCGCTCGAGGGCCGGCAGGTCGGGAGCGACCGCGCCCTTCGGGTAGCGCACGACGGTGGGGGCGTCGTCCACGCCCACCGCTTCGCGCAACTCCTCCTGCAGGCGCGCGGCATCCCGCGGCGCCGCGATGCGGATGCGGGGCACCAGCTGCAGCATCGCGAGGTCCCAGATGCCGTGGTGGCTCGGACCGTCCGGCCCGGTGACCCCGGCCCGGTCCAGCGCGAAGGTGACACCCGCTCCGTGCAGCGCGACGTCCATGAGCACCTGGTCGAAGGCGCGGTTCATGAAGGTCGCGTAGATCGCGACGACCGGATGCAGCCCGCCGAACGCCAGGCCCGCAGCCGAAGCCACAGCGTGCTGTTCGGCGATCCCGACGTCGTAGACGCGGTCGGGGAAGCGCTCGGCGAACAGCTGCAGGCCCGTGGGGCGCAGCATCGCGGCGGTCATCGCGATGACGTCGTCGCGCTCTCCCCCGATCTCGACGAGTTCGCGGGCGAACACGTCGGTCCAGTCGTTGCCGTTGCTGGCCGAAAGGGGCTCGCCGGTGATCGGATCGATCTTGCCCACGGCGTGGAACTGGTCGGCCTCGTCGCTGAGGGCCGGCGCGTAGCCGCGGCCCTTCTCGGTGATCGCGTGCACGATCACGGGCGCGCCGTACGACTTGGCCAGCTCGAGGGTCTCCAGGAGCACCTCGAGATCGTGGCCGTCCACCGGTCCGAGGTACTTGATGTCGAGGTTGGAGTACAGCGCGACGTTGTTGGTGAAGCGCGAGAGGAAGCCGTGCGTCCCTCCCCGCACGCCGCGATACAGGGCGCGCGCGGCCGGACCGAGGCTGCGGAAGAGCGAGTCGGAGCCGCGGTGCAGTGTGCGATAGGCGTCGTTCGTGCGCACGCGGTTGAGGTAGCGGGCCATCCCGCCGATCGTCGGCGCATAGGACCGGCCGTTGTCGTTGACGACGATGACGAGGTTGCGGTCGTTGTCGTCGGTGATGTTGTTGAGCGCCTCCCACGTCATGCCGCCGGTGAGGGCGCCGTCGCCGACGACCGCCACGACGTGGCGGTCACGCCGCCCCGTGCGGCTGAACGCGCGCGAGACGCCGTCGGCCCAGCTCAGCGAACTGGACGCGTGCGAAGACTCCACGACGTCGTGCGGGCTCTCGGATCGCTGCGGGTAGCCGGCCAGGCCCCCGCGCGAGCGCAGACGGGAGAAATCCTGACGACCCGTGAGGAGCTTGTGGACGTAGGACTGGTGACCGGTGTCGAAGATGATCGGGTCGGACGGGGAGTCGAAGACCCGGTGCAGGGCGATCGTGAGTTCGACCATGCCGAGGTTCGGACCGAGGTGTCCGCCGGTGCGGGAGACGTTCTCGACCAGGAACGCCCGGATCTCCGCGCTCAGCTGCTGGAGTTGCGTCACATCCAGCGCGTCGATGTCACGGGGACTCGTGATGGTGGGTAGCAGTTCCATGGGATCCTTCTCCGACCGGTCGCAGCGCCGGGGCGCCGTGCTCCGAGTTTAGCCGCGCGCCGCTGGACGGGGCCTGCACAGCGCGCGAACAGGCCGACGTGTACGATCTGCGCCGCGTCCCCGGGGATGCGCAAGGCGGCCCCGAGGTCTCCCCCGGGGCCGCCTTGCGCGATGTTCAGACCAGTGAGCGCAACACGTACTGCAGGATGCCGCCGTTGCGGTAGTAGTCCGCTTCACCGGGGGTGTCGATGCGGACGATCGCATCGAATTCGACCGTCTCCTTGCCCTCCGGCGAGAACTCGCTCGGCTCGGCCGTGACGCGCACGGTCTTGGGCGTGACGCCCTCGTTGAGCTGCTCGAGACCCTGGATGGAGACGATCTCGGTGCCGTCCAGACCCAGCGAGGCCCAGCTCTGGCCCTCCGGGAACTGCAGCGGGACCACGCCCATGCCGATGAGGTTGGAGCGGTGGATGCGCTCGAAGCTCTCGGTGATGACGGCCTTCACGCCCAGGAGGCTCGTGCCCTTGGCCGCCCAGTCGCGCGACGAGCCGGAGCCGTACTCCTTGCCGCCGAACACCACCAGCGGCGTGCCCTGCGCGGCGTAGTTCTGGCAGGCGTCGTAGATGTACGACTGCGGACCACCGGGCTGGGTGAAGTCGCGCGTGTAGCCGCCCTCCACGATCGCGCCGTCGTTGACCGCGCGCACCAGTTCGTTCTTGAGGCGGATGTTGGCGAAGGTGCCGCGGATCATCACCTCGTGGTTGCCTCGGCGCGATCCGTAGGAGTTGAAGTCCTTGCGGTCCACGCCGTGCTCGGCGAGGTACCGGCCCGCGGGGCTGTCGACCTTGATGTTGCCGGCCGGGCTGATGTGGTCGGTCGTGACCGAGTCGCCCAGCGCAGCCATGACGCGCGCACCCGTGATGTCGCGCACGGGGGTGAGCTCCATCGTCATGCCGTCGAAGTACGGGGGCTTGCGCACGTAGGTGGATGCCTCGTCCCACTCGAACACGTCACCGGTGGGCGTGGGCAGGTTCTGCCAGCGCTCGTCGCCCTCGAAGACGGTCGCGTACTGACGCGTGAACATCTCCTCGTTGATCGACGAGTCGATGGTGGCCTGGACCTCCGCGGCGTCGGGCCAGATGTCCTTGAGGAACACGTCGTTGCCCTCGGTGTCCTTGCCCAGCGGGTCGGTCTCGAAGTCGAAGTTCATCGATCCGGCCAGCGAGTACGCGATCACCAGGGGCGGCGACGCGAGGTAGTTCATCTTCACGTCGGGGTTGATGCGGCCCTCGAAGTTGCGGTTGCCCGAGAGCACCGCGGTGACGGCGAGGTCGTTGTCATTGATCGCGGTCGAGACCTCTTCGATGAGCGGGCCCGAGTTGCCGATGCACGTCGTGCAGCCGTAGCCGACCGTGTAGAAGCCGAGGTCTTCGAGGTCCTGCGTCAGGCCGGCCTTCTCGTAGTAGTCGGTGACGACCTTCGAGCCGGGAGCCAGCGTGGTCTTCACCCACGGCTTGGCCTTCAGCCCCTTCTTGACCGCGTTGCGGGCCAACAGGCCCGCGGCGAGCATGACCGAGGGGTTGGAGGTGTTGGTGCACGAGGTGATCGCCGCGATCGTGACGGCGCCGTGGTCGAGCATGAAGGACTCCCCGCCCTCCAGCGTCACCTTCGTCGGCTTCGATACCGCCGAGGGCGCGTGATTCAGGGACTGCGCCTCGTGCTCGTGCTGGTGGCTGACCTCCGAGGGCGGCTCGCCCTGGCTCGTCTCATCCTGCGGCGTGAAGCCGATCGGGTCGGAGGCGGGGAAGGTTCCTTCCACCGCCGCGTCCACGGGCGTGTGCGCGCCGGGCTCGGCGTAGTCGAGGAGGTCGTGCTCGAACTGCTCCTTCGAGCGGGACAGCTCGATGCGGTCCTGCGGGCGCTTGGGTCCTGCGATGGAGGGGACCACGGTGGACAGGTCGAGTTCCATGTACTCGCTGAACACCGGCTCGACCGCCGGGTCGTGCCACAGGTGCTGCTCCTTGGCGTACGCCTCGACCAGCGCGACCTGCTCGTCGCTGCGACCGGTCAGGCGCAGGTAGTCCAGGGTCACGTCGTCGACGGGGAACATCGCCGCGGTGGAGCCGAATTCGGGGCTCATGTTTCCGATGGTGGCGCGGTTGGCCAGCGGGACGGATGCGACGCCCTCGCCGTAGAACTCCACGAACTTGCCCACCACGCCGTGCTTGCGCAGCATGTCGGTGATCGTCAGCACGACGTCGGTGGCGGTGACGCCCATGGGGATCGCGCCGGTGAGCTTGAAGCCGACGACCCGCGGGATCAGCATCGACACCGGCTGGCCGAGCATCGCGGCCTCGGCCTCGATGCCGCCGACGCCCCAGCCCAGGACGCCCAGGCCGTTGACCATGGTGGTGTGCGAGTCGGTGCCGACGCACGTGTCGGGGTAGGCGCGGAGCACGCCGTCGACGGTGCGGTCGTAGACGACCTTGGCGAGGTGCTCGATGTTCACCTGGTGCACGATGCCGGTGCCGGGCGGGACGACCTTGAAGTCGTCGAAGGCGGTCTGACCCCACCGGAGGAACTGGTACCGCTCGCCGTTGCGCTCGTACTCGATCTCGACGTTGCGCTCGAGGGCGTTGGGCGTGCCGAACAGGTCGGCGATCACCGAGTGGTCGATGACCATCTCGGCCGGTGAGAGGGGGTTGATGCGCGACGGGTCTCCACCCAGCGCGGCCACGGCTTCACGCATCGTGGCGAGGTCGACGATGCAGGGCACGCCGGTGAAGTCCTGCATGACCACGCGGGCCGGCGTGAACTGGATCTCGGTGTCGGGCTCGGCCGCGGCATCCCAGGATCCGAGTGCCCGGATCTGCTCGGCGGTCACGTTGGCACCGTCTTCGGTGCGCAGCAGGTTCTCCAGCAGCACCTTGAGGCTGAACGGGAGCTTCTCGTAACCCTCGACGGTGTCGATGCGGAAGATCTCGTAGTCGGTGCTGCCGACTGTCAGGGTGCTCTTCGCACCGAAGCTGTCAACCGTGGACACGTTCGTCTCCTTCGTCGGCGGATGCGGGGGCGAACCCGCCCTCTTCATCTTCC
The DNA here is from genome assembly GCF_008727775.1 of Microbacterium lushaniae. NCBI lineage: Bacteria > Bacillati > Actinomycetota > Actinomycetes > Micrococcales > Microbacteriaceae > Microbacterium > Microbacterium lushaniae. The sequence continues at coordinate 1,847,472 of NZ_CP044232.1, forward strand.
CCGCCGCATCTCGCGGCGGCTAGGAAGGCTGTCCTAACCGGGAAGACGAGAGAATTTATCTCGATGTCAAGATAAATGTATCAGGTTTGCCGCGCCGGGTAGAGCGTCCGGACGGCGAGCCATGTGACCGCCACGAGGGGGGCGAACAGCGGCAGTCCCATGATGATCTTGAGGGTGCCGAGGGCGGCGACCTCGCCGGCGAAGTAGAGCGGAAGCTGCACCGCGAGGCGCGCGATGAACAGTGCCGCCCACGCCACCGATAGCCAGAAGAACACGCGACGCTTCCGCCGGTCCCGGCGCCATCCGGTGCCCTCGTTCATGAGGAAACCGACGGCCAGCCCGATCAGGGGCCACCCGATGAGCGCCGAGATCAGGAACGCGGTGCCGTAGGCGCCGTTGGTGAGGAAGCCGAAGAGGAAGTTGTCCTGCCCTCGGCCGGTCCACAGCGCCAGGCCCGCCGCCGCCGCCGTGGCGACCAGTCCGCCCAGGGCGGCACTGGCAGGCGACCGCTGCGCCAGGCGGATGACACTGAACACCACGGCGATCCCGACGGAGACCCCGAGGCTCAGCCACAGGTTCCCCTGCCCGACGCGGTCGTCGTAGGTGAGGGTGAACAGCACGACGAACGCGAGGCTCGGCAGCACCGATTCGAGGATGCCGCGCCATCCGCCCATGGCGGTCCACACCGCCGCCCCGGTGGATTCCGCGCCGTCGGCGCTCAGCCCCGCCGCCCGGGCAGCCGCCTGACCGAACGCCGCGCGCAGCGCTTCGGAGGCGGGAGGCGGGGTGTCGGGCGTGGATGCTCCGGAGCCGACGTCGGCCGGGCCGGTCGGCCGCTCGGGGTCGGTCACGCCGAACCCGGGACCGCAGGCATCTTGAGCGGGATCAGATCGCGCGGCGGCATGGGAGCCGTCCCCCGCACCACGACGATGGAGCGGAAGAGGTCTTCGACCTTGGCCGCGGCATCCGTGTCGCTCGTGGCAGCTCCGCCGATCACGCCGCGCAGGAACCACCGCGGGCCGTCGACGCCGACGAAGCGGGCGAGCCGCTTGCCGGTGCCGTCGGGCCCGGCCACGACCGGGACCTCCGCGAGCAGCTCGGGCCCGAGCGGTCCCTCGCGCTCCTCGACGCGGCCGCCCTGCTGTCGCACCTGCTGGCGGATCTGCTCGCGTGTCTCGGTCCACAGCCCCGTCGTGCGGGGAGCTGCGAAGGGCTGCACCTGCAGCGTCGAATCGGCGTAGTCCAGGCCCACCGCCACGATGCGCTTGGTCTGCTCCTCGACTTCCAGGCGGAGGTTCAGTCCTTCGCGAGGCAGGACCTTGATGCCGCCCAGATCGATGTAGGGCCGGACCGGATTGGCTTCGGACTCGTCGAACGGGCCGGCGGTGTCGCGGTCGGCGGGGGCTTCCTTGCCGACGGGGGCCTCGGGGGACACATCGGTCATGCGCGCGCCCCCTCCTTCGAAGTCGAGTATCCGGTGGATCCGAAGCCGCCTTCCCCCGCGAGCTGTCGGGCAGAGTGTCGACGGGCAGGAAGCGCACCGGGGGAACCGGCATCACGATCAGCTGGGCGATGCGATCTCCCACCGCCACCTCGAACGGTTCGCGTGCGTCGGTGTTGAGCAGGGCGACCTTGATCTCGCCGCGGTAGCCGGCGTCCACCGTGCCCGGCGCGTTGACCACGGTGATGCCGTGCTTGGCGGCCAGGCCGCTGCGCGGGACGACGAAGGCGACGTGTCCGTCGGGAAGGGCGATGCGAACGCCCGTGCCCACGAGGGCGCGCTCCCCCGGCTCGAGACGGACGGCCTCGGCCGCCGTGAGGTCGGCGCCGGCGTCGCCGGGGTGGGCGTACACGGGAGCCGCGGCGGCGATAATGGGGACGTCGACGGTATCGGTCACCCCATGAGGGTAATGCAGATGGGAAGGTGCAGCATCCGCGGTGCAATCACTTATCGCGAGCGGCTGAGCCCTTCCCTGTGGGTGCTCGTGGCCGCCGCCGTCTGCGGTCCGATGGCCGCGCTCGTATTGACTCCGGTCGACCGCACGGTCGCCCTCATCGTCGGAGCGGTGGTGGGGATCGGAGTCGTCGTAGGCCTGATCGCGCTGTCTCCGGTCGTGGAGGTGCGTGATGGCGTGCTCTACGCCGGACCCGCCCACATCGATGCAGACCTGCTCGGTGAGCCCGTGCCGGCCACGCACGAGGAGGCGCGGCAGGCGAGGGGGGCTCAGATCGACCGGCGGGCGTGGATGCTGCTGCGGGGCGGGATCGACGGGGTGGTCACGGTGCCCGTGACGGACCCGGACGACCCCACTCCGGCGTGGGTGATCTCCACGCGCACGCCGGAGCGGCTGTCCGCGGCTATTCGCCGCGCTCAGGTCAGGCCGCGCACTCCACGCAGATAGGGCCGGAGCCGCCGTCGTGGTCGAGCTGCGAGCGGTGCTTCACGAGGAAGCAGTTGGAGCAGGTGAACTCGTCCTCCTGGGGCGGGAGGACGACGACGTCGAGTTCGACGTCGGAGAGGTCGGCCCCGGGGAGCTCGAAGCCGGAGGGGTTGTCGGCATCCTCGACGTCGATCGCGCCGGAGGTCTTGTCCGGGACGCGCTCCTTCAGGGCCTCGATCGACTCGCTGTCGTCCTCGGTCTTGCGGGGTGCGTCGTAATCGGTCGCCATGCGTGAACGTCTCTTCTTTCGGGTGGAACTAAAGGGGGGTTTCGGGCGGAACTGAAGGGGGTGCCGTGCCCGATCGGGCGGCCATAGTTTGCATGACGGCCCGACGTTTCGCAAATGCGCACGGCTGGGACGGCATCGCCGTCATCGGAGGAACACCGGCAAAACGCGCGGCGCGCCCGCGATATTCCCGGCGCCGGGCGATGGCTGTGTCAGCATGGGCGCTGACCGCAGATCGAAGGGGTGTTTCGCATGGAACAGCTCAAAGTCATCGGCACCGAGGAGAACCTCCTGGTCCTGGCGACGGAGTCCGGCGAGAGATTCACTCTCGCCGTCGACGAGGTGCTGCGCGGCGAGATGCGCCGAGCGCGGCGTGAACGCACCGCAGAGGACCGAGGCCCGCGCCCGAGTCCCCGTGAGGTGCAGGCGCACATCCGCGCCGGCATGTCGGCCCCTGAAGTCGCTGCCCTCATGGGTGCTCGCCTGGAGGACGTCGTGAAGTTCGAGCGGCCCGTCCTCGCCGAGCGTGAGCACGTCGTCGGTCAGGCTCTCGCCGTGCCGGTGCTGCTGGGAGGCGAACTCGAGCACGAGCACGTCACCTTCGGCGCCGCCGTCCGGGCCAAGCTCGCCGAGGCCCACGCCACGGGCGAGCGGTGGAGCAGCTGGAAGGAATCGACCGGCTGGGTCGTCAAGCTCGAGTTCACCGCGAACGCGATCGACCACGATGCGCGCTGGGGATTCGACCCCCGTCGGAGCACGCTGTCGCCGCAGAACGCCGACGCGATCCAGCTGTCGCGCCAGGGCTCACTGCCCGAAGGGCTCATCCCCCGCCTGCGCGCCCTGGACGTACCGCTGGCGAAGGACGACTCCCGCTTCGACAGCGGGGCGTTCGGCCCCCGTCGCATCGAGAACGACACCGAGCCGATGCCCGAGGCAGGCCCGCCGCCGCACGCGACGCAGGACGCCGCCCGTCGAGCCCCCGACGCCTCGGTCACCTCCACAGAGACCGCCGATCTGCTCGAGGCGCTCCGTCGCCGTCGTGGCCAGCGCGAGCCTCTTCCCGGCACCGAGACCGCACCGCACCGCACCTCCGCACCCGTGGCGCTGTTCGATGCACTCGAGCCGGGCTACGACGGATCCGGTGCTCCCGACGCGGAGGCGTCCGTCACGCAGGCGCCCGCATCCGATTCCGGCGGACGCCGCCGGGGTCGCACGTCGATGCCGTCGTGGGACGAGATCGTCTTCGGCGCCCGCGGCGACGAGAGCTGACGGATCAGGCGAACGCGCCCAGCCGCAGCAGCGGCACGATCCGCTCCTCGACGGTGAGCGACCCGTGCTGCCCGACCATGCGCTGCGACGCCTTGTCGGGCTCGCGGTCGTCGTAATACGCCACGGCGGCACGGGCGGCCACGAGCACGTCGCCGATCCGCTCGGCGACCTCCGCGTCCACGTGCCCGAACAGCCCCGCCTCGACGGCCTCGGCCCTGGTGAGAACCCATGCCCTGCTGGATTCGGCCGCGGCCCACGCCGCATGCACGTGCGCGGCACGGCCGGGCTCGGCGTACAGGTGCAGCATCCGCGGCTCACCGCCGACGACGGCGACACCGGCCCACAGGGGTGAGTCCTCGCCGAAGAGCAGCCGGCGGTGCGCAGGGACGTCGACCATGCCGTGGTCGGCGGTGATGAGCGCGCCGGTGGTGGGATGCAGCGCACCCGACAGTCGCGCGGCCGCGGCATCCACGCGCTCCAGCGCGGCCGTCCACTGATCCGACTCCCACCCGTGGCGGTGTCCGACGCTGTCGAGGTCGGGGGCGTAGAGGTACACGAGGGCGCCGGGATGCTCCGCCGCCACGCGCGCGGCCGTCTCCACCCGCTCGCCGAGGTCGTCGACCCCCACGATCTGCGCGCCGCGCATGGTCGCCTCGGTGAACCCGGTGCCGCGGTACTCCGAGCGCGTCACCACGAACGTGGGCCGGCCCAGCTCTCGCTCGCGCTCGAGGATCGGCGCCGAGCGCTGCCACGTGAGCGGATCGAGGCCGTCCGTCTCCCACCCGCGCAACTGGTTGGGCGCGGAGGATGTGCCCGGCACGCGCACGCGGTAGCCGACGATCCCGTGCCGACCGGGATCGGTGCCGGTGAGGAGGCTCGTGAGTGCGGCGGCCGTCGTGGAGGGGAACACCGTACGGGCGACCGCTTGGCGTGAGGACAGCGACGAGAGGAAGCGCGCATGACCCCGCCGTGCGGCCAGGTTGGCGGCGCCGAGCCCGTCGATGACGAACACGATGGCGCTTCGGGCCGGAGGCAGAGACTCCGACGTGCCGCCGAGTGCGGCCAGCGCATCGGTCAGCACACCGGTGAGGCTCCGGGCTCGGGGTGGGTACGCCGGTAGGCTGAGAGGCATCCGGGCCAGTCTCGCACAGGCGGGCGGCCCTCCGTCGAGGCGCAACCGCCTCGCCCGACTCCGCCGACCCGAGGCCCACACGGACATGCCCTCTTCCCGCCCCTCCCCTGCCGTCGAAGAACGCATCGAAGACGTCGATCTCTCCACCGAGATGCAGGGGTCGTTCCTCGAGTACGCGTACTCGGTGATCTACTCCCGTGCCCTGCCCGACGCGCGCGACGGCCTCAAACCGGTGCAGCGGCGCATCCTGTACCAGATGGCCGAGATGGGCCTGCGGCCCGACCGCGGCCACGTCAAGAGCGCCCGCGTCGTGGGCGAGGTGATGGGAAAGCTGCACCCGCACGGCGACGCACCCATCTACGACGCCCTCGTACGCCTGGCCCAGTCGTTCTCGCTGCGCGTTCCGCTGGTCGACGGCCACGGCAACTTCGGGTCCCTCGACGACGGGCCGGCCGCCCCCCGGTACACCGAGGCCCGTCTCGCCCCGCCCGCGCTGGCGCTGACCGCCGACCTGGACGAAGACGTCGTCGATTTCATCCCCAACTACGACGGGCAGTTCCAGCAGCCCGAGGTGCTGCCGGCGGCGTTCCCGAACCTGCTCGTCAACGGCGCATCCGGGATCGCCGTGGGCATGGCGACGAACATGGCGCCGCACAACCTCATCGAGGTGGTCGCGGCGGCCGTCCATCTGCTGCAGCATCCGGAGGCCACGCTCGAAGAGCTCATGGAGTTCGTGCCCGGCCCCGACCTGCCCTCCGGCGGCATCATCGTCGGACTCGACGGCATCCGGGATGCGTACGCCAACGGCCGCGGCACGTTCCGCACGCGCGCGAAGGTGTCGGTGGAGTCGCTCGGCCCGCGGCGCACAGGGCTCGTGGTCACCGAACTGCCCTACCTCGTCGGGCCGGAGCGGGTGATCGAGAAGATCAAGGACGCCGTCACCAGCAAGAAGCTCGCCGGTATCGCCGACGTCACCGACCTCACCGACCGGACGAACGGGCTGCGCCTGGTCATCGCCATCAAGACCGGGTTCGACCCGAATGCGGTGCTCGAGCAGCTGTACCGCCTGACGCCGATGGAGGACTCCTTCGGCATCAACAACGTCGCCCTCGTCGACGGCCAGCCGCAGACGCTCGGCCTGCGCGACCTGCTGCGGGTGTACCTGGATCACCGCATCCGGGTCGTCACGCGGCGCAGCGAATACCGCCTCGCCCGCCGCAGGGAGCGCCTGCACCTGGTCGAGGGCCTCCTGATCGCGATCCTCGACATCGACGAGGTCATCCAGGTCATCCGCACCTCCGACGATGGCGAACAGGCCCGCGCGCGGCTGATGGACGTGTTCGACCTGAGCCAGGCGCAGGCGGAGTACATCCTCGAGCTGCGGCTGCGGCGGCTCACGAAGTTCTCGCGCATGGACCTCGAGGCCGAGCGAGACACGCTGCAGGCCGAGATCGACGCGCTGGTGAAGCTGCTGAGCGATCCCGCACTGCTTCGTGCCCAGGTGGCGCGGGAGCTGGAGGCCACCTCCGAGGCTCTCGGCACGCCTCGTCGCACGATGCTCCTGAACGGTGGTCCGGTCACCGCTCGCTCCTCCCGTGCCGCAGCCGCCGCAGACCTGCAGATCGCGGATGCGCCGTGCCGGGTCTTCCTCTCCGCGACGGGGCGGATGGTGCGGGCCGAGCGCTCCCCCGACGCCCCGAACGAGGGCATCGTGACGCCGGCGCGGCGCTCGAAGCACGATGCGATCCGCTCGGCGGTGGACAGCACCACCCGCGGCGACGTGGGCGCGGTCACCAGCGCCGGCCGCCTGGTCCGCTTCTCCCCCGTCGACCTGCCCTCCGTTCCGGGTAACGCCGTACAGCTGGCGGCCGGCACGAAGGCGGACCAGTACCTCGGCCTCACCGGTGGCGAGCACGTGGTGGCGATCGTGCCGCTCGTGGCCGATCCACCCATCGCCCTGGGCACGGCCCAGGGCGTGGTCAAGCGCGTCTCGGCGAGCGAGCTGCCCTCGAACAAGCACGACATCTCGATCATCACGCTGCGCGAGGGCGACCGCGTCATCGGCGCGGCCCCCGCCTCCGACGGCGCCGAGCTCGTCTTCATCTCCGGCGACGCGCAGCTGCTGCGCTTCGACGCGTCATCGGTGCGCCCGCAGGGGCGCGCCGCCGGCGGCATGGCGGGCATGCGCCTGGCCGACGGTGTCGAGGCGATCGGATTCTCGGCGGTCGGAGCATCCGCCTTCGACGCGGTCGTGGTCACCGTCGCGGGGTCGGCGTCGGCGATCGCGGGCACGGACGCGGGCAGCGCGAAGGTGTCGGCGTTCACCGAATACCCGGCCAAGGGCCGCGGCACCGGTGGCGTGCGCGCGCAGCGGTTCCTCAAGGGCGAAGACGTCCTGACCCTCGCGTGGGTCGGATCGGACCCGCGGGCGGTGGGCTCCGACGGGGCCGTCCGTCAGCTGCCGCCCTCCGGCGCGAAGCGCGACGCCTCCGGCACGCCCGTCGACGGCGTGATCGGCGCGCTGGGCACGACGGCCCGCTGACCCCGTCGTTCGCGCGGCTCCGGCAAGGTCGGCGACCGAGCGGGGGTCAGGCGTCGATGCGCTCGCGTGCGAGGCGGTCGCTGGCTTCGACGATGAACTCGCGGCGCGGAGCCACCTCGTTGCCCATGAGCAGCTCGAAGACGCCCGCGGCAAGCTCGGCGTCCTCCACGCGTACGCGGCGCAGCGTGCGCCCTGCCCGGTCCATCGTCGTGGTCGCCAGCTGGTCGGCGTCCATCTCGCCCAGACCCTTGTAGCGCTGCACCGGCTCCTGCCAGCGCTTGCCCGACTTGGTGAGCTTGGTCAGCAGGGCGTGCAGCTCCTGCTCGCTGTAGGTGTAGATCGTCTCGTGGGGCTTCGTGCCCGGGTTCATCACGACCACCCGGTGCAGCGGCGGCACGGCGGCGAAGACCCGGCCGGCCTCCACGAGGGGCCGCATGTAGCGGAAGAACAGCGTGAGCAGGAGGGTGCGGATGTGCGCGCCATCCACGTCTGCGTCGCTCATCAGGATGACCTTGCCGTACCGCGCCGCATCCAGCTCGAACGATCGACCCGACCCGGCGCCGATGGTCTGGATGATCGCGGCGCACTCGGCGTTGGAGAGCATGTCGCTGACCGACGCCTTCTGGACGTTGAGGATCTTGCCGCGGATGGGCAGCAGCGCCTGGTATTCGCTGGAGCGGGCCAGCTTGGCGGTGCCGAGCGCGGAGTCTCCCTCGACGATGAACAGCTCGGAGTCGGCGACGTCGTTCGAGCGGCAGTCCACGAGCTTCACCGGCAGCGATGAGGACTCGAGGGCGTTCTTGCGGCGCTGGGTCTCCTTGTGCGTGCGCGCGGAGATGCGCGACTTCATCTCGGAGACGACCTTGTCCAGCAGCAGGGAGGTCTGCGCCTTGTCGTCGCGCTTGGTGGAGGCGAAGCGCGCGGCGAGCTGCTTCGTGACCACCGACGACACGATCTGCCGCACGGCCGGGGTCCCGAGGATCTCCTTGGTCTGCCCCTCGAACTGCGGCTCGGGGAGCCGCACGTTGAGCACGGCGGTGAGCCCGGCGAGGATGTCGTCCTTCTCGAGCTTGTCGTTGCCCACCTTCAAGCGGCGTGCGTTCTGGTCGACCTGGCTGCGCAGCACCTTCATGAGGCCCTGCTCGAACCCCTGCTGGTGCGTGCCGCCCTTGGGGGTGGCGATGATGTTGACGAACGAGCGCATCACGGTGTCGTAGCCGGTTCCCCACCGCAGCGCCACGTCGACCTCGCACTCGCGCTCCACATCGGTGGGCACCATCGCGCCGGTGGGCTGGAGCACGGGGACGGTCTCGGTGAAGGTGCCAGACCCCGTCAGGCGCCAGGTCTCGGTGATGCCGGCGTCGGGGGCGAGGAACTCGGCGAACTCCGAGATGCCGCCGTCGAAGCGGTACGAGGTCTCGACGGGATCGGCGCCGCGTTCGTCACGGACCACCATCTCCAGGCCCGGCACGAGGAACGCCGTCTGACGGACGCGCTGCTCGAGCTCGTCGAACCCGAAGGCGACATCCTTCGTGAAGATCTGGCGGTCGGCCCAGTACCGGATGCGGGTGCCCGTGACGCCCTTGCGGGCCTTGCCCACCACGCGCAGCTCGCTGCTCTTGTCGAACGGGGTGAACGGCGCATCCGGTGTGGGGCCGGCGAACACGCCCGGCTCGCCCCGGTGGAACGACATCGCGTACGTCTTGCCGGCGCGGTCGACCTCGACGTCGAGACGCTCGGAGAGGGCGTTGACCACGGATGCGCCGACACCGTGCAGACCGCCGGAAGCCGCGTACGATCCGCCACCGAACTTGCCACCGGCATGCAGCTTCGTGAAGACCACCTCGACGCCCGACAGCCCGGTGCGCGGCTCGATGTCGACGGGGATGCCGCGTGCATGGTCGCGCACCTCGACGCTGCCGTCGCCGTGCAGGGTGATCTCGATGCGATCGCCGTGTCCGCCCAGGGCCTCATCGACGGAGTTGTCGATGATCTCCCACAGGCAGTGCATGAGGCCACGGGAGTCGGTGGACCCGATGTACATCCCGGGGCGCTTGCGGACGGCTTCGAGGCCTTCGAGCACCTGAAGGTGGTGGGCGGAATACTCGGCGGTCACAATCTCCCACGATAACCGCGCCCTCCCCCACGGGGCTGCAGACACACGGCGGCCCTGGGCCGCCGTACGCGGTGAGCGAAATGCCGTGCACGGCGGGCTTCGGCCACCCCGGGGCGTGGTTGTATGAATTGAGCGAAGCACCGCGAGCACCGGAGGAGGGTACCGAGATGAACACGCTATCGACACCGACCGACAACGCTGCCGTCCTCGAGTACCGTCTCACCGCAGCCGACCGGTGTGACTCGTGCGGGGCTCAGGCATACATCGCCGCAGAGGTGAACGGCAGTGAACTGCTGTTCTGCGCGCACCACGGCCGCAAGTACGAGGAGAAGCTGCGCAACGTCGCCACCTCGTGGCACGACGAGACCGCGCGTCTCACCGAGAACGCCTGACCCTCACCTGGCAGGCGCACCCGGGTAGACCCGCTCGATCCGGGGCGAGATCCGCACGGCGATCTCCTCGCCGATCGTGGCGATCCGTTCGGCCAGCTCCGTCGCGGTGTGCAGCCCACCCGCGCCGAGCACGATGACCTCGTCGCCGACGGTCATCCCGTCCCACCCCTCGACGATCAGCCGATCCGCTCGCACGGTCACGACGCGGCGCACCCCTCCGGGCGTCCGCACGCTGAGCATCCCCCCGAACGGCGAGGGAATGCCGTCGAGGCTTCCCACCCCGACGTGCGCATGTGTGCCGTCGGTGGTGATCACCTCGGCGCGCAGCGAGGCGATCGGGACGATGCCCAGCGAATCGGCATCCGGCCCGCCGGCCGGCGCGATGCCGTAGGCGAACGCGCCGATGCGGACGAGGTCCTCGCGGAACTCCGGCCGGGTGAAACCGGCGGCGCTGGCGGCGAGATGCGCGAATCCCGGCGACAGCCCGGCGGCGGCGGCGGTCTGGCGGGCCTGCAGGAACAGTGCCCGGGCCGCGTCGTCCTCCGCATCCGATGCCTCGGCGATGTGACTCCACACGCCCTCCACTCCGAGCACGCCGGCCCGCTGCAGCTCGGCGGCCCGAGCGACGGCGTCCGGCCACTCCTCGGTTCGGATGCCGTTGCGGTGCAGCCCGGTGTCGATCTTCAGATGCACCCGCGGACGCAGGGCGTCTGCGGGACGAGGCCCGAGGGCTGCGAGATCCTCCAGGAGGAGCGCGTTGCCGACACCGACATCCAGGTCGGCGTCCACCGCGGCGGACAGATCGGCCGCCGACTCCAGCATCCACACGAAGATCCGTGCGTCGGGTCCGAGTTCCTCGCGCACCGTCCGGCCGGTGGCCGTGTCGAAGGCGCCGAACCAGCGGACCCCCTCCGCGTGGGCCCGACGCACGATCGGCAGGAGCCCGTGACCGTACGCGTCGTCCTTGACCACGAGCATGTGGTCGGCAGGGGCTATCCGTTCCCGCACGAGGCGCAGGTTCGCGGCGAAGGCATCGAGGTCGACGATCAGTCGGGCGCTCATCCGCGCACCTCCCGCACGGCGCGCAGCCCCGCCGCGGTGACCAGCTCGCCCGCCGTCCACCCCGTCGCGGCGGCCCAGCCGGCCAGCGACGGCGCCTGGTCGCGCGGGTCTCCGAAGTAGACGACCTCGTCGCCGCGGGAGACCGGGTGCTCGGTGATGTCCACGACGCACACGTCCATCGCCACCCGTCCGATGAGCGGATGCAGCGCCGCGCCGATCCGCACGGCCACCCGGTTCCCCAGCATCCGGACGATCCCCTGGGCGTAGCCGCCGGTGACGAGCGCGACACGCGTGTCGGCGGCGGCGCGATGCGCGTAGCCGTATGAGACGCCCTCGCCCGCGCGCAGGTCTTTCGTGGACAGCACGCGTCCGGTGAGCGTCAGGACCGGACGCGTCCGGGCGTCGGGCTCGGGAAGGCCGAACAGCGTCTCGGCGTCGACGGCCGCGGGGTCGATGTCGAGGTGCGCGAGCACTGCGGTCACCCATTCGGCGCCGTGGCCCCACGCGTCGGCATACAGGGCCGGCACAGGGCCGGGCCCGCGCTCGAGCGCCAGAGCGGCGTTGTGTTCGAGCGCCGCTGCGGACAGCCGCGCCACCGTGGCCGCTGCACCGGGCACGGCCCGGGAGCTTCCGAGGTACGGCGCAGTCACGCCCCCTAGACTATCCGGGTCCCCTCCCGCCCACCCCGGAGACCGCATGCCTGGAAGAGGCTTCGCCCTCGCGCCCCGAGTCCGCTACCTGATCGGCCGCGCGCGCCGCATCGACGTCGGGTCGGTGTTCGAGCGGGCCCGCGAGGCCTCGCAGCAGCACGGGAAGTGGATGCCCGCGGTGGTGGTCGACATGCTGTGGCAGGCCGGATTCCGCAACGTGGGATTCCAGGACTACATCGACTACGACTTCGCGATCCTCACCCCTGCCGAGCGTGCGACGTACATGACGCATCCGGTGTCGAACCAGATCTCGCAGAAGTACGATCACCCCGACTACCGGCATCTGTTCCAGGACAAGATCGCCTTCGACCGCGTCTTCAGCGAGCACCTGCACCGCGAGTGGATGGTGGTCGAGGACGACAACGCCGACGCCGTGCGGGCGTTCACCGAACGCCACGGCACGATCGTGACGAAGGAGCCCGTCGGCCAGGCCGGTACCGGCGTGCACCGCTACCACGCCGCCGAGGTCGAGGACTGGAGCGCGTTCCACGCCGGACTTCGGGAGCGCGGAGAGTTGCTCCTCGAACAGGTCATTCAGCAGCATCCCGATCTCGCCGCGGTGTGCCCGGGCACGGTCAACACCACGCGCGTGACGGCGTTCTTCGACGGTACGACGACGCACATCCTGGCGATGGCGCAGAAGTTCGGACGCGGCGCGGTGAGCGACCAGATGACCTTCGGCGGCTTCTACACGATGCTCGACGACGACGGGCATGCCGTCGGCGCCGGCTACGACTCGCACGGTCACGTGCACGAGCATCACCCCGACTCCGGCTTCCGCATCGCGGATTTCCAGCTGCCGATGATGGATGAGGTGCGGGCGTTCGTGGACCGTGTCGCCCGCGTCGTGCCGCAGGTGCAGTACGTCGGCTGGGACATCGTCGTGACCCCCGAGGGTCCGGTGCTCGTGGAGGGCAACTGGGGCGCCGGCGTGTACGAGAACAAGCCGAGCGTCACGGGCATCCGCACCGGCCACAAGCCGCGCTACCGCGCCGCCATCGGCTTCTGACCGCCGCCGGTATCCCCGGCACCACCGCCGGTATCCTGGGCACCTCCGCCGGCATCCCGGGCACCACCGCCGGCCCTCGCCCTTCTGACGCCTCCCGCTATCCCGAACTCCTCAATAACCCCGCCAGACCCGGCATAAACCGGCCGAACCGGCAGCGGACGCGGCGCAATTGAGGAGTTCGGGCGGGGCGGGCGCCTGGCGAGGCCCCGGCGCCGCCAAATCCCCGCGCCGCCGGATCGCCGCGGCGTGACGTGCGCGGCGTGACGCCGCCGTGCTCCCCGCCCGGCGCGCCTCCGGCCATCCCGAACTCCTCAAGAACGCGGCCAGATCGGGCGTAAACCGGCCGAACCGGCACCGGAAGCGGCGGAATTGAGGAGTTCGGGCGGGGCGGGCGACTGGCGAGGCCCCGGCGCCGCCGGACCGCCGAGGTTTGACGTGCGCGGCGTGGCACCGCCGCCTCGCCGCGGCGTGACGTGCACGGCGTGACACCGCCGTGCTCGCCACCCGTCACGGCTCCCGCTAGCCCGAACTCCTCAACGCCGCCGGGCAGAGCCTAAACCGGCCGAACCGGCAGCGGACGCGGCGCAATTGAGGAGTTCGGGCGGGGCTGGTGACGGGCGACGCCCCGGCGCCGCCAAATCCCCGCGCCGTGACGTCCGCGGCGTGACGCCCCGGTCCTCGCCGCGGCTTGACGTGCGCGGCGTGACGCCCCGGTCCTCGCCGCTCGGCACGCCTCCGGCCATCCCGAACTCCTCAAGAACGCGGCCAGATCGGGCATGAACCGGCCGAACCGGCACCGGAAGCGGCGGAATTGAGGAGTTCGGGCGGGGCGGGCGACTGGCGAGGCCCCACGCCGCCGGATCGCCGGATCTTGACGTGCGCGGCGTGGCACCGCCGTGCTCCCCGCCGGGCACGCCTCCGGCTATCCCGAACTCCTCAAGAACGCGGCCGGGTCGGGCATAAACCGGCCGAACCGGCAGCGGACGCGGCGCAATTGAGGAGCTCGGGCGAGGCCGGGCGCTGGGCGAGGAACGCACGCAAGGACGAGGCAGGCGAGCAAGTCCAGGCGATGCCGGGCGCCGGGTGGTGGCGCGCACGCGAGGACGAGGCGGGGCCGGGCGCCGGGCGGGGCCGGGCGCCGGGCGGGGCCGGCCGCGCACGAAAGGACCAGGGCCGGCGGTGGCGCGGGAGGGGTCAGGCGGGGCGGACGACGCCGAGAGGCGTCGACTCGTGGCCCTGGCCGAGGGGGTTGTCCTTTAGGATCGCGAGCAGGCGGCGCTCACCGGCCTTGTCGAGCGTCGAGCCGAGGATGTTCCCGCCCAGGTCGTTGATGTCGACGACGGCCACCTCGGCCGTGCCGCCCAACAGCGACTTCAGGTGAGCGGCGACCTGGCGCGGACGCTCGGGGCCCAGTACGACCGCCTTGTTGTACGGCGGGATCGTGCCGCTGGTGGGCCCGTCGATCGCCCGGGCCTTGTCCCCTGCGATGCGATAGAAGTCGCCCTTGCGACCGAACGCCTTCGTGACGGCCGAGACCGCGGCAGCGAAGAGGATGCGGGGCACCCCGCACTCCCGCAGCGCCATCTCCATCGTCTCGGGCATGCCCAGGCCGATGCCGTAGGGCGTGCGCACCACGAAGCGGGACAGGAACAGCGCGAGACGCCGCGGGTGGATCTGCTCGACGAGGTACGACCGGCCCTGCGTGATCGCGACGATCTTCTCCGTGACGAAGAAGATGTCGCCCGGCTGGACGACGTCCGCAGCGTACTCGCGGATGAACGGGTCGAGCTCGTCGCCCGGCATCACGACTCGCGTACGGATCGGGATGCGGGCGAACGAGGCTCCCTCGACGGTGACCGTCAACGCCTTGCCGGCGTTGGCTTCACCGGTCACTCGAGGTAATCCCGCAGCGACTGCGAACGGCTGGGGTGACGCAGCTTCGCCATCGTCTTCGACTCGATCTGACGAATCCGCTCGCGCGTGACGCCGAACGTGTCGCCGATCTGGTCGAGTGTCTTGGGCTGGCCGTCGCCGAGGCCGAAGCGCATGCGGATCACGCCCGCCTCACGCTCGGACAGGGAGTCGAGCAGCGACTCCAGCTGACGCTGCAGCATCGTGAAGCCCACGGCATCCGCGGGGACGACCGCCTCGGTGTCTTCGATGAGGTCACCGAACTCGCTGTCGCCGTCCTCGCCGAGCGGGGTGTGCAGCGAGATCGGCTCGCGGCCGTACTTCTGCACCTCGACGACCTTCTCGGGCGTCATGTCCAGCTCGCGGCTGAGCTCCTCGGGCGTGGGCTCGCGACCCAGGTCCTGCAGCATCTGCCGCTGGACGCGGGCGAGCTTGTTGATGACTTCGACCATGTGCACCGGGATGCGGATGGTGCGGGCCTGGTCGGCCATGGCGCGCGTGATGGCCTGACGGATCCACCACGTCGCGTAGGTCGAGAACTTGAAGCCCTTGGTGTAGTCGAACTTCTCCACGGCGCGGATGAGGCCGAGGTTGCCCTCCTGGATGAGGTCCAGGAACTGCATGCCGCGACCGGTGTAGCGCTTGGCCAGGGAGACCACGAGGCGCAGGTTCGCGCCCAGCAGGTGCGACTTGGCGCGCTGGCCGTCGCGGGCGACCCACTGCAGGTCGAGCCCGAGCTGGCTGGTCTTCTCCGCCGCCGACATGTGCGACAGCTTCTCTTCGGCGAACAGCCCCGCCTCGATACGCATCGCGAGCTCGACCTCTTCGGCCGCGTTCAGCAGCGGCACCTTGCCGATCTGCTTGAGGTAGTCCTTGACCGGGTCGGCGGTGGCGCCGGTGATCTGCGCCGAGTAGACGGGGACGTCGTCCTCGTCGGTGGAGGAGATGACGATCGCACCCGTGGGGAGCGGTTCGGTGAAGGCCGGCTTGGTGGTCTCCTCCTCGTCCTCCTCCTCGGAGGCATCGGGGGTGGCCTTGGCGGCGGCGGGAGCCGCCTCCTCGGCGCTGTCGTCGCCGGTCGCCTCGTCGCCGTCCTCGAGATCCGCGTCGAGTTCGACGTCGTCGATCTCCTCGTCGTCGTCGGCCTTCGTCTTGGCCTTGCCCTTCGCCTTGGCGGGGGCCGCCTTCGACTTCGCGGGCGCCTTCTTCGCTGCCGTCTTCTTCGACGACGCAGCAGCGGTCTCGTCGACCGCGTCGAGTTCGGTGTCCTCGCCGCTGTGGGAGCGGGTCTTGGTGTTCGTGCCTGCCACGTTTCGCCTTTCACCGGGGTCGTGGGTCGCACGCTCGCCGGTCGTTCTCGGACACTAGTAAGACCCTTGTCAAGTCCGCGGCGAAAGCTGGGCTTCCTCCGACGGCCGACAACGGGTCAGTTCCTTCATTGTCTCATACCTTCTCCGACCGGCATTACGCGCGGAGAATACACCAGAGACAACCCGCCGGATCCGGCGCTTATTCCTCGGTCGGGCAAGAAACCGGTCAGCCCAGGGCTGGGCCGCCGCGCTTGTCGTCGTCACCGCTGGGCCGGGTGGCGAGGAACCGCTCCAGCTCCGCGGCCAGCTCGTCGGCGCTGGGCAGGTCGCCCGTGTGGATGATGGGCGTGGCGTGCGTGGAGCCGGCCATATAGGAGTCGTATCGCTCCTCGAGGCCCTCGAGCATCCGCGTCAGCTCGTCACTGCCCGACACCTGCTCGTCGACCTTCTCCAGATACTCCCGGTTCTCCTCACGGACACCGTCGCCGTCGAAGACGAGCCCGGTCGCCACCGTGATGCTGTCCATGCCCGCCAACGCCGCGGCGGGATACTCGGTGTCGCCGAGGTAGTGCGGGATGAGCAGCACGAAGCCGGCGACCTTGGCGCCGGCTTCAGAGAACCGGTACTCCAGGAGGTGCCCCACCGTTGCCGGCACCCGCGTGTGCGGGCGCCACACCGAATGCGCCTCGACCAGATCGCCGCGGGTCCCGCTCACGGTCGAGCCGATCGGACGGGTGTGCGGTACGGGCATCGGGATGGCGTGCACCCACGTCACCGACGACACCTGCAGCCCGGCGCTGAGCTCGATGACCGCGTCGGCGAACGCGTCCCACGCGAAGTCGGGCTCGTACCCGGCGAGCAGGACGAACGGCTGACCGAGCGCATCGTGGGCGAGCGACAGCTCGAGCCGGGGCGGACGGTATCCGGTCAGGTGGTCTTCTTCGAAGGACACGACAGGACGACGCGCACGGTAATCCAGGAGCGCGTCGTTGGAGAAGACGAAGACAGGGGCCGGCTCGAGGTCGTCACGGAAGTACTCGATGAGACGCGACACGGCTGAACCGGCGTCGGTGAAACCGGTCAGCGCGATCACCAGCGGAAGCCCGGACGGCACCGGCGGGGCCGAGACGGCGCGTTCGAACAACGGCGCGGGATGGGGCATGCCTCAACTCTACGAGCGCGCGGAGCGCAAGGCACATCGCCCCATCCCGCTCACAGCGAACACGCGTACCTAGGATGGGACGCATGCCGTTCCCCTCCGTGTCGCACAGCAGCGCCCCCCTCGATGAGATCCCTGCCGACGCCATCCTCCTCGTCCTCCCGACCCTGCAGGACGACACCCGGATCCCCCAGTGGCCGGGCCTGACGGAGGCGGCCGCCGCCGTCGGCTTCACCGGTGCGGCAGGGTCGTTCCAGCGGGTGTCGCTTCCCGGGCGCACGACCCCGGTCGCGGTCGTGGGCGCAGGACCCGCCCCCACTCCGGCGGCCCTGCGTGCGGCGGCGGGTGTCGGCATCCGCCAGCTGACCGGCTTCGCGCGTGTCGCCCTGGCCGCGCCAGCGACGGCGGATGCGTCGTGGCGAGCGCTGGCCGAAGGCGCCGCTCTCGGCGGATACCGCTTCAGCGGCTACAAGTCGGAGGCGCCGCCCTCCCGCGCGACGGAGGTCATCGTGTCGACCTCGGCGGCGCCTGACCCTGCCGATGTCGACGCCGTCGCAGCCATCGCCGACGCTGTCGCCCTCGTGAAGGACCTCGTCACCACCCCGGCCGAGTGGCTCGGCCCCGCCGACCTGGCCGAGCGCGCCAGCGAGTCGGTCGCCGAGCTGCCGGTCACGGTGACGGTGTTCGACGAGGAGGCGCTCCGCGACGGCGGGTACGGCGGTATCCTCGCGGTCGGTCAAGGATCGGATCGACCGCCGCGGTTGGTGCGACTGGAATACTCCCCCGCGGGGGCCAAGCGCTCGGTGGCGCTCGTGGGCAAGGGCATCACGTTCGACACGGGCGGCCTGTCGCTCAAGCCTGCCGCGTCGATGGTGGGCATGAAGTACGACATGTGCGGCGCGGCCACCGTGCTCGCCGTCGTGCGCGCGGCGGCGGCACTGCGCCTGCCCGTACGGGTCACCGCGTGGATGTGCATCGCCGACAACATGCCCTCGGGCCGGGCCACCCGTCCCGGCGACGTCGTGCGCACTCTGGACGGGACCACCGTGGAGGTGCTGAACACCGACGCCGAGGGCCGTGTGGTGCTCGCCGACGGGCTGGCCGCCGCCAGCCGGGAGCGGCCCGACCTGCTGATCGACGTCGCGACCCTCACCGGCGCGATCACCGTCGCCCTGGGCAACCGTCACACCGGCGTCATGGGTGAGGACGAGGCCGTCGCCCGCTACCTCGGCGCCGCCGCCCGAGTCGACGAGCTCGCATGGCAGCTCCCCCTGCCCGACCACATGGTCGACGAACTCGACTCCCCCATCGCCGACCTGCAGAACGCCAAGATCGGCGACCCCGCCGGCGGATCGCTGTTCGCCGGTCTGTTCCTGCGCCACTTCGTGGGCCGCACCTCCGACGCCGACGACGCGCCGCGCATCCCCTGGGTGCACCTGGACATCGCCGGTGTCGGCATGAACAAGGGCGCCCCCTACGGATTCACCGACAAGGGCGTCACCGGCGCAACGGTGCGATCGCTCATCGAGCTTCTGGCCACCGAGGCGGCGTCGTGACCGAGCACACCGCCGATCTCGTCGTCCTCGGCGGCGGCAGCGGCGGGTACGCCGCCGCACTGCGCGCGGCCGAACTCGGCGCGAAGGTCGTCGTGATCGAGAAGGACAAGGTCGGCGGCACGTGCCTGCATCGCGGCTGCATCCCCACCAAGGCGCTGCTGCACTCCGCCGAAGTGGCCGATACCGCCCGGGCCGCCGCATCCGTCGGAGTGCGGGTGAGCCTGGAGGGCATCGACGCGCCGGCCGTCCGGGCGTACCGCGAGGGCATCGTCGCGAAGAAGCACCGTGGCTTGCAGGGGCTGCTGTCCGCCCGCGGGATCACCGTCGTCGCCGGTGAAGGCCGGCTCGAAGCGGGACCGGCCATCCGGGTGGGCGACGACCTCTACCGCGGGACGGATGTGGTCATCGCGACGGGCTCGTACAGCCGGACGCTGCCCGGCCTGGAGATCGGCGGACGCGTCCTCACCAGTGAACAGGCGCTCGAACTCGACGAGATCCCGAGCCGCGTGGCCGTGCTCGGCGGCGGCGTGATCGGCGCCGAGTTCGCCAGCATGTGGCGATCGTTCGGCGCCGAGGTGACGATCATCGAGGCACTCGACCACCTCGTGCCCGCCGAGGACGAGACCGCCAGCAAGGGTCTCGAGCGGGCCTACCGCAAGCGCGGGATCGATCTGCGGCTGAGCACGCGGTTCTCCTCGGTCGCGCAGACCGCCGATGCCGTGACCGTGGAACTGGCGGACGGCACCAGCGTGCAGGCGGACTACCTGCTGGTGGCCGTCGGCCGCGGCCCCGCCACCGCCGGTCTCGGCCTGGAAGAGGCCGGCGTCGTGCTCGACCGCGGGTTCATCCGCACCGACGAGCGCCTGCGCACGGATGTGCCGCACGTGTGGGCGGTGGGCGATGTCGTCGTGGGCCTGCAGCTCGCCCACCGCGGATTCCAGCAGGGGATGTTCGTCGCCGAGGAGATCGCCGGCCGCTCCCCCGTCCGCATCCCCGAGCACCACATCCCGCGCGTGACCTACTCGCACCCGGAGGTCGCCTCGGTCGGCTGGACGCACGCCCAGGCGGCCGAGCAGCACGGCGCCGACGCGCTGGAGGTGACCGAGTACAACCTCGCCGGCAACGCCCGCAGCGAGATCCTCGGCACCGCCGGTGTGGCGAAGGTGATCCGCCTCAAGGGGGGCCCCGTCGTGGGCGTTCACCTCGTCGGCGATCGCGTCGGCGAACTCATCACCGAGGCGCAGCTCGTCGTGGGGTGGGAGGCCCACCCCGAAGACGTCGCCCCCTACGTCCACGCCCACCCCACCCAGAGCGAAGCGCTGGGCGAAGCGTTCCTCGCATTGGCGGGTTCTCCGCTGCACTCGCTCTGAGGGTGCGCAACGCGTCACTAAGCTAGACATGAATCCGCTTCCGAAGGAGACAAGCTCATGAGCACTTCCGTCGTCCTCCCCGCGCTCGGAGAGAGCGTCACCGAGGGAACGGTCACCCGCTGGCTCAAGAAGGTCGGTGACACGATCCAGGAGGACGAGGGCCTGCTGGAGATCTCGACTGACAAGGTCGATACCGAGATCCCGTCCCCCGTGAGCGGGGTGCTCGAGGAGATCCTCGTCCAGGAGGACGAGACCGTCGAAGTCGGCGCCGTCCTGGCCAAGATCGGCGACGGGTCCGGTTCCTCCAGCGATGACGCCCCCGCCGCCGAAGCCCCCGCGCCCGCCGAGGAGGCGCCTGCCGCCGCCGAGGCCGCGCCCGCCGAGGCTCCTGCTGAGGCCGCACCGGCCGAGCAGCCCGCGCCCGCCGCATCGTCCGAAGCGGCGTCGTCGGATTCGGCGCCTGCCGAGCAGCCGGCCTCCGATGGTGGCGAGAGCCGCGAAGTCGTGCTGCCCGAACTGGGCGAAAGCGTCACGGAGGGCACCGTCACCCGCTGGCTCAAGCAGGTCGGTGACGATGTCGCCGTCGACGAACCCCTCTTGGAGATCTCCACCGACAAGGTCGACACCGAGATCCCCTCGCCGGTTGCCGGCGTGCTTCAGGAGGTCCTGGTCAAGGAGGACGAGACGGTGGCCGTCGGCGCAGCGCTCGCCCGCATCGGCAGCGGCGCCGCCCCCGCTGCGGCCGCGGAGTCCGCCCCAGAGGCGCCCTCGACCGAGAAGCCCGTCGACGCCGACCAGCCCGCCGCGCAGCCCGAGCCCGCAGCGGCCGAGCCTGCGAAGCAGAGCGAGCCGGAGAAGCCCGCCGAAGCTGCACAGCCTGCTCCGGCACAGCCCGCACCGGAGACGGGCGCATCGACCCCTGCTCCTCAGCCCCCCTCGACCTCCTCGGAGTCGCTGGCGGCATCGGCCGACGAAATCACCTACGTCACGCCGCTGGTGCGTCGTCTGGCCCAGCAGCAGGGAGTCGACCTGACGAAGGTCACCGGCACGGGCGTCGGCGGCCGCATCCGCAAGGAAGACGTGCTGAAGGCCGCCGAGGCAGCCGCGAAGGCCCCCGCCGAGCAGGCACCTGCTGCCGCGTCCGCTCCTGCGCCTGCGCCGCTTGAGGTCTCGCCGCTGCGCGGCACGACCCAGCCGATGTCGCGCCTGCGCAAGGTGCTCGCCGAGCGGGCGGTCGCGTCCATGCAGGCCACGGCCCAGCTGACGACCGTCGTCGAGGTGGATGTCACGAAGGTCGCCTCGTACCGCGACCGGGTCAAGGCCGAGTTCCAGGAGAAGACCGGCGACAAGCTGTCGTTCCTGCCCTTCTTCGTGCTGGCTGCGGCAGAGGCCCTGCAGGCCTACCCCGTGATCAACTCGACGGTGGACGGCGAGAGCATCGTCTACCCGCCGACGGAGAACATCTCGATCGCCGTCGACACCGAGCGCGGTCTGCTCACCCCGGTGGTGCGTGACGTCGCGGGGAAGAACCTCGCCCAGATCGCGCACGAGATCGCCGACCTCGCCGCTCGCACGCGCAACAACAAGCTCAAGCCCGACGAGCTGGCCGGCGGCACCTTCACGGTCACCAACACCGGGTCGCGCGGCGCACTGTTCGACACCCCGCTGGTGTTCCTCCCGCAGTCGGCGATCCTGGGCACCGGCACCGTCGTCAAGCGCCCCGGCGTGGTCAGCGTCGACGGGAAGGACGCCATCTCGGTGCGCTCCTACGTCTACCTCGCGCTGTCGTACGACCACCGCGTGGTCGACGGCGCGGATGCGGCGCGCTTCCTCTCGGCGGTCAAGAACCGCCTCGAAGCCGCACAGTTCGAGGGCAACCTCGGCATCTGATCACGGTGGCGGATCCGCGACGTCGAACGCGTCGCGGATCCGCCATCCCGCCGGGGTGACCACGACCGTGACCAGCTGGGACCGCAGATCCGGTGCGTCCACCCGCAGCACCGCGAGACCACCGAAGTCATCCAGCAGCGTCACGGTGCGCGCCGGGGCATCGATGGCTCCCGCGGGCAGGTCCTGCGCCGCATCCTCCTGAGCCGCCGCGCGGCACGCCGCATCGGAGCATCCGGCCCGCGCGTCCAGCAGACGCACCAGAGCGGCGGCAGCATCCTCGGCCGCAGCATCCACCTGCGGCTCCGCCGAGCTCTCCGAGGGCACCGGGGTCGGCTCATCGACCTCGACGCCCGAGGCCTGGTCGGGTTCTCCCCCGTCCGGCCAGCTGAGTCCCACCACGAGTACGACGGCGGCAAGGCCCGCAGCCAGGAGCACGGGCCGAACACGTCCGCCGCTGCGGCGGGCCAGCTGCGCCTTGGTGCGGTGCACCAGATCGGATGCGGCATCGCCGAGTACCGCGTCGGTGGCGAACGCCAGCGCGCTCCACCACGGACGCCGATGCGCGTCGCGGTCCACGGGGAGCGGATCGGCCGCGTGCGCCCTCGCGCGTCGGCCCGTCGGCCCGACGATGTCGGTCGCCAGCGGTTCGGGCTGCACGGCGGCGAACAGCGCGTCCTCCCACCGCTCGATGTCGCGAACGAGCGTGCGGGGCTCGACGACCGCCGCGGCCGATTGCGCGAGCACCTCGGCGAAGCCCTCGTCGGACGCGCCGTCCGCGAGCGTCGAGAGGATGTCGGCCGATGCCCGCACGGCGGAGCCGTCGCCGGGTCCGTAGACCAAGACAGGCATTCCCTCCGCCGTGACCCACCACGACGCGGTCTCACCGTCGACCTGCTCACCGTGCGCGATCTGCAGACCGCGCAGCACGCTGACGGCGACGGTCAGCGCCTCCCCGTCGGAGAGTGGGACCGACGAACCGCCTCGGCGCGACAGCAGGCGGTCGAGTCGATCGGCGAGCGCGGGAAGCAGGATGTCGTGGCCGTCGCGGCGGCGGATGATGTCCAACGGCGCGAGCACGTGCGCGTGAGGCGGCAGCCGCCACGCGGGCCAGTCTTCCAGCCGCTCCCGATCGACGAGGTAGGCCATGCCTCCGCCCGGTCCTCGCGCCAGGACGCCTTCGAAGGGCGCGTCGGGCGGACCGACCGCCCGCATGACCGAGAAGACGGTGTACGCGGACAGATCAGGCTGCGACGACACCGTGCCAGCTTCGCCGCGCCACGGCCTCTCATCCGCGGTCGCTGCAGCTTCGGGGAGAACCCGTCGGGATGGCGCCCTGTGCAGGACGGGAGATGCGCGCGCCGTAGCTACAATCAGAAGCATGGCCGCTCGCAGTTCCGCACCCGAGAAGCGCCCCGGCTTCTTCTCGCAGCTCCGTACCCTCTTCCGGTTCACGCGCGAGGCCTACCGCTGGCTTCCCTACGCGCTGATCGGTGTCCTGCTGGCCGGCATCGCCCTCGGCATCGGGGTGGGCTTCCTCATCCCGCCGGTCGCGGTGTGGAGCATCATCCTGTGGGGCGTCACGGGCCTCATGGCCGGTGCGCTGGGCGCCATGATCACCATGACCCGCCTGTCGACCAAGGCGATGTACCGCAAGATCGACGGAATGCCCGGTGCAGCCGGGCACGTCCTGTCGACGGGGCTCGGGCGCAAGTGGAGCGCCTCGGAGATGCCCGTCGGGGTGAACCCCCGAACCCAGGAGGCGGTCTACCGCGCCGTGGGACGAGGCGGTGTCGTCATCATCGGCGAAGGCGCACGCGGGCGCCTCACGCGCCTGGTGAACGATGAGCGTTCGAAGGTGCAGCGCGTCGCCTCCGGCGTGCCCGTGCACGTCTTCTACGTCGGGCACGGACCCGACGAGGTGCCCATCAAAGACCTGGCCTCCACGATCAAGGCGCTGCCGAAGAAGATCGACCGCGCCACGATGGCCGCGGTGATCAAGCGCATCGACTCGATCTCGCAATCGGTCACGTCGCTGCCGATCCCCAAGGGTGTCGACCCGACCAAGGTCCGCGCCCCGCGCCCCCGCTGACCCGCATCGGGCCGCAGCACGCCGCGGCCGGACGCGCTCAGGCGCGAACGAGCACGGTGCCGGCGGCCTTGTCATGCATGCCGCGGTTGTCTGCGTCCCAGATGACAGCGGGGATGACCAGCGCCAGCAGCACCGACCGCACGACCGGACGCCACAGTCCCGGCCACCCGCTCGGAACCCGCTGCACCCGCATCCCGAACAGGCGGTGCCCGGGGCTTCCGCCGATGGTCGGGATGAAGAGGATCTGCACGATGACGAAGATCGTCGAGGTCGCGAGCGCGTCATACGAGAAGAACGCGATCGAGATGACCACCGCGCACGTCCAGTCGACGATGATCGCGAGCACCCGTCGGCCCAGCGGAGCGAGACTGCCGCTGCCATGGGCGGGCAGCCCCAGACGCTCGCCTGGGTAGGAGTCGGCGGGCAGTTCGTCGGGCATGGCTCCAGCCTAATCAGCCGCGCGTAACATGCCCGAAACATAGGAGACACTGCTGGGCAATGCCCTCTGGGTAGGTTAAAGGGGCCAGCCATGGCAGGCCGGCGCGTCCCGATGCCCTACCTCTGGAGTCTTCACATGTTCAAAGATTCATCCGAGGTGCTGAAGTTCATCCAGGACGAGGACGTCAAGTTCCTCGACATCCGTTTCACGGATCTCCCGGGCGTGCAGCAGCACTTCAACATCCCCGCATCCACCGTCGACGAAGACTTCTTCACGGTCGGACAGCTGTTCGACGGCTCGTCGATCCGCGGGTTCGCGAACATCCACGAGTCGGACATGCAGCTGATCCCGGATGTCACGACCGCCTACCTCGACCCGTTCCGCGAGGCGAAGACGCTCATCATGGTCTTCGACATCTACAACCCGCGCAACGGCGAGATCTACTCGAAGGACCCGCGTCAGGTCGCCAAGAAGGCGGAGAAGTACCTCGCCTCCACCGGCATCGCCGACACCGCCTACTTCGCCCCCGAGGCCGAGTTCTACATCTTCGACGACGTCCGCTACGAGGTGAAGCAGAACTCCAGCTTCTACTCCGTGGACTCCGAGGAGGGCGCCTGGAACACCGGCCGCGCCGAGGAGGGCGGCAACCTCGCGAACAAGACGCCCTACAAGGGCGGCTACTTCCCCGTCTCCCCCGTCGACAAGCAGGCCGACCTGCGTGACGACATCAGCCTCAAGCTCATCGAGGCGGGTCTCATCCTCGAGCGCGCCCACCACGAGGTGGGCACGGGCGGTCAGGCCGAGATCAACTACCGCTTCGACACGATGGTGCACGCGGCCGACGACATCCTGAAGTTCAAGTACATCGTGAAGAACACGGCGCTGGAGTGGGGCAAGGTCGCGACCTTCATGCCCAAGCCGCTGTTCGGCGACAACGGCTCGGGCATGCACACCCACCAGTCGCTGTGGAACGACGGCAAGCCGCTGTTCTACGACGAGACCGGCTACGCGGGCCTCTCCGACGTCGCGCGCTGGTACATCGGCGGCATCCTGGCGCACGCCCCGGCGATCCTGGCCTTCACCAACCCGACGCTGAACAGCTACCACCGTCTGGTGAAGGGCTTCGAGGCGCCGGTGAACCTGGTGTACTCGGCGGGCAACCGTTCGGCCGCCATCCGCATCCCGATCACGGGGTCGAACCCGAAGGCCAAGCGCATCGAGTTCCGTGCGCCGGATGCCTCGGGCAACCCGTATCTCGCGTTCGCGGCGCAGCTGATGGCCGGCATCGACGGCATCAACAACCGCATCGAGCCGCACGAGCCGGTCGACAAGGACCTGTACGAGCTGCCCGCCGAAGAGGCCAAGAACATCCCGCAGGTTCCGAACTCGCTGCTGGACTCCCTCGAAGCGCTGCGCGCCGACCACGAGTTCCTGCTCGCCGGCGGCGTCTTCACCGAAGAGCTCATCGAGACCTGGATCGAGTACAAGATCGAGAACGAGATCCAGCCGATCGCCCAGCGCCCGCACCCGTTCGAGTACGAGCTGTACTTCGGGGTGTAACTCCTCGCAGGGTCACAGGCCCTCCGAGTCCCGCGTGCGAACAGGGGCTCGGAGGGCCTTCCTCGTTCTCCGCCGGCGTCTCGTCGCGGGAAGACGACTCAGCTCGGTCGCCACGTGAACATCCGGATGGTGCACACCTCTCGGAAGCCCACCGACCGGTAGATCGTGCGGCCCATGGCCGACGACGTGAGCACCGCATGGTGCATGCCCGCATCGCGTGCACGGCGCATCGCCGCTCGGGTGATCTCGGCGCCGATCCCCTGTCGGCGAGCATCCGGCACCGTCATGACGAAGTACAGACCGCCGACCCCTCCGGCGATCAGCAGCGTTGCGGTGCCGACCACCCGGCCGTTCTGCCGCGCGAGGAGGTGGCGGAGCTCGGGCCGGTGGAGGCCGATGCGGAGGAACACCTCACCCACCCACTCGGCTTCACGCGGCCCTTCGCCGAACCCGCTGCCCAGGGCCTGGATCCACTCCGCCAGGGTCTGGGCATCGCGCACGACCTCGATGGCCAGGGCGGCTGAAGGGCCAGGTGGGATCCGGTCGAGCCGAGCGGTCATGCCGGGCTCTTCGCCATCCGGGTCGAAGCCGGCGCGTTGCAGCCGTGCCGGCAGGTCGGGCGGTCGCATGGATGGGCCGACGTGCCAGGAGCCGGGCACCCCGGCGCGGCTGAGCCTTTCTCGGCTCTCCAGGATCGCAGTGTCGGCGGAATGCTCGTCCAGTCGCGCCGCCACAACGGCGTTGTGGTAGTCGAGCGGGGAACCGCCGAGCGTCCACGACACCTCGCCGTCGCGCCGGTGTCCGCCGGCCGCGTCGCCCATGCGAAGCAGCAGTTCCGCGGTGTTGCGCTCGACGGCGCGGGTCAGCGCGGTGTGATCGGCTTCCGCCGGGAGTGGCGCTTCGATCGGATGCATCGACGCCTCCTGTGCGGGTGCTCGCGGCCAGGCTGTCACTGCTCACCGCCAAGTGCAAACGTGGCGAGGCGGGACGCCATGGTGGCGGAGGCGTCGAACCGAGCGGCGCGCCCTGGCAGCTCTGGCGTCCAGCGCGGCCCGAGACATACCGCACGCGCGAGCGGCGCCTGTTACTGTGCAGCGATGGGGTGGGGCCGCGCATACTTCGGTGTGCAAGCGTCGGCCGGCGCCCTGTGGTGGATCGCGGTGTTCCTCTCCCCCGACCTCCGCACCGCGACTCTCGGCCAGCTCGACCCGGT
Source organism: Microbacterium lushaniae (assembly GCF_008727775.1). NCBI lineage: Bacteria > Bacillati > Actinomycetota > Actinomycetes > Micrococcales > Microbacteriaceae > Microbacterium > Microbacterium lushaniae. Next base: position 1,874,868 of record NZ_CP044232.1, read on the forward strand.
AGTGGTCGCGCTGTGGGATGTGCCCCTCTTCGTCGTGATGTCGGCGCTTGCCGCGTTCGGCGCCCGCGCGCCCGCGGCGCTCGCCACGCTGTGGACCTCGCTGGTCGCGGCCCTGCTGGCGGGCTACGCGACGCTGACGAGCTTGGCCGGAGTGGGAGCGGTGCTGATGATCGCGTCGGCGGCCGGCTCGGTCGTGGCGCTGTTCCTGGTGCGAACCGGACGCGTTCCCACGGAGCTGCTGCTGATCGGGCCGCTGCGGTTCCGCACGGCGAAGCCCACCGCCGCACGGGCACGGCATGTCCGCGCCACCGCGGTGCAGGTCGCGATCTTCTGGGGTGTGCTTCTCGGCGTCGTCCCGTTCGTGATCGGCGCCTTCGAACAGCGCTGGCAGCTCTCGGTGGAGTTCCCGCTCGCCGTCACCGTGGCAGGGTGGGTCGTTTTCCTTCTCGCCAGTGCACTCGGGATCTGGGCGGCGGTCGTGATGTCCACACGGGGCGCGGGCACGCCGCTGCCCTCGGATGCGGCGACGCGCTTCGTCGTCGGCGGGCCCTACCGGTTCGTCCGCAACCCCATGGCGTTGGCGGGGATCGTCCAGGGTGCGGCGGTGGGGCTGATGGTGTCATCGTGGCTCGTCGTGATCTACGCCGTGTGCGGATCGCTGGTGTGGAATTTCATCGTGCGTCCTCACGAGGAGCGCGACCTCGAAGCGCGATTCGGAGACGCGTTCCGCCGGTACCGCGAGCAGGTGCGCTGCTGGTGGCCGCGATTGCGTCCGATCCCCGCATCCGTCACACCCGGCGTCCTCCAGCCTGCCCGGTGACGACGGCGGCGGTGTCGGTCGCCAGGTCGGGACGAGCGGTGGCGGTGCTCCCGCGCATCGCAGCGCCGGCCGCCCGCGCGCAGGGGATGGATCTGGCAGCACCGCCCCGGCCGATCCGGCGCATCATCGGATTCGCGTGGCAACCGCAGAATGCCTCATTACCGGTCGCTCAGTTCCTCGCCTTCGCCCGCGCGCTTCGCCCGAAGGTGTCGGACCCCATCCGACCCGACGGAACGACAGAACGCTCGGTTCCGGCCCCCGCCGTGACGTCGGCGGCGCGCTAGACAAGCACCCCGCCGACGGCGCCCCCGCAGTCCCCCTCGGGCCGCGGGGCAGATCCAGTGGCAGACGGCGGTCTTCGGAGCGCGGAGCGGCCCCGTCACGCGCAATCGCCCCCCTGCTCGTCGACGGAGCCAGTCTTCCGTTGGATGGGAGGGATCCTACGTGCCACGCTCTGCGCGAACGAAAGTGGTCACGTGAATCCGAGCAATGACGCGGCGACGCACTCAGGCACCTTCGATGTCCCCCACGATCCCATCGCTCGAGGTGGTTCGCCCTGGCTGAAGGACAAGGTCGCCCTCGTCGCAGGAGGCGGTCTGAGCGGTCCCGAAGGCGGTGTCGGATTCGCCATCGCGTGGCTTGCCGCACGCGAAGGCGCAGCGGTCGCCATCTTGGACAGAGACTCGGAAGCAGCAGACCGCGCTGTTCGCCTACTCCACGAAGCGGGTGCGCGAGCGGAGCGTTTCGTTCTTGACATGACCGACGATCACGCCGTGGCGGCTGCTGTCGAGGCTGTCGTGGAGCGTTTCGGCGGTATCGATGTCGTGGCCGATTCCATCGGCGGGTTGGGCTTGGAGCCCACGCTGGAGTCCTCGGTCGAGCAGTGGGAGAGAGCCTTCGCTCTGAACCTCACACAAGCGTGGAGCCTCTTGCGTCATGCACATCGACATGTCCGCTCGGGAGGCGCGATCGTCACGATCTCCTCCAGTGCCGCCCAGGCCACCGGGCCCTCACTCCCCTACAGCATCGCGAAAGGGGCTCTTGAGAAGATGACCACCGGCTTGGCTGCGACGTTGGCGCCGCGCGGGATTCGCGCGAACGTCGTGCGCGTGGGAATGATCTGGGGTGCGTTCGCGGCGCGCGGCATGACGCCCGACCAACGTGAGCAGCGTCGTCGTGCGGTCGCGCTGGGCACTGAGGGTACGGTGTGGGACGTGGCCGCCGCGGCGGTGTTCCTGCTGACGGACCAAGCGAGGTGGGTTTCCGGTCAGACTCTCGCCGTAGACGGCGGCGGCTTCGCACCCAGGAACATGGGCCAGGCAGGCGCGAAGCCGGAGCCCGGCAAATCGTGACCAGCGCACCGCAGACCCCGCTGTGGAATCCCGACATGGACACCATGCCGTGGCCCATGTTGCAAGAGCGACTCGTCCGCGATTTCGTGGTGATGCTGGACCGCCTCCGGGAGAATGAGGAGTGGCGCGGCCGGCTGCGGGGCGTCGCGCAGGTTCGCGCCATAGAGGACCTCGTCGCGGTCCCCTTCACCACGAAGGAAGACCTCCGCTCGACTCAGTCGACGATCGACCCCGAGCGCCCGCTGGGCCCGTACCAGCTTGCGCCCACAGATCAACTGCGCCAGATCACCAGCTCATCCGGGACAACGGGTACGCCCGTGTTCTTCGGCCTGACGGGGCCCGATCTCCGACGGTGGCGGTCTGCGATCGGCAACGCCTACCGAACCGCCGGAGTGGGGCCGGGCTCGATCGTGGCACACACCACCGGCATGGCGATCGTGGCCGGAGGACTGCCATATGCCGACGGCATTCGTGCGGCAGGCGGCGCCCTCGCCTGGGTGGGCGGCCAGACGCTACCGCGTATGGTGACGGCCCTCGAGCGGACACGGGCGAATGTCCTCGTCTCAACCGCGTCCTTCGCTGCGCATTTCGCCGAGCGCTGTGCAGAGATTCTCGAGCGCCCCACGTCGGATCTCGCGGTTCGAACGATCATCGCCGGGGGCGAACCCGGCGCGGGGGTACCCCATATCCGAAATGCGATCATGGACGGGTGGAGCGCCACGCGAGTGAGCGAGATGATGGGGATCGGCGATGTCCTCCCCGCATTGTGGGCGGAGTGCCACGTGGGGCAGGGCATGCACTTCACCGCGGCACCCGACGTACTCGTCGAACTCATCGATCCCGAGACGCTCGGGCATGTGCCGTGGGAGCAGGGTGTCACCGGCGAGGCCGTCTATACGACGCTCAGCCGTGAAGCGTCGGCAGTCGTGCGTTTCCGATCCCGCGATCAACTGCTCGTGACGGCGACGGAGTGCGCGTGCGGGCGGACCTCACCGACGGTGCGGTGCGTGGGGCGCACCGACGACATGCTGATCTTCGAGTCCACAAAGGTGTATCCGACGTCGATCCGCGATGTCGTCCTGGAAGTTGCGACCCAACACCTGACCGGCTTGATGCGCGTACGCAAGACCTCCCTCGACCAGGTGCGATTCGATGAGCCCATCCCGCTGGAAGTGGAACTGCGTGACGACGCGCATCCGGATGCGGCGGCATCGGCCCTCAAAGCCGCGGAGGAGCAAGTGCGCCGGCGCCTCCGCGTGCACGTCAGCGTCGAGCCGTTCCCGCGGGGCGTGCTGCCGGTCAGCGACTACAAGAACGCGCTGACGTACGCCATCGGCGACTGACCTGTCATCACGCTTGCTCCTGATCTGCCAGGACGGGGAGCAACCGTGCGACCTGGCCCATGTTCCGCACGTACACCTCCGCCGCTCGCTGCACGATGTCGCGCATGGAGTCCATCTGCGACGTCACGAAATAGAACCCTCGCCCGGGCACGACGGCTCCCAGCTCTGTCAGCAACGGCGTGAGTGTCGCGGAGGGAGCGAGCGAATGGCCGAGGTCCGCCCCCGTCAAGAGCGGAATCGCCGTGACACCGCTCAGCCCATCAGACGGATACCGGTCCAGGAATGCCTTGAGCAGCCCGGTGTAGGCGGCCTTGTACGTCGGAGCGGCGAAGATCGCGAGGTCGCTGCCGGCTACCCTCGCGACCGCTTCGTTGACGCTTGCGGCTGTCTGATCGAAGATGTCCCCCGCATGTTCTGCCAGGTCGATGACCGACATGTCGTAGGTGCCGGGCACCAGGAGACACTCTGCGAGCGTCTTTGCCACCTCCAGCGTGCGGGAATTCGCCTTTGGGTTGCCGACCACTACGGATACGGAGATCGTCCTCATCATTACTCCTCCCGCGCGATCGTAAAACCGCCTGGCGAGGTACGAAGAAGACTCCTCCCACATGACGGAAGACCGCCTTCTGTGGGGGGTGCCGCCACCTACGCTGACTTTCATCCAGTCGGATCATGCAGTCATGACCGATCGCCAGAACCACAAAGGGGTAGCGATGACGAACGCGCGAGCGGCCGTACTGACGGGGCCTTCCCAGATCGAGATGACTGACTTCCCGATGCCGCACGCGGGAGCCGATGGCGCCGTCCTCCGTATCGAGGCGGCAGGGCTGTGCGGCAGCGATGTCGAGCAGTATCTCGGCGAGGATCCGCGTGTACGTTACGGAATCGTCCCCGGTCACGAGCCCCTCGGCATCATCGAGTCGATCGGCGCGCAGGCTGCGCAGCAATGGGGAGTGGCAGTCGGTGACCGCATCTGCGTCGAGGTCGTCGTCCCGTGCCGAGCCTGCGACAAGTGCGCGTCGGCAGAGTTCACCGAGTGCACGGACACGCTCGGCAGTTACGGGTATCGCCCATTCGAAGCCCCCACCCCCCTCACCGGCGGGTTCGCCGAATACATGTACGTCCACCCGAACTCGGTGGTCCACCCCATCAGCCGTGAGGTCCCCATCGAGGTGGCCGCGCTCTACAATCCGATCGCCGCAGGAATCCGCTGGGCGTGTCACCTCGGTGGCGCCGGCCAGGGCGACGTCGTCGTCGTGTTCGGTGCCGGGCAGCGGGGCATCGCCGCCGCGCTGGCCGCGAAGGACGCGGGAGCCGAGACCGTGATCGTCACGGGCCTGAGTCGCGATGCGCACAAGCTGAAGCTGGCGGAGCGGCTCGGTGCGGATGCCACGATCAACGCCGAGACGGAAGACGTCGTCGCACGTGTCCTCGAGATCACCGGGGGTCGCCTGGCCGACGTGGTGCTCGACGTGACTCCCGTCGCCCTCGACCCGATCCAAGATGCACTCGAGGTCGTGAGGATCGGCGGGACGATCGTGATCGCCGGCCTGAAGAACGGCCGGCCGGCACCCATCGTCACCGACCGCCTGATCACGAAGGCGATCACCATACGAGGCGCACGGGGCGTCGACGCGCTGGCGATCCGGGCCGCGATCGGGGTCATCGAGTCGGGGCGTCACCCCCTGGAACTCATGCACACGCACACCTTCTCCCTGCGGGAGCTGGACACCGCGCTGGCGGTGCTGGCGGGCGACGTGGCGGGCGAGGATGCCGTGCACGTGATCGTCGTCCCCGGAGAAGACGGCGCCGGTCAGAGATGACCGGCGGGCGTTCCGCCCCGCGGAATGCCCGATAGGCCGCGGACTGCAGACACGGAATCGTGGATTCGACACTCGGCGCGGTGGCGCCGAGTACCCAGCAAGGAGGCTAGGCCCATGGTCGCACGACCGAATCGACAGATGACGCTGACCATCTTCATGACGGCTTTCGGCTACCACAACGATGCCTGGATGCATCCGACCAGCCGCGCGGATGAGATCGGTCAGCTCAGCATCATCCGTGACATGGCTCAGGCGGCCGAGCGCGCGAAGTTGGATGCGATCTTCATCGCCGACAGTGTGAGCGCTCAGCCTCTGCAGCGGTCCAGCTACCGCGGTGTGTCCGTGTACGAGCCGGTCGTCACGCTGTCCGCTCTGACCGGGCACACCGACAAGATCGGGCTCATCGGAACGCAGTCGACCACCTTCAACGAGCCCTATACCGTGGCCCGTCAGTTCGCCGCTCTCGACATGCTCAGCGGCGGCCGCGCGGGGTGGAACATCGTCACCTCGATCAATGGCAACGAGAACTACGGCCGTGACCTGCCCCCAAGGACTGGAGATACGAGCGCGCCACGGAGTTCGTGGACGTCGTCCAGAAGCTGTGGGACGCCTGGGACGCGGATGCGATCATCAACGACCGCACGCGCGGGCTGTGGGTCGATCCAGACCGGATCCGACGGATCGATCACGTCGGTGAGCATTTCCGCGTCGAGGGTCCCCTCGCGATCCCGCGTTCGCCACAGAACCAGCCGGTGCTGGTGCAGGCCGGCCAGTCCCCCGCGGGCATAGAGCTCGGCTCCTCCGTCGCCGACCTCATCTACACCGTGCAGCCGGACCGCGCCGACGCAGAGGCGTTCTACGCCAGCTACAAGCGAAAGGTCCAGGACAAGGGCCGTGACCCTGAGAAGGTGCGCATCCTGCCCGGCATCATGCCCATCACGGGACGTACGCAGAAAGAGGCGGAGGAACTCGCGAAGGAGCTCGAGAACTGCATCCACGAGACCAATGGGAGACGGATGCTCGAGCACTTCCTCGACATGGACCTCAGCGACCTCGAGCTCACCGACCGCATTCCGCAGGAGCGCTTCATCCCCGACCCCAGCCGGATGGAGCGGTGGAACCTGTTCCGCCAGCTCGCAGAGGAGCGGACGGTCTGGGAGCTCATGCTGCATCTCTCACGCGCCGTCGGTCACCGGGTCATGGTCGCCACACCCGACAAGATCGCCGAAAGCATGATCGAGTGGTTCGAGTCACGTGCGTGCGACGGCTACAACTTCAACATGCCCAGCATCCCCCTGGGGATGAACGCGGTCTTCGACCTGCTGGTTCCGGAACTGCAGGAGCGGGGATACTTCCGGGATGACTACGTCGGCGACACGTTCCGCGAACGCTCGGGTCTCGCCATGACCCAGGAGGAGCTCGGGAAAGCACGAGCAACCCACCTCGTCTGACCCACAGCAAAGTGGGGCCGCACTCAGGGCGGCCCCACTTTTTCATGCCTCGCGTCGTCCGCGGTGCTGGTCGGTCAGGATTGCGGCACGTCCGGGCGCCCCACGGTATACGGGCTCATTCCGCCGCCGTCGACGGCGATCGCCTGCCCGGTGAGGTAGCCGGAGTCCTCGTGCGCGAGGAAAGCCACGACGTGGGCGATGTCTCCCGTCGTCCCCACTCGGCCGACCGCGATCCTCTCACCCCTCGCACGCATCGCGGCATGCCGGTCTTCCCCGCGCCGCCCCAGCATCGAACGGCTGGTGGCCACCAGGCCCGGACACACCGCGTTGACGGTGATACCCCAACCGGCCACATCCATGGCGAGCGACCTCGTCAGCCCGAGCACACCCGCCTTGGAGGCGGAGTAGGCCGTGGATCGGCCCGCGGCCTCCAACGCGGCCATGGACGAGATGTTGACGATACGGCCGTAGCGACGCGGACGCATCAGCGCGACCGCCCCCCTCACCATGAGGAAGGACCCGGTGAGATTCACGCGCAACTGGGTCTCCCACGCATCGAGCGGGACGTCCAGGATGTCTGCCCGGTCCGCGCCCTGGGGTGCCGCCGCGTTGTTCACGAGGATGTCGAGCCGTCCGAATCGACGATCGACCTCCTCGAGGGTGTTCGCGACCGATGCCTCGTCCCCGATGTCGCAGAGGAGCGACGCGGCGCTCCCGCCGGCGGCCGCGATCTCTGCCGCGAGCTCCCCGAGCGAATCCTCCGGGCGCTCCGCTGCGACATCCCCGTCATTGGGAATGCCCCCGGAGGATCGGTCCGTCACGACGACGGCGCGTCCCTCGGCGGCGAGGCGTCTCGCGATGGCCGCGCCCATTCCGTCCGGCTTGGCGCAACCGGTCACGAGGGCGACAGGAGCGGAACTCATCGCAGCGCGAACGACTGGCCCGACCACGTGCCGAACACCCGGAGCACCATCGACATGGCCGCGTTGGATGAGCCCGCGACGATGATGGGGAGGCTCGACGGCGAGGCATCCCGGAACAGCGGATGATGATGATCGGGCGGGAATGGACCTTCCGGGAGGTGGCTCAGCCCTTTCCCGTTCCGGGAGAGGTCCGCCTCCGTGCGGCCCGTGTGCTCGACGAGCCAGGCGCGTACGTCCTGCTTGCTCATCCCGGCCGACGCGAACAGTCGCGCGTGCTCGGGGTTGAGGAGGATGCCCACCGAGGCGTAGCGGAACATCCACGAACCCGACCGACGGATGGTATCCGCGAAGTCGCGCAAGACCTCCTCAGGGGAGCGGAAGCTGCGGTTGTCGACGAACTCGCACGTGCGCAGCAGCATCGCGCTGACTGCGCTCTCACCGGGGGCGAAGCCGTTGTCCACCGAGACGGGATCCCAGGGGCTCTCCTCCTCGTTCTCTGCAATGCAGAGAGACCACCGCCCGGGAAGCCCTTGGGTGGCTTGTTCCAGCTCGTGCGGGCGTATCCCGAGGCTGTTGCGCACGGTGAGGCCGATGGCACGTGGCACTGTGGCGTTGGGGCGGAAGCCGGGACCGAGGACTCCGCCGGTCGAGTTGAAGCCCATTTCCGCGGCCACTTCGCCGTTGACGACCACGAGGGGCGCCGGCCCACTCGTGGACTGCCATCCGCCGCCGCGCGCCGCGCGCTCCGCGGAGAGGGCCTCCCATGCCGTGAGCACGACCGGAAGGTATTCCGGCCGGCATCCTGCCATGAGCGCGTGCACGGCGACGTCGCGGACGGTCGCGCTGCTGCCCAGCGCTATGGCCCGCGCGATCACCTCGTCGGGATCGCGCGTGGTGTAACGGAGGAACTCCGCCACACCGGCCTCGGTAGCCGGCACCAGCGGCAGACCATCCGACCAGCCCTCCGCGTACATGTGCTCGATGACTGCGACGGTCGCGTCCGCGTCGAGGGTCGTCTCCGCGGAAGGGGAGTCAGTCATGGTGTTCCTTCCTTCATGCGCCGAGCAACCGCGCGCGGACGGCGTCCACGAGGGTGCCCGCGCGTTCGTGGACCTGAACCTGGTCCAGGTTCGCCACCGGATGCGGCGTCAGAATGAACGGGAAGTCGGCGCGGCCCTTCAGTCGCGCCATGGCGCTGGAGGTCACTTCGAAAGCCTCGGTGCAGATGACCGCAGTCGGAATTCCGAGCGCTTCCAGCGCGATGCCGTCAGCCACCGCCGACGCGCTGCAGGAGCCGCAGTCCCCTACTCCGATCACCACCACGTCGCACGTGCCGGAGATCTCCGCGAGGAAGTCCTCCGGCAGCGGCAGGGCGAAGTCCTCCTTCCGGTACGGAATGAGGTCGGCCGTCCGGTCGGTCTCGGCCAGTGCACGGCCGATGTCCGCGAGGACCTCCGCCGCGTTGCGCTTGGTGTTCTCCAGCAGCCCTACCCGTAGACCGGCGAGCTCGCGCGGCCGCGGGGCGGGCTGCGGCGACTGCTCCGCGCTGTGCGTGGCGCGACTCGCGGTGGGGTTGATGATCCTCATTGCCATGATCGCTCTCTCTCTCTGGCCGGGGGCGCGTGAATGCGCGCTCCCTTTCGCGCCGTGCGGCTCGACTGCGGAGACGCACGGGCGTCTCCGCAGTCAAGGCGTCAGCCGTTCCACTCCATGTCCGCCCACGCCGGCGTGTTCGTCTGGCCGGTTCCTTCGGCCAGACCGGTCCAGCGCTCCGAGCTGACGGTGTAGTTCGCGCCGTTCGACCAGGTCAACGGCATCCAGTAGACGAGTTCTGCTGCACGCGCCTGAAGGGCCTTGAAGTGCTTCGCGCGCTCGTCACGGTCCATCGTGGCAAGGGCGCCGGCCGATGCCCCGTCGACCTCTGCGTCGCACAGCCCGGTGGGGTTGCTGAGCGGGATACGGTTCGGGTTGCACGCCATCCACCGTGTGAGGCCCAGGCTGGGGTCGGCGCCGACGGTGTTGCGCAGCAGCATCAGACCGAAGTCGCTCTGCTGGTAGACCGCCTCGAGGTAGACGGGTTCGGCGGTGCCCAGGAGGTTGACCTGGACGCCGATGTCCTCCAGGGAGGACTTGACCACCTCGGCGACCGCTGCCACATCCGTCAGTGCGGAGATGTAGCGGAGGTCGAGCGAGAAGCGCCACCCGTCGTCCTTCACCGGGTAACCGGCCTCGTCGAGTCCCTCGCCGATCGCCTCCAGGTCCCTCGCGAAGTCGGCGTCGAAGTCCACCTCGCGATTCTGTGCCCACTCGAGGCTGTCGGGGAAGATCGTGGTCGCGGGCTCGCCGAGACCGTTGAGTCCCAGCTCGGTGATCGCGTCCCGATCCAGCGCGGAGAAGATCAGCGACCGCACCTCGGGCGTTGCCAGCTCCGGAAGCTGGGTGTTGAACGAGACCGGGATGGTCTGGCGGAACACGCCCCGCTCGGTGAGGGTCAATGCGGGGTTCGTCTCCACCTGATCCTGCTGCGCCGGGTCGATGACCGCGGAGTCGAGCTCCCCCGCCAGCAGCGCCATGGTGCGCGCGTTGACGTCGGTCATCACGGGGTACACGGCACGGTCGACCTGCGTCTCTCCGCGCCACCAGTTCGGGTTCTTGACGAGAATGACCGACTCGCCGGGCGTGAAGGATTCGAACATCATCGGCCCGGTACCGATCGGCGCCATGTTGGCCGGGTTGGTGACGTAGTCGGTGCCCTCATAGACGTGCTTGGGGAGGATGGCCTGCTGGGAAAGCGCCTCCATGAACGGACCGTACTGACGGGACAGAGTGAGTGCGACGGTGGTGTCATCAGGCGTCTCGATCGCGGTGACCACATCGGTGAGCGGTTTGCCGAACGTCTGAAGCGGCATGATCTCCTCGAAGTTGAACTTCACGTCCTCCGACGTGAATGGCTCGCCGTCATGCCACTGCACGTCCTCCTCGAGGTGGAGCGTGATGCTCAGCCCATCGGCGCTGACTTCCCACTCTTTCGCCAGACCCGGACTGATCTCGTACTGGTCGTTGGTCTCGACGAGGGTGCCGATGATGGCGAACCCGAAACGCAGTGGGATGGGGCCACCGGCGAACTGCGGGTTGAGGCCCGTCGGGTCCGCGCTGATGGCCTCGATGTACACGCGTTCGACGTCGTCGCCGCCGCCGTTGTCGGCCTCGGGGTTCTGCGCGGAACACGCACTCATCGCCAGCAGCATCGCGGCGGCGCCTGCGACGAGAGCTGTTCTCTTGGTCCTGTTGCTCATCGTTGAGCCTTTCTCTTGGTTTGGCTGGAACGGTTGCCCGGGAAGGAGGCCACGTGCGTCAGAGGATGGGGGATGCGGCGAGAAGCGTGCGGGTGTATGGATGGGACGGGTCGGCGAAGATCTGCTCCTTCGAGCCGTGTTCCACCACGCGCCCCAGTTTCATGACGTACACGTAGTCCGCGACCTTCTTCACGACGGGAAGATCGTGCGTGATGAAGAGGTACCCGACGTCGAGACGCTCCTTGAGCGACATCATCACGCGCAGAATCCCCGCCTTCACGGACGCGTCAAGGGCAGAGACCGCCTCGTCCGCGACGATGATCCGTGGATTCAGAACGACGGCGCGGGCGATCAGAACTCGTTGGCGCTGTCCGCCGCTCAGCTCGTGCGGGAAGCGATCCAGGAAGGCGTCTGGGGGACTCAGGCCCACCAGCTCAAGGGCTTCACTGACGGCGCCGGCCCGCGCCGACGAGCCGGCGGCGACATGGTGCAGACGGACGATCTCCTCCAGCGCACGCCGCACCGTCTTTCGCGGATTGAGTGAGCCGGCGGGGTCCTGCAGCACAGCCTGGACCGCTCGGCGGTACTCCCATCGCTGTGCGCGGTTCATGGCAGTCAGATCCACGCCGCCCAACTCGATCGAGCCGGTGGTGACCGGCGTCAGCCCGAGGATCATCCGTGCCAGGGTGCTCTTCCCGCTGCCGCTTTCGCCGACGATCGCGACGAACTGCCCGGGGCGCGCCTCGAGGCTGGCGTCGATGACCGCGTGGGCAGCACCCATGCCCCGTCGTGATCGGAACGTCTTTGACGCACCCTTCACTTCCAGGAGGGGTTCTGGCTTCGACGATGCCGACATCAGTCGTCCCTCCGGTCGTGCGCGATGCAGGTGTCATCCTGCGCGAGCCATTCCCGCAACGCGGGTGGCATCGAATAGAGGTCGACGTCGTCGTCGGTGATACTGCGGACGCTGCGCAACAGCGCCTGGGTGTAGGGGTGACGCGGATCGGTCATGACCTCCCGTGTCGGGCCCGACTCGACCACGCGACCGCCGTACATCACGTACAGGTGATCTGTCATCCCGGAGACCACCGCGAGGTCGTGCGAGATCAGCACGAGGGAGTTCCCGAGTTCTTCAACGGTCTGCTCCAAGGTCTTCAGAACCACGGCCTGCACGGTGGCGTCGAGTGCCGTCGTCGGCTCGTCCGCAATGATCAGATGCGGCTTCTTGGCGATCGCGATCGCGATCAGCACCCGCTGTCGCATCCCGCCGCTGAGCTCGTGGGGAAACTGGTTCGCCACCCTGGTGCTCTCTTCGAAGCCGGCCAGCTCCAGGAAACGGTGAACCTCCCCCCTGACCGAGGCGCGCTGCACTCGTCCGCTGGCTCGGACCGATTCTGCGACCTGCACACCGATCTTCATCGTCGGGTTCAGGAACGTGAGCGGGTCCTGGAAGATCATGCCCACGTTCCGGGCGCGCATGTTCTGCCAATCACGAGCGGAGGCGCCGACGAGTTCCGTTCCGTCGAACTGGACCGAGCCCTCGACCCTCACCCGTGGTGAGGTCGGCAGAAGTCCGGCGATCGTCCGGCCCGTGACCGACTTCCCCGATCCCGACTCTCCGACGATGCCCACGCGCTCCCCCCGGCGGACGGAGAGCGTCACACCCCGCAGAGCGCGCACGCTGCTGCGCTCACCCGTGGGAAGCTCCACAGCGAGTCCGCGGACACGAAGAAGGGGCTCCCGTTCAGCGTCGGCACTCGTCATCGTGGGCAGGGAATCCAGCTGGGTCATTTCACTCTCCCGATCGTGGGATTGAGCGTGTCGTTGAGGGAATCGCCCAGCATGTTCACGGCGAGGACGACGAGGAAGATGCACAGGCCGGGGAAGAGAGCCAACCACCACCCGGTCTGCATGTAGGACTGGGCGGAGTTCAGTAACGCACCCCAGCTGGGGGTGTTGGTGTCGCCGATGCCGAGGAACGCCAGCGCGGACTCGACCAGGATCGCCCGTCCTACCGTCATCGTCGTGGCGACGATGACCGGCGGCATCGCGTTGGGCAGGACGTCCGACCAGAGGATGCGCAGGCTGTGAAAGCCTGCGGCCCGCGACGATTCGACGTAACCGAGCTGGGATATCCGCATCGCCTCCGCCCGCACGATACGGGCAACCGCCGGCCACATCGTCACAGAGAGGATGATGACGATGAGCCAGACGTTCGCACCGAACAGCGCTGCGGCGACGATCGCGAGAACGATTCCGGGGAGGACCTGGAAGAACTCGGCCAGCCGGACCAGCACCGTGTCGGCGAAGCCGCCATAGAAGCCGGCGAGACCGCCGATGATCAAGCCCACCGTCATGCATGCCAAAGCCACGCTGAATCCCACCACCAGTGAGACCCGTCCACCGAGCAGCATGCGCGAGAGATAGTCCCGTCCGAGTTGGTCGGTACCGAGGAGGGCGTCACCGCTCGGCGGGACGAGCACGTCGGAGCTGGTGGTGACCGGGTTGGCTGCCAGGAACGGACCCACCGCGACCGCCACCACCATCAGAGCAAGAAGCGCCAGGAAGAAGATGTTTGCGGGCCGGCTGAAGAATCGCTTCGAGACCGAGGGGGTCCGCTCCCCTGCTGGGGCGGTCGGCACAGCACCGGTAGGGGGTGCATCCAGGGGTGCTCCGACCCCGGCCAGGATGTTCTGACCGCTCATGCCGTTCTCCTTCCAGCGGTGAACCGCGCCCGCAGTCGGGGGTCGGCGAGCCCGTAGACGACGTCCGTGAGGAAGTTGATGACGATGATCGACAGCGTCAGCACCACGACCACACCGAGCACCAATTGGTTGTTGTTGCGCTGCACCGCGTCGTACAGCAGCAACCCCATCCCGGGCCAACCGAACACGCGTTCGATGACCACCGAGCCGGCGAGGGTGAATCCGAGGCTGTAACCGCTGATGGTGATCATGGGCAGCAGAGCGTTGGGGATCGCATGGCGCCACAGCACGCGCTGTTTGCTCAGCCCCTTCGAGCGAGCCGTGTCGATGAAGTCCTGGCCCAGTGCCTCGATGACCGACGAACGCATGATGCGCGTCTTGTAGGCGAGCTCGGTCGTGGCGAGAGTGATGACCGGAAGGACGAGGTACTGGATATCGATGCCTTCCTGCCCGTAGGGACTCTTGCCTTGAGTCGGAAACCAGCCGAGCCAAAGGGAGAAGACCATCAGGAGGAGGAGACCGAGCCAGAAGTTGGGGATGGAGAACAGCGCCACCGCGGTACCCGAGATCGCGCCATCGAGGGCACGGGAGCGCGTGCGCGCCGCCAACGCACCGAGAGCGAGCCCGCCCACGGTGGACAGGATGAAAGCGGGAAGCGCGAGCGCCAGGGTGTTGCCGATGCGGCTCATGATCAGCTCGGCCACAGTCATCGATGTGCCGAACGAGTAGCCCAGGTTTCCGGTGAAGACGTTGCCCAGGAAGATCAGGTACCTCTCCCACAGTGGCCGGTCGAGGCCGAAGGCGGCAATCAGCTCCGAGCGGAACTCCTCCGAAACGGGATTGTCACCGACGAGGCTTTGGACGGGATCGCCTGGCGCGAGCTCGAGCAGGAGGAACAGAACCGTCAGGACAGCGACGAACAGCACGAGCGAGGAGATGAGCAGCCTGCCGTAATGGAGCAGTGCCGCCTTCACGAGCGGACCACCGCTCCGACAGCGACGCGACCCGCAGGTCCTCTCGCATGCATCTTGGCACTGGGCAGGTCACGCACAGTCGGCATCTCCATCGATGGGCCCTTCACTCGCGGGTGAGCCGTGCCGGCAGCCCGCAACACCCGTGGTACCCATTAGCGCGGCGGCCGGCGCTGCTGGATACCGGCACTTCCGTCCGACGGAAACGCTCCCCGAGACGCCGGGATCCTTCCGCGTGACGGAATGCGCGCCGCGCGTCGGCCACTGACCTCCGGATAATCGGTGGTGCGGGAGAAGCGACGCCGCCCACCGCCCTGTTCAGAGAGGACCTGTCATGACTGTTAATCTCGAGGAGTTGACGGAGTCACTCGCGACTGACGGTTACGAGATGGCCGTCGCCCGAACGCCCGACGACGCGGTGGTCACGGTTTCCGCCGCGGACGGGATCTGCGGAGACTGTCTCGTGCCCAAGGAGGTCATGAAGAGCTTCCTGAGCTCCGCGCTCGGACTCCCGGAGACACGTATCGAGCTCGTATACCCGACGGAGGGGAATCCCCAACCCGCCTGATCGACGCCCGACGACCTGGCACACGCACGCGCCGACTGCCCACACGCAGTCACCACTCAATGGAGAGAACGATGATCATCGACGCCCACGCACATGTCGTCCCCAAGGACTATCCGGCAGACTCCGGCTTCCCCACGATGACACCGGTGTCAGGCGACACTGCACGGGATCTGGCCTTCGGCTCCTTCGGAATGCGGCTACGCGATGCCTACTT
Source organism: Microbacterium lushaniae (assembly GCF_008727775.1). Lineage (NCBI taxonomy): Bacteria > Bacillati > Actinomycetota > Actinomycetes > Micrococcales > Microbacteriaceae > Microbacterium > Microbacterium lushaniae. Next base: position 1,890,334 of record NZ_CP044232.1, read on the forward strand.
CGAGGTGGAGCGTCGTATCGAGGCGATGGACGACGCCGCCGTGGATGCCGAAGTCATCTCGCCGATGCCGCCACTGTTGAACTACACGATCGACTCCGAGACCGCGCGCTCGCTCCACAGATACGTCAACGAGAAGCTGGCTGGGCTCGCCGAAGCGGGAGCCGGCCGTATCCACGCGCTCGGAATGGTACCCCTCCAGGACCCCGCCGCGGCCGCCGACGAGCTGACCCGAGTTCGCGACCTCGGTCTTCGCGGGATCGAAGTGGGCTCACATGTGAACGGCGTCGCGATCGGGGATTCGCGATTCTTGGAGGTCTTCCAGGAGGCGGAGAGGCTCGGTCTCGTGATCTTCGTCCACACGCTCCCCCGCGCCGACGAGGTGGGCGTACCTCCCCAGATGCGTGCGTCCATCGGGGTGGGCATCGAAGCGTCCCGCGGCGCTGCATCCATCGCCTTCGGCGACCACCCTGCGCACTGCGCGCTGACCAACGTCATGTTCAGCCACGCAGCCGGCGGGTTCCCGGCGATGGTGGCGCGCGCCGACTACTTCTGGGAGACGACACCCGCGGAATCCCGCTCGGCGGAGAAACCCAGCTCCATCGCTCGCCGATTCTCCTACGACTCGATGGTGTTCGATCCCCGTGGGCTGCGGTTCCTGATCGACTACATCGGCGCCGACCGTGTGATGCTCGGCACGGATTTCCCCGCGATGAATCGCCCGGCTCAGCTGGCGGACCTGCTCGAGCCGCTCGATCTCGATCCGGCCGCGTACGCGCAGGTGGCTTCGGACAACTGCCTTGCGTGGCTGAGTTTGACGGCCGATCGCGTCTGACGGCGCACGTCATGATCCACTCGGAAGCGCCCCCCGACGTTTCTGCACGGCCCGATGACGAAGCGGTCGATGCCGGGGCCACCCGCGGGCCAACTCGTACCGCGGCCGGTCGTGTTCTCTCGCTGCTCGGCGCCTTCGCGCGCGGGGGTGGCGCGCTCACCCTCTCCGAGTTGAGCCGCTACGCCGACCTGACCCTGACCACGACGCACCGACTGGTCAAAGAGCTCGTCGAGTGGGGCGGCGTCGAACAGGATCCATCGGGTCGGTACCGTCTCAGCAACAAGATCCTCGAGCTGGCCTCGAGCTCCACACGCGCTCTTCAGCTACGCGAACGCGCGCTTCCCAGCCTGATCCGCCTCCACCAGGAAACGGGGCTGAGTGTCCAGCTCGCAGCCCGGGAGGACCACCATGTGTTCTTCCTCGAGGCGTTGCGGACCCTGCCGAACTACTCCGGCGAGAACCGTATCGGTGGCCGTCTCCCGCTGCATGCCGCAGGAACCGGCATGGTCCTCCTGGCGTACTCCAGCGACGACTTCGTCGATGAGTACCTATCCCGCCCCCTGCACCAGTACACGCCGCACACCATGGTGGACCCCGTGGTGATCCGCGAGCATCTGGCCGACATCCGGCGCCGGCGGTACTTCATCGCACCACAAACGATCTCCCTGGAGACAGGATCCGTCGCGGCGCCCGTACTCGGGCCGGATCTGTCGGTGATCGCTGCCGTGAACGCAATCTATTTCGTGGGACGTCATGATCCCGCCGGACTGGTCCAGCCGATCCTCGCGGCGGCGAACCGTGTGTCCCAATCCATGGCGCAGACGCGCGCCGACGTCGACCCCCGGACTGTCGATTTCAACCGTCGACAGGCGGGGCTTCTCTAGTCCGCCCTCCCGGAGGTACACCGCCATGGCTCCATCGATCGATCCCCAGCAGTTCCGCGATGTCCTCGGTCATTACCCGACGGGCGTCAGCGTCATCACCGCCCTCTCCGCCGCCGGCGAGCCCATGGCCATGGTGGTCGGGACGTTCACGTCGGTCTCCCTGGACCCCCCACTGGTGGCATTCCTTCCGAACCGCACCTCGACTTCGTTCGCCCGACTGAAGGACGCGTCCCGCTTTGCCGTGAACATCCTCGCGCACGATCAGGAAGAGCTCGTCCGCCGACTGGCTCGCTCAGACCCACGGAAGATGGACGACGAGAACTGGCGGCTCTCCCCTGCGGGGAATCCCGTTCTGGACGGTGTCGTCGCCGTCATCGAGTGCGATCTCAGTTCCGTCGCCGAAGCGGGCGACCACTACATCGTGATCGGCGCGGTCACCGACCTCTACACCGAGCGCCCCACGGTCCCGCTTCTGTTCTTCCGCGGCGGGTACGGCGAGTTCGCGCCCAAGTCCTTCGTCGTGACGGAAGGCCGTGGGATGAGCGGTGCCGTGACGCAGGCGCAGGTGCTCCGCTCCCCGGTGGAGCAGGCAGCCGGAGAGCTCGGCGGGGAGCTGACGCTGTTCGGGAGAGTAGCGGGCGACTCGGTCGCACTGGCCACCGCCGCTGCGCCGGGAGGCAGTCAGATCACCCCCCTGGGCACCAGGTATCCCATCGCCCCTCCCATCGGTGCCCAGTACGTCGCGTGGGCCGATGCACGCGAACAGGATTCGTGGATCGACAAAGCGATCGGCGCGACCCGCGACGAGATCGCCTCATACCGACGTCACCTCGAAGACGCTCGTCGCTGGGGCTGGTCGGTGAACGTGGCCCCCGACGACGCCGCCCACTGGCCGGCGGTGTTCCCGGAGGTCGACGGGAGCGACGACGCGGTCAAAGGACGTCATGCGATGGTGACGCGCCGAATGGCGGAGAGCACCCGCGGGCGCGAGATCGACAGTCTCCTTGACGACGCCCAGTACCAGGTGATCGGTTTCGTGGCGCCCATCTTCCTCGCCGAGGGCACCGCACCCGAACTCATGGTCCGGCTGCTCCTCTACCCGTCGGTCCGCATGTCGAAGGATGAGATCCTGCGCAAGGGTGCCCTGCTGAAGAACTTCGCCGTCAGCGCTGCCGAACAGCTGCGCGATTCACTGGCGACGGCATCGGCTCGCTGAGCGCTGCAACTCGTCGGCGTGAACGCAGCTCCGCGACCGCGCCTTCGAGCTCCGGATGCCGGAACTCGAATCCCGCGTCCGTCAGCGTCTTCGGCAGCATCCAGCGGCTCTTGAGCACGAGTTCGGGTTCCGTCCGCAGCACCCACATCGCCGGCTCCAGCATCCACCGGTATGCGGGCAGCCCCACCGGCATGCCGACGGCACGCCGGAGCGTCCGCATGAGCGTGCGATTGTCCACCGGATGCGGCGCCGCGAGGTTGACCGGACCGCTGAGGTCGTCCCGCTCGATGAGGAAGTGCGTCGCCGCCAGCACATCCTCGAGGTGGACCCAGCTGAACCGCTGACGCCCGCGGGTGCGGTGCACCGCCGACCGGCCGTCACCGGAGGCCTGCGTTCCGATGCCGCGATAGCGGCGGTGCGGAAACCACCATCCGTCGATCTGCGGACCGCCCAGGCCCACCCGCGCCAGTCGCAGCAGCATCCGCGTCGCCGGTCCGTCGCCGAGGACGATCGCCATGCGCAGCGCCACACGTCGTGTCCCGGGCAGATCGCCGGCGAAGAACTCCCGCTCCCACGCCCGCGCCACATCGACCGAGAAGCCCGTGCCGACCTCGCCCGCCGCCTCGGTGTGGGGGCGGTCCATCGCATGCCGGTAGATCGTCGCCGTCGAGGCGTTGAGCCACACTCTCGGGGCCCGTGAGGCGACCCGGACCGCCTCCCGGAGCTGCCGGGTCGTCTCCACCCGCGAACGCAGGACCTCGTCGCGGTTCGCGTCGGTGTATCGGCAGTTCACCGACTTGCCGGCGAGGTTCACGAGCACCTCGGCACCGTCGATGAGGGCCGCGATGCCTGCGGTGTCGCCCCACACCGCGTCGCCGGAGCGGCCGATCGTCTTCACCTCATAGCCGCGCCCGCCCAGAGAGTCCACCAGCGCGGAACCCACGAAGCCGCTCGCCCCGGCAACGACGGCGCGCGGCTGCACCGCTCCCCCGCTCATCCGTAGAAGAGCTTCTCGAAGACCCGCCGGGCGCGGCGGGTGGTGGCGAGGTAGTCCTCCTCCACGCGCGTGGCCGAGCGCGGTGGGTACTCCAGGATGCGGCCGATGCCGTCGAGCTTCGCGCGGTCGGTGGGCAGCACATCGCTCGTCTGCCACGACAGCAGGGTCGCCGCGGAGCGCAGGCGGCTCGCCAGGCGCCAGGCTGCCGTGAGCCGTTCCGTATCCGTGTCGCCCACGAGACCTGCCGCCCGGGCCGCCTCGAGGGCGGCCAGGGTCGAGGTCGTCCGCATCCCGGGGACGGCGTGGGCGTGCTGGAGCTGCAGGATCTGCACGAGCCATTCCACGTCGCTCAGGGAACCCGGTCCGAGCTTCAGGTGGCGCGCGGGATCGGCGCCCTGCGGCAACCGCTCGTTCTCGACCCGCGCCTTGATGCGTTTGATCTCCCGCAGCCCGTGCGGGTCGACCGCTTCGGGATAGCGCACTTCGTCGGCCAGGGACATGAACGCGTCGATGAGCTTGACGCTGCCGGCCACGCCCCGGGCGCGCAGAAGAGCCTGCGCCTCCCACGAGAGCGACCAGCGCCGGTAGTACTCGGCGTACGCATCCAGCGACCGGGCGATGGGACCGTTGCGCCCCTCCGGGCGAAGTCCCGCGTCCAGATCCAGCGGCAGCCGGTGGTCTTCGGAGTACTGGCGGAGCGCTGTCACCAGCTGCAGCGCCAGCTGGTGCGCCCGCTGGGGGTCGATCCCGTTCGGGCGGTAGACGTACATCACGTCGGCGTCGGAGCCGAACCCGAGTTCCCCACCGCCGAAGCGCCCCATCGCGATGACGGAGAAGTCCAGGGCGTCGTCCTCGGGCGGCACGATCTCCCGGCGCACCGCGCGCAGCGCGGCCTGGATGGTCGCCTCCGTGATGGTCGTGAGCGCCCCGGCGAGCTCGTCGATCGTGAGCAGGCCGAGCACGGCGGCCATCGCGGTGCGCAGCATCTCCCGTCGCCGCAGCGTTCGCACCGACCTCATCGCGTCTTCCACCGACGCGTGCCGGGTCTGGATGGCGCGTGCCTCCTCCTGCAGCGCGACGCCGCTGCGGGGCCGCAGCAGATCGTCGTCGTCGAGCCACGCCGCCGATTCCGGGATCCACTCCATCAGCTCGCCGACATAGCGCGAGCCCGACAGCAGCCGCGTGAGGCTCTCGGCGGCACCCGAGGAATCCCGCAGCATCCGCAGGAACCAGGGCGTGTCGCCCAGGCGCTCGCTGATGCGGCGGAAGGCGAGCAGCCCGTAGTCGGGATCCACGCCGTCGGCGAACCAGCGGATCATGATCGGCATGAGGTGCCGCTGGATGGTGGCCTTGCGGCTGAGACCCGTCGTCAGTGCGGCGATGTGCCGCAGCGCACCGGCAGGATCGCGGAAACCGATCGCCGCCAGGCGGTCGTGCGCCTGTGCGGGCGACAGTGACCGCTCCTCCTCCGCCAGCCCCGCCACCGCGCTCAGCAGAGGGCGGTAGAACAGCCGCACGTGGATGTCGCGCACCTCGCGCTTGATCGCCTCCCATCGCTCCTGCACGCCGGCGCCGGTGTCGGCGAGGCCGGTGGCCCGCGCCAGCGACCGCAGCTCCTCCGGGCGGGTCGGCATCAGGTGCGTGCGGCGCAGCGCACGCAGCTGCAGGCGGTGCTCGATGAGGCGCAGCATCCGGTAATCGCGCGCGAACGCGCTCGCGTCGGAACGGCCGATGTACCCCTCGGCCACGAGCGCGTCCAAGGCCTCGAGAGTGCCCCGCTGGCGGATGCGGTCGTCGGTGAGTCCATGCACCAGCTGCAGCAGCTGCACGGTGAACTCCACGTCGCGGATGCCGCCGGGCCCGAGCTTGACCTGCCGCGGCACTTCCTCGGCCGGGATGTTGTCGGTGACCCGCTCGCGCATGCGCTGCACGCTGTCGACGAAGTTCTCCCGCCCGGCGCTGGTCCACACCTTCGGCTGCACGGCGTCGACATAGGCGTCGCCCAGGCCGACGTCGCCGGCGAGGGGGCGGGCCTTCAGCAGCGCCTGGAACTCCCAGCTCTTCGCCCACCGGTCGTAGTACGACAGGTGGGACGCGAGCGACCGCACGAGCGCTCCCTGCTTGCCCTCCGGCCGGAGGTTCGCGTCGACCTCCCACAGCGCCGGCTCGATCTCGGGGCCGGAGATCCCTCTCATCGTCTGCACGGCCAGGCGCGTGGCGATGTCGATCGCTCGCGCCTCGGTCACCACGTCCTCGTCGGCGGTGCCACCGACGAAGATGACGTCGACGTCGCTGACGTAGTTCAGCTCCCGGGCGCCCGCCTTGCCCATGCCGACGATCGCCAGCCGGGCGGCGGCGACCTGTTCCCGCGGGAAGAGGGTCGACGTCCCGCCCGACCCCGACACACGGGCCCTCGCGACCGCGAGCGATGCCTCCAGCGCCGCCCCCGCAGCATCCGCCAGACGCGCCGACACCCGGTCGATCACATCGGCCGGGTCGGGCTGGGCGAGGTCGAACGCGGCGATGCGGGCCAGGACCCGCCGGTACGCCACCCGCAGCGCGACACACGCGTCCTCACCGCCGGAGGCAGCGAACCCGTCGCTCTCACCCACCGCCTCCGCCAGCTCCCGGCGGAGGGAGGCATCGTCGGGCAGGAGGTACCCGGCACCGCGCAGGTGGGCGAGCTCATCGGGGTGACGCAGGAAGAACCCGGCGAATCCGCTGGAGGCCCCCACCAGGCGCCACAGAGCCGCCCAGCCCAGCACGTCGTCGGACAGGTCGGTGACGGCGGCCGGATCGCGGCGCGCGATCCGCACCACCGCGCCGAGGGCGTCGTCGGGGTCGGACCCGAGCGACGCCGCGTCGGCGAGGTTCTCCCGCGAGAGCCCGGTCGCTTCGGCCAGCTCCGTCAGCAGCCCGTCAGCTTCGCCCAGGCGCGTGAAACCGCGGCGGGCCAGCGCCGTCAGCGCGGTGGAGCGTTCGCCCGACGTCATCTGCGGTTGGGCTCAGAGCATCTCGAGGTTGCTGTGCAACTCGAACGGCGTCACCTGCGAGCGGTACTGCTGCCACTCGCGACGCTTGTTCAGCAGCACGTAGTTGAACACCTGCTCACCGAGCGTCTCTGCGACCAGTTCGGATTCCTCCATGTACCCCAGCGCGTGGTCGAGGCTCTGCGGCAGCGGCGCATAGCCGAGTGCGCGCCGCTCCGCGTCGCTGAGCGACCAGACGTTGTCTTCCGCCTCCGCGGGGAGCTCGTACTCCTCCTGGATGCCCTTCAGACCCGCCGACAGCATGAGCGCGTAGGCGAGGTAGGGGTTCGCGGCAGAATCCAGCGCGCGGTACTCGACGCGCGAGGACTGCCCCTTGTTCGGCTTGTACAGCGGCACGCGCACGAGCGCGGAACGGTTGTTGTGCCCCCAGCAGATGAAGCTGGGGGCCTCGTCGCCGCCCCACAGCCGCTTGTAGGAGTTGACGAACTGGTTCGTCACAGCCGAGATCTCGTTCGCGTGACGCAGGAGCCCTGCGATGAACTGCCGCCCGACACGCGAGAGCTGGTACTGAGCGCCCTCCTCGTAGAAGGCGTTCATGTCGCCTTCGAACAGCGACATGTGCGTGTGCATGCCGCTGCCGGGCTGTCCGCTGATCGGCTTGGGCATGAACGTCGCGTACACGCCCTGCTCGATCGCGACCTCTTTGATCACGGTGCGGAAGGTCATGATGTTGTCGGCGGTGGTGAGAGCGTCGGCGTAGCGCAGGTCGATCTCGTTCTGCCCGGGCCCGCCTTCGTGGTGGCTGTATTCCACCGAGATGCCGAGGTCTTCCAGCATCCGCACCGACCGGCGGCGGAAATCGTGCGCTGTGCCGCCGGGCACGTTGTCGAAGTATCCGGCGGAGTCCACCGGCACGGGGCGTCCGTCCACCCCGAGCGCCGAGGACTTGAGCAGATAGAACTCGATCTCGGGGTGCGTGTAGAACGTGAAGCCGGCATCGGCGGCCTTCGCGAGCGTGCGCTTGAGGACGTGCCGGGGATCGGCGACGGCGGGAGCCCCGTCGGGCGTGGTGATGTCGCAGAACATCCGGGCCGTCGGGTCGATCTCGCCCCGCCATGGCAGGATCTGGAACGTCGTGGGATCGGGGTGGGCGAGCAGGTCCGATTCGTATGAGCGGGTCAGGCCCTCGATCGCCGACCCGTCGAAGCCGAGCCCCTCACCGAAGGCGCCCTCGACCTCCGCCGGCGCGATCGCGACGGATTTGAGCGTGCCGATGACGTCCGTGAACCAGAGGCGCACGAACTTCACGCCGCGCTCCTCGATCGTGCGCAGTACGAAGTCCCGCTGCTTGTCCATACTTCCCCCTCGTTCCCGGTTCAGTTCCGGGAGCCTTCCGCGCCCCAGTTGTCCTCGCGCGCCTCGTCGTCGGCCCATGCGCGCGAACGCTCCTTGAACAGCTCGGGTGCGCGGGCGGCCTCCTCGGCCGTGTCGAACGGTCCTGCCCGGTCGATCGCCGGAGACGCATACCCACGCTCGACCTCGCCGGTGGAGAGGTTGTACCAGTACTTCTCGCCTTCGGTGCTCACCCTGACTCCCTGCGTTCGCGTGCGCCCCGGATCGGTCCGGGCACCTCCGTCGATCCTACTGACCTGCACGTGCCCGCTGGATAGGCTGGGCCCATGGCATCGAAGGCGACTCGTGCGGTCGGAGTGGACATCGGCGGAACCGGCATCAAGGCGGGCATCGTGGACCTCGAGGCGGGTGAGCTTCTCAGCGACCGGATGAAGGTCCCGACCCCGCGCGGGGCGGAGCCCGACGATGTCCTGACCGCGGTGCGGACCGTCCTGGACCGGCTCGGCGTCGCCGACGACCATGACGTCGCCCTGGGCGTCGCGTTCCCCGCGATCGTGAAGAACGGCCGCACGCTGTCGGCGGCCAACGTGTCGGACAAATGGATCGGTTTCGAGGCCGAGAAATTCTTCGAAGACGGCCTGGGCCGCGACATCCACTTCGCCAACGACGCCGACGTGGCCGGCATCGCCGAGGTGCGCTACGGCGCGGCGAAGGGCGTCGACGGACTCGTGCTCCTGACGACCCTCGGCACGGGCATCGGGTCGGCGATGATCTACAACGGCGTGCTCGTGCCCAACACCGAGCTCGGTCACCTTCAGCGCGCCAACCACAAGCGCGACGCCGAGGGCTACGCCGCTTACTCCGCGATGGAGCGGGAGAGCCTGTCGTGGGAGCAGTGGGCGGAGCGCCTGCAGTGGTACTACGACTACGTCGAGTTCCTCTTCAGCCCCGACCTGTTCATCGTCGGCGGCGGCGTGTCCAAGCACGCGTCGGAGTTCCTGCACCTGCTCGATCTGAAGACGCCCATCGTCCCGGCCGTGCACCGCAACAACGCCGGCATCATCGGCGCCGCCGCCCTCGGCCTCGCGGTGCCGGGGGCCGTCCCGGCGGTCACCGAGTAGCGAGAGGGCGAATGGGCCGGCCTGTACGCCGGGTTCTGTCCGGGAGCCGAAGCTCCGTGGACGGTCATCTCTCTCGGCGACACGTTGCCGTGCCGCTCCAGCGGTCTACCCGGGGACTCGGCGGGCCGCGTCAACATCCCCTGTCTGACCTTGCTCCGGGCGAGGTTTGCCGTGCGGATCGTGTCACCACGATCCCGGTGGTCTCTTACACCACCCTTTCACCCTTACCCCGGTCGGAACCGGGGCGGTCTGCTCTCTGTGGCACTGTCTCGCGGATCACTCCGGGTGGGTGTTACCCACCGCCCTGCCCTGTGGAGCCCGGACGTTCCTCGGCGCGATGCGGCGAACCGCACGCGACGCGACCGTCCAGCCGACCCATTCGCACCCCGAGTTTAGCCGTCGGGGCGCTGACAGCCGTCACTTCGCGCCTGCGGTCTCCACGATCGACAGGTCGAGCGGGAAGTCCACCGGGAAGTCGCCGAAAAGCAGGCGCCCCGCGGATGCGGCGGATTCCCGCACGCACGCGGCCACCGCATCGGCGTAGGACAGCGGGGCGTGCACGATGATCTCGTCGTGCAGATAGAACGCCAGGTGCGGTCGCCGCGCGAAGGCCGAGCCCGAGCGTGGCGCGGCGTCATCCTCCGCAACGTCGGGAAGAGCCGCAAGGCGCAGCCGCAGATCGGCCAGCCACGCGAGCGCCCACTCCGCGGCGGTCCCCTGCACGACGAAGTTGCGGGTGAACCGCCCCCTGTCGCGGGCCGACCGGCGAGCCCGCGTGCGGTCGGTTTCTGCGGCTTCGGCATCGCTGGCCTGGGACTGCGACGCCGACCACGCGGCATCCGGGCGCGGGGAGGTGCGCCCGAGCCACGTCGAGACGGTGCCGCCGTCCTCACCCGTGCGCGCCGCCTCGTCGACCAGCCGCATGGCGTGCGGGAACGCGCGGCGCAGGCGAGGGACGAGGCGGCCGCTGTCTCCGGTGGTCGCGCCGTACATGGCGCCCAGCAGGGCCACCTTCGCCTCGGCGCGTGTCGGCAAGGCGCCCTGCGCCACGATCCCCTCGTACAGGTCACGGCCTCGCGCAGCCTCGGCCAGCGCGGTGTCGCGTGCCATTGCGGCCAGGATCCGTGGTTCGAGCTGCGCGACATCGGCGATGACCAGGCACCATCCCGGGTCGGCGCGCACGGCCGCGCGCAGCTGGCGCGGGATCTGCAGCGCGCCTCCGCCCGAGGACGCCCACCGGCCCGTGACGACCCCGCCGGGAACATAGACGGGCCGGAAGCGCCCGTCGCGCACCCACTCCGAAAGCCACGCCCAGCCGTTCGCCGTGTACAGCCGCATGAGGCGCTTGTACTCCACCAGGGGCGCGATCACCGGATGCTCGTGCCGCTCCAGTTCCCACCGGCTGGTGGAATCCACCAGCACGCCGGCGCGGTGGAGCGCCCGCAGCAGCTTCGGGTGGGAATCGAGGCTGACCGCCGGATCGCCGAGGGCTGCGCGCACGTCCGCTGCCCGCTGCTGGATCCGGGCGGGGAGTGCGCCGCCCTCCCGCTCCCCCAGCGCGTCGCGGAGGATCGCATCGTGGGCCGACTCATCCCATGGCAGGCCTGCCGCTCGCATCTCGCACGCCAGCAGGGCTCCCGCCGACTCCGCCGCCGCCAGCAGCCGCAGGGCGCCCGGCGTGCGGGAGCGGGCCAGCGCCTGCCGCTGCCGTGTCAACTCGGCCAGGGCCGAGGAGATGTCATCGGGCGGCCCGGCTGCATGCTCACCCAGGTCGAACAGTGCTGCCTCGCCGCCGGGCACGACCGCCGGCGCGTCCCATCCGCGGGCGGCGCGCAAGCCGGCATCCTCCGTCACCGCCACGGCGTCACGGAGGATCGCGTGCACGAGGCGCAGGTCATGCGCTTTGGTCACCCGGATGCCGTCGGCCAGCAGGGCGTCGTACCACCCCGGCGTGTCGTGCCACACCCACCGCGGCGCGTCCGCCGCCTCGCGCTCGGCCAGCCACCGCGGCAGCGCGGCCGGAGTCAGCTCGATGCGCGCGCGCTCACGGCCCTCGGCATCCAGGTCGACTGCGATGACGCGGCCGTCGGCTCGACCGAGAACGGTCCAGACGCGGTCAGCGCTGTCCACGCGGGTCGAGGTCACGGCGGAAGCTCTCGCGGCGGTCCATCGCCTCGTTCGCGGCTTTGTCTGCCCGCGCGTTCGACAGGCGCGGCACCCACTCATAGGTCACGGGGCGACCGGCGATGAGCGTGTTCGCCTGCTCCACGAGCGCCCGCATGTCGGGATGCTTCACCTTCCAGCGCCCCGTCATCTGCTCGACGACGAGCTTGGAGTCCATCCGCACGTGCACCGTGGCCTCGGGATCGCGCTCGAACGCCGCCGACAGCCCGGCCAGCAGCCCGTTGTACTCGGCGACGTTGTTGCTGGCGACCCCGACGTACACGCCGAGCTCCGTCACGACGTGGCCGTCGGGGTCCATCACGACCGCGCCTCCGGCGGCGATCCCCGGGTTGCCGCGGGATCCGCCGTCCGCCTCGACGACGAGCGTGGTCACAGACCGGATTCGTCGGTGCGGACCAGGATCGCTCCGCACTCCGGGCACGTGATCACCGCGTCGGAGGCAGCCTGGCGCACCGCGCTCATGTCCGTGCCGGAGAGCACCATCATGCACGCCTCGCACGTGCCCCGGCGCAGCAGCCCGGCGCCGGGCCCGCGTGCGGAGATGCGGTCGTACATCGCGACGAGGTCGGCGGCCATGGCCGCGGCGATCGCCGCGCGGTCGCGCTCGGCGGCCTCCAGATCGCGAGTGGCGTCGGCGACGGCGGTCTTGGCCTCGGCGCTGAGGCGCGCGCCTTCGTCGTTGGTCGCGGCGATGAGCGCCTCGTGAGCTGCGACCTCGCTGTCGGCCGTCTCGAGCCTTTCCATGACGGACAGTTCGCCGTCTTCGAGGTCGGACTTGCGCCGCGCGAGCGAGGCGAGCTCGTTCTCGAGGCTCTGCGCCTCCTTCGCGTTGGCGCTCGTGGCCAGCCGCTGGGCGTCGCGCTCTGCGCGCGCGTCGACGACGGCCACATCCGCCTCGATCCGCGCCAGCTCGGCAAGCAGATCGTCACGGAGGCCGATCAGGCGCGTCAGCTCGTGGGTCTGCGTCGTGCGCTGGGCGAGCAGCTCCTGCACCCGCGCGGCCTGCGGCGGATTGGCCTTGGCGGCACGCAGGCGTTTGATGCGCCCGTCGAGTTCGGCGAGATCGAGCAGTTTGCGCTGGTCGGCGGGGTCGGCGTTCACGCTCCCAACCTACCGCCGGGGGGCGACGGCCACCCCCGCCGATCGGCGCGAGAGCGATTGCCGGGCGCCCGCGCCGGGCGCAAGGGGGCCGGAGGGGGCGGATGCCGTGGCTACACTGCGGGCGGAGCACTGCCGGGTAAGCGAGAGGAACTCTGTGGAAGACGAACCGACCGTCACGGAAGAGGGGGGCACGGCACGGGTGCATCCGGAGCACGGCCGTCAGGTCGGCGATCCGTTCGGGCTGGACCTGCAGCGCATCCAGTTCTCCCCGTACTTCTCCCGGCTGTCGGCCGTGACCCAGGTGGTTTCGCCGTCCATCTCCGGCGCTCCCGTGCACAACCGCCTCACCCACACCCTCAAGGTGAGCGCCATCGCGCGCGCCGTCGCCCGTCATCTGAACGATCGCTCCCAGCGCTCCGGAGGACCTGAGGTCTGCAACGAGACCGTCGTGGAGTGCGCAGCCCACGCGCACGACCTCGGGCATCCTCCGTTCGGTCACCTCGGGGAGTCGGTGCTCAACCGGGTCGCGCGCGAAGAGCTCGGTCTCACCGACGGGTTCGAGGGCAACGCGCAGACCTACCGCATCCTGACCGCACTGGACGTCACCGAGCACGTGCCCACAGGCCTCAACCTCACGTCGGCCGTGCGGGTGGCGACGGCGAAATACCCGTGGACGCCCGCGGTCAACAGCGAGCAGCTGGGCGAGCGTGGTGCACCCCGCGGCATGCGGCGGACGGCGGAGCGGGGGCTGCACGTCTTCAAGTACTCCGCCTACGAGATCGACGGGGCCGACCTCGAGCAGGCGCGCACCCAGCTGGGGATCGCACCCTTCCGGCAGTCGGTGGAAGGGGCGGTGATGGACATCGCCGACGACATCGCGTACTCCGTCCACGACGTCGACGACTTCTATCGCGCGGGGATCCTCAACCACGCACCGATCGCGGCGGAGTTCGACGGATGGCTGGAGGCGGCCGCCCAGTGGCGCGGGCGCGACGACGACGAGGTGCGCGCGGAGACCGAGCGCGGTGCGGCCATCGAGAGGCTCCGCCGCAAGATGCGCCGCGACGACGCGTGGGTGGCCGACGACGACGCCTTCCACGACGCGGTCTCGACCGTGCACGAGGAGCTCGTGGACGACCTGCTGGCGCGTCCGTTCGACGGGTCGCTGACCGCCGAACGGCAACTCGCCACCTTCACGGACCGGTGGATCCGCGCGCTCCAGGCCTCCGCGGCGCCGACCTCGGCGGATGACCCGCGCTCGGGGCCGATCCGCCTGTCGACCACGGCGTGGCACCACGTCGAGGTGCTGAAGTTCGTGCACAAGCACTTCGTCCTCAGCCGCCCCGACCTCGCGATCCACCAGCGCGGGCTCAGCCGCATCCTGAGCCGCTCCGTGCATGCTCTGATGGCCTGGCTCGAAGACGAACACGATCGCGACCGCGTCCCCCGCCGGCTGCAGGAACTCATCGAGCTCGCGCGGGACGGATACGAGCCGTTCCGTCGCAGCGGCCGCTCCCCCCGCACCGCGGACGAGCGCGACCGGCTGGCCCAGGCCCGCGGGGTGCTCGACTATGTCGCATCCCTCACCGACGCGCAGGCGTTCACGTTCTCGGAGGCCATCTCCGGGCGGGCCGACCGGCTGTGGTCCGTGGGGCAGGGCCTCTGACCTCGGGCGGAGACTGCTCGCCGCCCTAGACTGGACGGCGAGGGCCTTTAGCTCAGCTGGTAGAGCGCCACGTTTACACCGTGGATGTCGTCGGTTCGATCCCGGCAGGGCCCACCACCACATCGGCGCACCGTCCCCGGGCGCTCACGTTCTCCGACTGCGATGCGGCCCGCCCGTCTCTGCCCGACGGTCATAGCCGCTGGGGAGAACCCTCATCTGCGGAGCTGCCCTGTGCGGCGACGATCTCGCGCAGTGCCTGAACGTGGCCTCGGTAGGCGTTCCTGCCGTCTTCGGTCAGCGACAGCCAGATGCGCCGCGAATCGCCGCGCGATCGTTCCTGACGGACGTATCCCGCCTCCACGAGTGCGCTGACCTGCTTACTCAGCGCAGACGCGCTCAAGCCCACCGCGTCGCGGATGACGGACATCTCGACGCTCCCCGCGGTCTCGAGCATGGCGCACACCTTCAGCCGGTGCATCGGGTGGATCACCGCGTCGAGCTGTCCACTCATCGGCGCGTGCTCCGGAAGTGCAGGACCGCGCCGATGCTGTAGCAGGACGTCGCCCCGACCGCGCACGCGATGATGCCCCAGTCGAAGTCTGCCAAGCGGGCGAGCAACGAGCCGAGCACGAACACGCTCGCGACGGCAACGAGCAGGAGGAACCCGCGACTGGTGGGAACTGCGAACGGCGCCCCCATTCGTCGTCCGGCCCAGTAGTTGAGGGCGACCAGTGCGACCGCCAGCGCCCCCACCACGAGAGCCCCGATCGTCGATGAGTCGACCAGTCCTGCGATGGCCACCCCTCCCAGGAGCAGGGCGTTGATCACATACAGCCAGATCGGCCAGGGGCGGTCTCGCACCGCGGTCTGAGCGTCGGCGATGGCGTCGAGGCTCGCGGCGGCTTCACCAGGATCCGGAATGGCAGCGGTAGTTTCCATAACGGAAACGATAACAAATGCTTTCCGATTTGGAAATCATTTTTCCCGATGATCCCCGCGGCGGGAGCGAGGAGTGGGCCCCCGCCAGGAGGGAACGGACAGCATCCTGAGGTCCTTACCGCGCGTCCTCCGGGGGTCCGGCCGCGCTGCTGACTCGCTAGGCTGGTCGAGGTGCGCGTTGTACAGAGCGGACAACGCTTCGTGCGCACCATTGGCGATTGCCTGGCACGATCTGCCAGCCGAAGAAAGGTCTTCCGTGACTGTTCACGATCAGGATCCGTACTCGCAGGGACCGCTCGACAGCGATCCCGACGAGACCGCTGAATGGCAGGAATCCCTCCAGCAGCTCGTGCAGGCCAAGGGCCACGGACGCGGCCGGGAGATCATGCTGAGCCTCCTCAAGGCGTCCAAGGACCTGCACCTGGGCGTGCCCATGGTGCCCACCACCGACTACATCAACACGATCGCCCCCGAGAACGAGCCGGAGTTCCCCGGCGACGAGGAGATCGAGCGCCGCTACCGCGCGTGGGTCCGGTGGAACGCCGCGATCACCGTGCACCGCGCGCAGCGCCCCGGCATCGGCGTGGGCGGCCACATCTCCACCTACGCCTCGTCGGCGGCTCTCTACGAGGTCGGCTTCAACCACTTCTTCCGCGGCCACGACCACCCCTCCGGCGGCGACCAGATCTTCATCCAGGGCCACGCCTCCCCCGGCACCTACGCCCGCGCATTCCTGGAGGGACGCCTCACCGAGGCCCAGCTCGACGGGTTCCGCCAGGAGAAGTCGGCCGCACCCAACGGCATCCCCTCCTACCCGCACCCGCGCCTCATGCCGGAGTTCTGGCAGTTCCCCACCGTCTCGATGGGGCTCGGGCCGATCAACGCCATCTACCAGGCGATGACCAACAAGTACCTCACCAACCGTGGCATCAAGGACGCCGGCGAGTCGCACGTGTGGGCCTTCCTCGGCGACGGCGAGATGGATGAGGTCGAAAGCCGCGGTCAGCTCCAGGTCGCCGCCAACGAAGGCCTGGACAACCTGACCTTCGTCATCAACGCGAACCTGCAGCGCCTGGACGGCCCGGTCCGCGGAAACGGCAAGATCATCCAGGAGCTGGAGAGCTTCTTCCGCGGCGCCGGCTGGAACGTCATCAAGGTGGTGTGGGGCCGCGAGTGGGACGACCTGCTCAAGCGCGACACCGACGGTGCGCTGCTGAACCTCATGAACGCCACCCCCGACGGCGACTACCAGACCTACAAGGCCGAGAGCGGCGCCTACGTGCGCGAGCACTTCTTCGGGCGCGACGAGCGCGCCGCCGCGCTCGTGAAGGACTACTCCGACGAGCAGATCTGGAACCTCAAACGCGGTGGTCACGACTACCGCAAGGTGTACGCGGCCTTCAAGGCGGCCGTCGAGCACAAGGGCCAGCCGACCGTGATCATCGCCAAGACCATCAAGGGCTACGGCCTGGGTCCGCACTTCGAGGGCCGCAACGCGACCCACCAGATGAAGAAGATGACCCTCGACGACCTCAAGCTCTTCCGCGACGCGATGCACATCCCGATCAGCGACGCCAAGCTCGAGGAGAACCCCTACCTCCCGCCGTACTACAACCCCGGCGCGCAGGACGAGACGATCCAGTACCTGCTCGAGCGCCGCCGCGACCTCGGCGGGTTCCTGCCCGAGCGTCGCACGCACCACGTGGGGCTGTCGCTGCCTGGAGACGACGCCTACGCCCTGCCCAAGAAGGGCTCGGGAACGCAGGAGGTCGCCACGACCATGGCGTTCGTGCGCCTGCTCAAGGACCTCCTCCGCGCCAAGGACTTCGGGCACCGGATCGTCCCGATCATCCCCGACGAGGCCCGCACCTTCGGGATGGACGCGTACTTCCCGACCGCGAAGATCTACAACCCGAACGGTCAGCACTACACCTCCGTCGACCGTGAGCTGCTCCTGGCGTACAAGGAGAGCCCGCAGGGCCAGATCATCCACGTCGGCATCAACGAAGCCGGCGCCCTCGCGGCGTTCACCGGCACCGGGACGGCGTACTCGACTCATGGTGAGCCGCTCATCCCGGTGTACGTCTTCTACTCGATGTTCGGTTTCCAGCGCACCGGCGACGCCCTGTGGGCGGCGGGCGACCAGATGGCGCGTGGCTTCCTCATCGGCGCCACGGCCGGACGCACCACCCTCACCGGCGAAGGACTTCAGCACGCCGACGGCCACTCCCCGCTGCTGGCCTCGACGAACCCGGCCGTGATCACCTACGACCCGGCGTACGGGTACGAGATCGCTCACATCGTCCGCTCGGGCATCGAGCGGATGTACGGCGGCAACCACCCCGACCCGAACGTCATGTACTACCTCACGGTGTACAACGAGCCGATCGTGCAGCCGGCGGAGCCCGAGGGCGTGGACGTCGATGGGATCGTCCGGGGCCTCCACCGCATCTCCCCGGGTTCGGGCGAAGGCCCCCGCGCGCAGGTCCTCGCCTCCGGCGTGGGGGTGCCGTGGGCGCTGGAGGCGCAGCAGCTGCTCAAGGACGACTGGGGCGTGGCCGCGGACGTGTGGTCGGTGACGTCCTGGAACGAGTTGCGTCGCGACGGGCTCGCCGCGGACTCGCACAATTTCCTCCACCCCGAGGACGCGCCACGGACGGCGTACGTCACCGAGAAGCTCGCCGGCGCGCCCGGTCCCGTCGTGGCCGTCAGCGACTTCGAGCACGCCGTGCAGGAGCAGATCCGCCCCTGGGTGCAGCACAACTACCACACGCTCGGCGCCGACGGCTTCGGATTCTCCGACACCCGCCCGGCAGCGCGGCGCTTCTTCAAGATCGACGGCCCGTCGATCGTTGTGCGCACACTGCAGGCGCTCGCTGCCGAAGGCGCGGTGGATCCGCAGCTGTCGGTGCAGGCGATCGAGAAGTACCGTCTGCACGATGTGACGGCCGGCACGAGCGGAAACGCCGGCGGGGAGAGCTGATCCACCGATGACCGCGGGTAAGACCAAGCCCGCCGAGAAAGCCGAGACGCTGGCGTGGCTGCGCCGGATCTCGGGGGATCTGGCGACGGCGACCATCAAGCGCCTCGACGACTCCCTCCCCTGGTACGCCGAGATGCCACCGGCCCGCCGCTCAGCGGTGGGCTTGGTGGCGCAGGCGGGCATCACCTCGTTCATCCAGTGGTACGACGACCCCACGTCCACGCCGTGGATCGCGGCCGACATCTTCGCTGTCGCGCCGCGGGAACTGCTGCGCAGCGTGAGCCTGCAGCAGACGCTGCAGCTCATCCGCGCGACGGTGGAAGTGACGGAGGAGCGCGTCACCGGCCGCAGCGACGACGTCCGCGACGCGATCCTGCTGTACTCGCGTGAAGTCGCCTTCGCCGCCGCCGACGTCTACGCGCGAGCGGCGGAGGCCCGGGGCCTGTGGGACGCACGTCTGGAAGCACTCGTGGTGGATTCGATCCTCACCGGCGAGGCCGACGAGGAGCTGCCCAGCCGCATCGCGGCGCTGGGCTGGCACGGTCACGGAGAGGTCGCCGTGCTCGTGGGCACCACTCCCCCGCAGCTCGATGTCGATCAACTGCGTCGCACCGCCCGCAAGCTCGGCGTAGACGTGCTGATCGGCGTGCAGGGCACACGGCTGGTCCTCGTGGTGGGGCGCGCGCAGCCGGCCCGCAACGACGACACCACCCCCGAGCTCCCGTTCGTCGAGATCACCCGGCGCCTTGAGCCCGGATTCGGCACCGGCCACCTCGTCCTGGGCCCCACCGTCCCCGCCCTCGTCGACGCCGGACAGAGCGCCCGCGCGGCGCTCGCAGGATTCGCGGTGGCACGTGCGTGGCGCGGCGCCCCGCGCCCCGTCGAGGCGGACGACCTGCTCCCCGAACGAGCCCTGGCCGGCGACCCTCTCGCCAAGCAGACCCTCGTCGAGCGCATCTACCGCCCGCTGCACACCCACAGCACCGATCTCGTGTCCACCCTGTGGAGCTACCTCGACAACGGCCGTTCCCTCGAGGCGACCGCCCGCGAGCTGTTCGTGCACCCGAACACCGTGCGCTACCGCCTAAAGCGCGTGTCGGAGGTCATCGGATGGGATGCGACCGGCCCGCGGGAAGCGCTCATCCTGCAGACGGCTCTCATCCTCGGCGCGATCGGTACGGATGCGACGCGCCGCCGCCCCACGACGCTCAGAAGGACACCGCAATGATGTGGAGTGCCCACAAAGGTCTCGCCGATACTTGTCCGACGATCTCCGAAACCGTCCCCCACTTCCTTGACAGGATGGAACGGTGATCATCGCCGTCTTCCCCGGACAGGGTTCGCAGACCCCCGGGTTCCTCTCCCCGTGGCTCGCCCTCGACGGAGCGCGTGAGCGCCTCGAGCGTGCCTCGGAGGCCGCGGACGTCGACCTCATCGCCGCGGGCACGCAATGGGACGCGGACCGCATCCGCGACACCAAGATCGCCCAGCCGCTCATCGTCGCGGCGAGCCTGCTGTCGTGGGCGGCGCTGGTCGAAGAGGCGGGGAGCTCAGCCGACGGCGTCGCCGGCCATTCCGTCGGCGAGATCGCCGCGCTCGTCGCGGCCGGCGTGCTCTCCGAGGCCGAGGGGATGCGGCTGGTGGGGCTCCGCGGACGGGCGATGGCGGATGCCGCTGCGCTGGAGCAGACCGGCATGAGTGCTGTGATCGGCGGCGACTCCGGCGCGGTGCTCGCGCACCTGGAGGGTCTCGGCCTCACCGCCGCCAACCACAACGGCGGCGGCCAGATCGTGGCGGCCGGAAGCCTGCCGGCGCTGGCCGACCTCGCCGACAACCCGGTGCCCGGCAGCCGAGTGATCCCGCTGCAGGTCGCCGGTGCATTCCACACCCGGTACATGCAGCCGGCGGTCGAGGTGCTTCGTACGGCGACTGCTGAGATCGCCCCGGCCGATCCCGCTCTCACACTCTGGACCAACGCCGACGGATCGGTGGTCACCGATGGCCGTGCGGCTCTGGACCTGCTCGTTTCGCAGGTCGCCTCACCCGTGCGCTGGGATCTGTGCATGGAATCGTTCGGAACGCGCGGCGTCACCGGCGTCGTCGAACTCGCCCCCGCCGGTACCCTGACGGGGCTGGTCAAGCGAGGACTGCGCGGCACGCCCACCGTCGCCGTCAAGACGCCGGACGACATTCCCGCCGCCGTCGCGCTCCTGAAGGGACACACCGCATGACCGCCGCTCTCAGGCAGGCGCAAGGCCCCGCCCACACGAGGATCTACGCCTACGGCGCCGCGCGCGGCGAGAACGTGGTGCCCAACGACGACCTCGTCGGCCCGATCGATTCCAGCGACGAGTGGATCCGCCAGCGCACCGGCATCATCACCCGTGTGCGAGCAGGCGCCGGCACGACCGCGATCGAACTGGCCACGGCCGCCGCCGCCGAGGCGGTAGAGCACTCGGGCATCCCCGCATCCGACATCGACGCCGTCATCGTGGCCACCGTGACGAACCCGAAGCAGACGCCGTCGGTCTCGGCCATCGTCGCCGACCGGATCGGCGCGAATCCGGCCGCCGCCTACGACGTCAACGCCGCATGCGCCGGCTTCGCGTACGGCGTCGCGCAGGCCGACGCACTCGTGCGTGGGGGCGTCGTCCGCCACGCCGTGGTCGTGGGCGCCGAGAAACTCAGCGACATCGTCGATCCCACCGATCGCAGCATCTCCTTCCTCCTCGGCGACGGCGCCGGCGCCGTCGTGATCGGCCCGAGCGACACCCCCGGCATCGGTCCGACCATCTGGGGCTCCGACGGCTCGAAGTCGGATGCGGTCGGCATGAACCACACCCTTCAGGAGTTCCGGGAGGGGCGCGCGCCGTGGCCGACGCTGCGTCAGGAAGGCCCCACGGTGTTCCGCTGGGCGGTGTGGGAGATGGTGAAGGTCGCGCGGCAGGCCCTGGAGGCCGCCGGGGTGGAGGCATCCGACCTGTCGGCGTTCGTCCCGCACCAGGCCAACATGCGCATCATCGACGAGTTCGCCAAGCAGCTCGGACTCCCCGACACCGTCGTGATCGGCCGAGACATCGCCACCACCGGCAACACGTCGGCCGCATCCATCCCCCTGGCCACGCACCGGCTCCTCGAGGAGCACCCCGAAGTCAGCGGCGGTCTGGCACTGCAGATCGGGTTCGGAGCGGGACTGGTGTACGGCGCGCAGGTGGTCGTGCTCCCTTAGCCGCCGCGGCGCGGACTCTAGACTGAACAAGGCCCTCCGGGGCCCGCGAACCCCAAGAACAGGAGAAACCCATGGCATTCACCAACGAAGAGGTCCTCGCCGGACTGGCCGAGCTCATCACCGATGAGACCGGCATCTCGGCCGACGAGGTCGCGCTGGAGAAGTCGTTCACGGACGACCTCGACATCGACTCGATCTCGATGATGACGATCGTGGTGAACGCCGAGGAGAAGTTCGGCGTCACCATCCCCGACGACGAGGTCAAGAACCTCAAGACCGTGGGTGACGCCGTCACCTACATCACCACGAACCAGGCGTAATCGCTTGCCGGTGGGGGTTCGCCCCCACCGGTTCCCTGAGGAGCCCTATGAGCACCACTCGCATCGTCGTCACCGGCATCGGCGCGTCCAGCCCCATCGGCGGCACCGCGCCGGAGAGCTGGTCCGCCCTCCTGGCGGGCGAATCCGGCGCCCGCAGCCTGGAGCACGACTGGGTCCAGGAGTATCAGCTTCCGGTCACCTTCGCCGCCGAGGCCAAGGTGCGCCCCGACACGGTCCTGCAGCGGCCAGTGGCCAAGCGCCTCGATCCCGCCTCCCAGTTCGCCATGGTCGCGGCGATGGAGGCATGGGCGGATGCGGGCAGCCCAGACGTCGACCCCGACCGCCTCGGCGTCGACTTCGCCACCGGCATCGGCGGCGTGTGGACGCTGCTGGACGCGTGGGACACCCTCCGCGAGAAGGGTCCGCGCCGCGTCATGCCGATGACGGTGCCGATGCTCATGCCCAACGCCGCCGCGGGCAACCTCTCGCTCCACTTCGGTGCGCGTGCCTATGCGCGCACCGTGGCAAGCGCGTGCGCGTCGAGCACGGAGTCGCTCGTCAACGCCCTCTCACACCTGCGCGACGGCCTCGCCGACGTGGTGATCGCCGGCGGCACCGAGTCGGCGATCCATCCGATCACCCTCGCCGCCTTCGCCTCCATGCAGGCGTTGTCCAAGCGCAACGACAGCCCCGAGACGGCTTCGCGACCGGCCAGCATCGACCGCGACGGCTTCGTGATGGCAGAGGGGGCCGCCGTGCTCATCCTCGAAACCGAGGAGCACGCCCGCGCCCGCGGCGCCAAGATCTACGGCGCCCTCGTCGGCGGAGGCGTGACCGCCGACTCGCACCACATCACCGCCAACGACCCGGAGGGCCACGGCGCGGCCCGCGCCGTGCGGCAGGCGCTGGAGATGGCCGGGGCGTCGCCGGATGACGTCACGCACATCAACGCGCACGCGACCTCCACGCCCGTGGGCGACCCGAACGAGTACCAGGCGCTGCGCGCCGTGTTCGGCGCTCGCGTCGACGACATCCCCGTCTCCGCGACGAAGGCCTCGACCGGACATCTGCTGGGCGGGACCGGCGCGCTCGAGGCGATCTTCACGGTGCTCGCGCTGCGCGATCGGGTGGCGCCCCCCACCATCAACCTCACCGAGCAGGACCCCGACGTGCCGTTCCGCATCTCCGGCGAGCCCACGCAGCTCGGCGCGGGAGACCACCTAGCCATCAGCAACTCCTTCGGGTTCGGCGGGCACAACGCGGTGGTGGCCTTCGCCTCGGTGTGACCCTGCATGACGAAGACCCCGTGCTCGTGGCACGGGGTCTTCGTCATGTATCGGGCGAGCGCACGGTGTCCCAGCCGCCGGGAGTGCTCACCGGCCTCCGGTACCCACGCGTCGCCGCGCCCGAGGTCTGCGGGTCATCCCACCTTGTGCAGCCACACCACGGCAGCGTCGTCGCTCGCGTGCCGGAACGGTTCCAGCTCCTCGTCCCACGCCGCCCCGAGGGCGACCTCGAGTTCACGGCGGAGCTCATGCGCGTCGCCTGCGGAGACTTCCATCGCATAGCGCAGGCGGTCTTCGCCGATCACGACATTGCCGGCCGCATCGGTCTGCGCGTAGTGGATGCCCAGACCCGGCGTGTGCATCCAGCGTCCGCCGTCGCTGCGGGGAGTGGGGTCTTCCGTGACCTCGAAGCGGAGGTGCTCCCAGCCGCGGATGGCGGTCGCGAGTGCGGCACCGGTGCCCACCGGGCCCTCCCAATAGAACTCCGCCCTGCGTGCTCCAGTCAGCACGGGCTGATCCACCCACTCGAAATTGACGGCCCGGCCGAGCGAACGGCCGACGGCCCACTCGAGGTGGGGGCACAACGCGCGCGGCGCCGAGTGAATCAGAATCACTCCGCGCGAAGACGTGCTCGCCATGGTCTCTCCTTCGTCAGGTGCGTCTTCCCCTACGACCTGACCGAAACCGGCGTGTTCAGTTGTGCTGCCGCCATTATCGCCCGCTGACGAGGGAAATGACAAGCACGTTCGCCCGACCCGCCTATGCGTCTTTCCCGCGCGTCGACGGGTCGGGCGTGCGTTCAGGAGTTCAGAGCTTCGACGATCTTCTCGTCGCCCTTGTTGACCGCCTTCACGACGGCGTCGTAGTCGCCCTTGTCGATCGCCCTGGCGATGTGCTTGCTCGCCTTCTCGAAGGCCCTGTCGACGCGGTCCAGGTAGACGTCGTCGACGACGGCCACGATGGCCGAGGA
This sequence comes from Microbacterium lushaniae, assembly GCF_008727775.1. Taxonomy (NCBI): domain Bacteria; kingdom Bacillati; phylum Actinomycetota; class Actinomycetes; order Micrococcales; family Microbacteriaceae; genus Microbacterium; species Microbacterium lushaniae. Next base: position 1,914,405 of record NZ_CP044232.1, read on the forward strand.
TCCCACCGGCAGCCACTCGTCCGCATCCACGCCGATCTGCTTCTCCTCATGGCGCTGGATGAGCTCACCCGCACCGGCGCCGACGCCGGCTCCGACGACCGCTCCGATCACGCCGGTGAGCAGCAGGGGCGGAGCGAAGAGCCCGATCACGAGACCGGCGACGGCGCCGATCGTCGTTCCGTACACGACCACTCGGCCGCCGTGCTCCTTCACATGCACCTTGCCTTCGGCATCACGCGAGAGCACCACGGCTGCGACGACGTTGAGGTCGTCCGCCCGCTTCATCTCCGTGAAGTCGCCCTGCGCCGACGACTCGTCGTCGTACGCCGCGACGAGCAGGGAGTAGTTGGGGTCTGTCATGGGGGGCAGTCCTTTCCGTTGGACTCACTGTCCGCCGGGCGCAGGAGCGTGGCCAGAGCACTAGGTCCTGACGCCGTCGGCGTGCGTGGGGCACCGATTTCGAGGAGATCCGGCAGATGGAGGATGCCGCGGGAGCATCCGCTCCTCGACCCACGTGATCCCCTCGACCCGGGTGATCCCCTCGACCCGCGTGGCCCCTCCATCCGCGCGGCGCCGCCGCGAGCGGCGCCGCTCGGCGTTCCTCCCGGTCACCCCGCCGCGACGCGCGCGAGCTCCCTGCGGCGCGCCCGCACCCGCACGAACAGCTTCCGGGCCTCCTCCACCCACAGCACGACCGACGCCATGCCCAGGCACACGATCCAGTGACCGAACGGCAGCGTCGCGGTGCCGAAGGCGGCCTGGAGCGGCGGCAGTGACACGACGGCCACCTGCAGGACGACCGCCAGTGTCACCGCGCCCCACAGCCACGGATTCGAGAACAGCCCGCGCGCTGCGCTGGATTCCGCCGACCGAGCCGTGAAGGCGGTGATCAGCGCCGCGAAGACGAGCGTGGTGAACCCGGCTGTGCGCGCCACATCGAGGGTGTCGGTGCCGCCGGGAACCAGACCACCCGGCAGGAAGACGTCCATCGTCAGCAGGGTCACGATCGAGATGACGAGGCCGGTCACGACGATCCCGATCCACATGCCGCCGTCGATGGCGCGGTCGTGGGGTCCGCGCGGGGCACGCTCCATGACATCGTCGATCTCGGGGTCGACGCCCATGGCGAGTGCGGGGCCGGAATCGGTGACGAGGTTGATCCACAGGATCTGCGTGGCCAGGAGCGGCAGCACGAGCTCTCCCTCGGTGGCGCCGGTCAGGCCCAGCGCCCCGGCGAACACGATGCCGAAGAAGACGGTGAGCACCTCGCCCATGTTCGAGTACAGCAGGTAGCGCAGGAACTTCCGGATGTTGTCGAAGATCACCCGGCCCTCGCGCACGGCCTCGACGATGGTGGCGAAGTTGTCGTCGGCGAGCACCATGTTCGCCGCTTCCTTCGTCACCTCGGTGCCGGTGATCCCCATCGCGATCCCGATGTCGGCGGATTTGAGCGCGGGTGCGTCGTTCACGCCATCGCCGGTCATCGCAACGATGTAGCCGTCGTCCTGGAGGGCGTCGACGATGCGGAGCTTGTGTTCGGGCGCGACGCGCGCGAACACCGAATAGGCGCGCGCCGCCTCCCGCAGTTCGGCGTCGTCCATGCGGTCCAGCCGCGCTCCCGGCAACGCCTCCTCCCCGCCGGAGATGATGCCCAGGTCGCGCGCGATCCGCGCCGCCGTGACGGGATGATCGCCGGTGATCATGATGACGCGGATGCCCGCCGCATGGGCCTCGGCTATCGCGGGACGCACCTCCGGCCGTGGCGGATCGATGATCCCGACCACCCCGACGTAGACCAGATCCCGTTCGTGCGCGTCGTCGATCTCGACGGCGTCCCCATCGGCTTTCAGCTCGGGTGCGATGCGGTAGGCCACCCCGAGCGTGCGGTAGGCCGCTTGCGACAGGTTGTCCACGTCGGCGAGGGCGCGGTCCCGGTGCGCCGCATCCAGAGGCACGACGGATGCACCGACCTGAACGTGCGTGCAGCGCTCCAGCAGCACGTCCGGCGCCCCCTTGCTGAAGATCACCACCGCGCCGTCGCTGTTGCGATCGGCGGTGGACATCATCTTGCGCTCCGAGCTGAAGGGCACCTCCCCCACCCGATCGAAACGCGAGACGAACTCCCCCGTGCCCTCGAGTTTGCGCGCCGCCACGAGGAAGGCCGCCTCCGTGGGGTCACCCTGGATCGTCCAGCTCCCGGCGTCTTCGGTCAGCTGCGCGTCGTTGGCGAGAGCGCCGGCAGCCAGCGCGAGCTGAGCCTCCCGCTGCAGGTCGCCGACGGGAGGGTCCCCTCCGGCGCCGATGACCCGTCCCACCGGCGCGTAGCCCACTCCCTCGATCTCGACCGCCCCCGAAGCGGTCAGCACCCGCTGGATCGTCATCTGGTTGGTCGTGAGCGTTCCGGTCTTGTCCGTGCAGATGGCCGATGCCGATCCGAGGGTCTCCACGCTGGAGAGCTTCTTGACCACCGCATTGCGCTTGGCCATGCGCTGCACGCCGAGGGCGAGGACCACCGAGAGGACCGCGGGCAGCCCCTCGGGCACCGCCGCGACGGCGAGGGACACCCCCAGAAGCAGCACCTGCACGAAATCGGCCGCTGTGTCGAGGCCCTGGATCAGCGCGACCGTGATCATCACCACGATCGCGATGACGACCACGATCCGCCCGAGCAGCTTGCCGATGTGGTTGACCTCGTTCTGCAGCGGCGTGGCGTCCTGCACCGTCCGATCGAGCATGGTCGCGATCGCGCCCATCTCCGTCGACATCCCCGTCGCCGTCACGATCGCCCTGCCCGTGCCCCGGTTGACAGCGGTGCCCTTGTAGACCATGTCGGCGCGGTCGCCGAGCGGGATCGATCCGGGCCCACGGAGGGTGTCGGGCCGCTTCTCGACCGCTTCGCTCTCACCCGTGAGGGATGCCTCGGCGATGCGCAGGGAGTTGGCGCTGAGGAGGCGACCGTCGGCTCCGACCTCGTCGCCCTCCGCGAGGACCAGGATGTCACCGGGGACGAGCTCCGCGCTGGGCACGGTGATCTTCTGCGCGTCGCGGAGCACCGTCGAGCGCGTTCTCGTCATGACAGACAGCGCAGCCACCGCATCCTCAGCCCGTGCCTCCTGGATGATGCTCAGCGCCACGTTCACGAGGATGATCACGAGGATCACGATCGCGTCGATGGGCAGTCCATGGGCCCCTTCCAGGATCCACGCGATCACCGAGATGACCACGGCGGCCAGAAGAAGCAGTGTCAGGGGGTCGGCGAGTTGCACCAGGATGCGCCGCCACAGCGGGTTGCGCTCCGCGCTGCGCAGTTCGTTCGGTCCCACCTCGGCCAGGCGTCGTGCGGCCTCTGCCGCCGAGAGGCCGTGATCGGGATCGACATCCAGGGCGCGCGCGATGGCCGCCGCATCCGTGCGGACCGGGTCGGGGACGCCGTACGGCGATGACGCGGCTTCCGGAGGGCGGGCCATGCCCCCATCCTCAGGTGGCCGCACAGCGCCCGCAAGGGTCGGCCGGCGGCCTGGCCGGGCGCGTCAGCAGGCCGCGCGCGAGGGCCACCCGCCGGCAGGACCAATGGCACTACCCGCCCCTCTCGATGTGCGTGAGTGTGGCCGTGCTGCCCCGGCAGCACCACGGCAGCTCGCCACACGGCGCGCTTCGGCGAAAGGACGCAACAATGGCCCGCAATCTGGTTCGATTCGACCCCTTCACCGGGCTCGATGCGCTCCGCCGGAGCGTCATGAACGACCTCCTCCCCGACGTGCGTGGCAAGGTTCCGACCACCGACATCTACACCGAAGGCGACAAGGCGCTCATCGTGGAAGCGCACCTCCCGAACTTCGACGAGAAGGACGTCACGGTCACGGTCGACCGCGGTGCTCTCGTCATCTCGGCCGAGCGGCGCGAGAAGGAAGAGGACAAGGACAAGAAGTACGTCATCCGGGAGAGCAGCAGCAGCTTCTACCGGAGCATCGTCCTCCCCGAGCAGGCGGAGGAGGGCGACATCACCGCGAAGTTCACGAAGGGGGTGCTCAAAGTCACCATCCCGCTCAGCGGTGGTGCAGCACCCCGGAGCATCGCCATCGGCGGCGGCGACGAGAAGAACTCGTCATGACCGACCTCGCCCCCGGTCGTCAGCACACAGCCCGTGTGCGCGAGGTCACCTCCAGCGACGTCGACCTGCCCCCCACCGAACCGCTCGACGTGACGGCTCTCATCGCCGCGGCCACCGCATCCGGCGCGCCGTCCCCGCGCTGACCCGCCCCGCCCTCACCGGCGGGAACGACGAGGGGCGCCCCGATCCAGTCGGAACGCCCCTCGTCGATTCTCGGTGAGACGGGGTCAGGCCTCGCTCATGACGGTCTGGTCCGCCTGACCGCGGGCCGCGAGAGCGGCGGCACGCGCGGCGAGGCGACGGGTCTGCTCCGCCTGTCCGGCCTCGAGGTACTCCTGCGATACCTCGTAGTTCGGCACGTGCGTGCGGCCGTTGTACTTCTCGATGTACGCGTCCAGCTCCGGACCGGACGTCCACGACGTGATGAGGCAGTAGCGGGGGTCCTTGCCCGGGTGGGTCGCGGCGTGCCACAGGCGCTGCGTGTCGACGATCAGCTGCGCGCCGGCGGGCAGTGCGATGCGGTACTCCACGCTCGGGTCGGTGCGGTTGTCGCGCAGGACGAAGAAGCTGTCCTTGTCGTCGGTGAGGTTGAAGAACCCGCGGACGACCCAGCCCGTGCCATCCGGGTTCAGGCGGTTGTTGTCGTCCTGGTGCAGGTTGTAGAGGCAGTCGGCGTAGGTGTTCGGCTGCAGCTCGATGATGCGGCAACGACCGACGTTCGCGCCCGGCTCCTGCGCGCGGCGGACGAGGTTCGGCGCCTTCTCGACCTGCGAGGGGATCCAGATGCCGTCCTTGTCGGTGCGGGGCGTCTTGCCGCTCCAGAAACCGCCGCACTCGATCTCGCCGTCCTTCGAGGCCAGCGGGGCGAATCGCGTGTCGCCGGAGGACTTCCAGTCGACGTACTCCAGGTCGAGCCACTCCTTGGGGTCGAGTTCCTGGTTGTAGCGGTCGAGGACGACGTAGCCGGTCTCTTCGAGAGCGGCGGACTTGATGTAACCCATGAGGTGAGTCATGCCTTCCGTAGGGGGCCAGTACGTTTTTCCAGGCCCTGGTAAGGCAAGCCTACCTGCGGCCTCTGCGAGGGCTCGGGGAGGCGAGCCGGGGAAAATCGCCCTCCCCGTTCGTTCAGGCCCCCTCGGTTAGACTCGCGTGGGCTTCCGTGCGCCGATCCGGACGACACGCGGCCCATTCGTGCGAGTGGAGGTCGGAACGGGTCATGGTCAGCGCCACGAATGTCGATGCGAACGCGGTCAACACCATCGGCTGGCTCTCCTCCCCCGGCACGAACATCGTCGTCCCGGTCTACCAGCGGCAGTACCGGTGGGACATCGGCGGATGCGAGCAGCTGCTCGCCGACATCCGCGCCGTCGCCGACGCCGATGAGCGCACGATGCACTTCATCGGCTCCATCCTCTCCGCCGCGAACAGCGACCGGGCCAACGGATCTCCCGAGCTCGTGCTGATCGACGGGCAGCAGCGCATCACAACGCTGATGCTCCTCATCGCCGCCCTGCACCACACCGTTCGCGCCACCGACCCGGCGCTCGCAGGCGACCTCGAGCGTGTTCTCGTGCGGGCCGCCGACCCCACCCGGACGAAACTCCGCCCGCATCGCGCCTGGGCCGACCTGTTCGAAGCCGTGGTCCTTGACCGGCTCGAAGAGGGCGGCGATCGGGAGTCGCGCTTCAACGACAACTACTCCTTCTTCCGCAGCCAGGTGAGCCTGGATGAGGCGCCGCGCATCTGGCGCGGACTGCAGAAACTCGAGCACGTCGCGATCACCCTGGGAGCCGGCGCGAACGCGCAGCAGATCTTCGAGAGCCTCAACTCCACCGGGGAGCCGCTGCGCGATCACGAGCTCATCCACAACTACGTGCTCATGGGGCTCACCCACGCGGAGCAGACCGAGATCGAGGACGAGTACTGGCTCCCGATCGAGCAGAACACGGGCGATTCGATCGCTGCGTTCTGGCGGCACTACCTCGTCATGCGCACGGGACGCGAAGTCACGACGGTCGGCGAGCGGGGTGTGTACGACGCGTTCCGGGCCGAGTTCCCGCGCCTGGACCGGACGAATCTGCGCGCCGCGGCGGCGGAGTGGAAGGCGTACTCCGAGATCTACCGCGTGCTGCTGGAACCCGCACACGCCGCCGATCCCGACGTCGCGCGCGAACTGCAGTACCTCAACGTGTTCGGGCGCGGCATGTATCCACTCGTCATGCAGGCGTACGGCGAGCACCAGGCGGGCACCCTCCCCACGTCCGACCTTCTGCGGACGATCGGCTACGTGCAGTCGCTGCTGCTGCGGCGGACGGTCTCGGGCCTGACCAACGACCGGCTCGTGGCGCGCCTGTGCCGCGCGCGGGCGGACGGCGGCGACGCGCTGGAGCGGGCGATCTCCCGCATCACCCCGTCGGACGAGCGGGTTCGAGTGGGTCTGAAGTACAGCGATCTGCCGCATCCGGCGTATGTCCTCAGCCGCCTCAGCGGTCTGGACAATCCCGCCGACCTCGAGGTCGAATACATCTTCCCGCTCGCGCCGGGTGACGCCTGGTCGGGCGACGGGGTGCGAGCGTGGTCGGAGTACAGCGAGGACGAGCAGAACAGTCACCGGGCGCTCGCGAAGACCCTCGGGAACCTGACCCTGCTCGAGGAGGGGCTGGCAGAGCGGGCCGCAGATCGGTCCTTCCCCGACAAGCGGGATGCCGCGTACATCCGCAGCGCGATCGAGCTGTCGACCGAACTCGGAGACGTCGCCGGGTGGGGCACTGCCGCGATCTCCGCCCGATCCGCCGCGTTGAGCGAGCGGTTCCTGCGGCTGTGGGCCAAGCCGCCCGTGGTGGCCATCGACGACGACGACCTCACCCCCATCCTCGACGCCAAGAAGCGCCGCGGATGGCCGCGCGGGTGGCAGCGGGAGTGGGACTACGTCGAGTACCGGGGCGAGCACTGGGAGGTCTACGACGTCAAGCACCTCTTCAACCGCATCTTCAAGCGCCTGTGGGCGGACTCACGCGAGTCGGTCGTCGCCTTCAGCGCCCGTCGCGGCGGACCGGTGTACGACGCGCAGTCGTGGAACGGCCAATGGGACGACCTCGATGACAGCCACTTCCTCTACATGGGGTGGGATTCCCGCTACATGCTCGCCGCCGTGCAGGGTGTGCTCGAAGAAGCCGGGTTCGCGTCGGAGGTCTTCGTGAAGTACTCCTACATCGGCAACGCGATGCCCTGACCACGTGCCCGCCGCACCACGCACGGCGCCAGTTCCCGAACTCCTCAAATCCGAGTCGGATCCGCCCGGATCGGGCCCCTTGTCACCTGCAACCGCCCGCATTTGAGGAGTTCGGGCATCTGCTGCGTATGCACGCTCGGCGATCCTGCCCGCGAACGAGACGGTCGCTGGCCATCGCCGCCGGTTCCGCCGCGGTCCCGGCGCGCTCACACGCAAAACGCACCCGCGTGCGTATGCCACTTGAGCCGTCGCGATCCACCGCGCCGGTTCCCGAACTCCTCAAATCCGAGCCGGATCCGCCTCGATCCGACCTCTGGCCGACCCTGCGCGCTGATTTTGAGGAGTTCGGGAGGGCGCGCCCGCACCCGCGCCGCTCCGACCACCAGCCAGGCTCCACGCGCCCCCTACAGCCCGCCTAGGGCACCAGCCAACCGCCGGCGTCCCAAACTCCTCAAATACGAGCCGGATCGTCCCGAACCCGGCCCTCGTGCGCCGGTTCGGCGCCGCCATTGAGGAGTTCGGGACGACCGTGGGGCGAACGGGAGCGACCGGTCCCGGGCGACGCGACGCGCGTACGCACCGCCGTGCGCCGCACCAGCGCCGCGCGTACGCACGGCCCTGGGGCCACGCGCCGCACCAGCGCCACGCGGTGGCGATCTGTAGGGCGGGTGGGACTTGAACCCACGATCGTCGGGTTATGAGCCCGCTGCCTTGACCAGCTTGGCCACCGCCCCCTGCGCATCGAGCCTACCGGCCGGGACGCCTCCGCGATCAGTCGGTGCGCGGCTTCCTGCTGCCCCTGCTGCGCGGGATGGGCAGTTCCTGGGAGTCGCTCACGATCTGCGGGTGATGCCGCGTGAGCTGGATGACGCCCCACATCGCCACGGCGCCGGCGACGGCGAATCCGACCAGCGCCCAGACGGGAGCGGTCGAGGCCTCGCCGAGCACGAGCAGTCCGATGAGCACCGCCACGAGAGGGTCGATGACCGTGAGGCCGGCGATGACGAGGTCGGGAGGGCCCACCGAATAGGCCGTCTGCACGAAGTACGCCCCGACGGCGACGGCGGCCAGGAGGGCCACGACGCACAGCAGCGTGAGCCACTCGAAGTCGCCACTCTGGATGCGGCTGATCACGACCTTGGCAAGGGTGGCGACGAAGCCGTAGATGACGCCGGCCGCGGTGATGTAGAACAGCGCGCGCATCCGCTTGCGCAACCACACCCACAGCACCGCGAAGACCACGATCACCACGGCGAGGATCGCGAGGATGATGAACAGCTCGCTGGTGCCGACCTCGTGCTCGGTGGCGAAGAAGGCCGCGATCGTGACGAAGATCAGGATGCCGCCGATGCACGCGCCGATCGCGATGATCGATTGCCGCGTCGGCTTATGCCCTGACAGGCGAGCGTTCAGCAGCGTCGTGACGACCAGCGCCACCGCCCCCAGCGGCTGCACGAGGATCAGCGGAGCCACCGAGAGCGCACCCAGCTGACACGCGATCGCGAGCGCCAGCATGACGGTGCCCACGACCCATGACGGGCGACTCAGGAGCGCGAGCAGCTGCCCGCCGTTCAGGCCGGAGGTTCCCGCCTTGCCGGAGAGCCGCTCCACCTTCGCGACACCGCGGTGCTGGTACTGCGCACCGAACGACATGAACACCGCACCCAGCAACGCCAAGGGGATCCCCAGCAGGATCCCGGGGTCGCGGAAGATGCCGACGAGTTCGTCGGTGACATCCCCCAGCGAGAGGTCGACGCCAATCACCCCTCGACACTATCCGCCCAAGCCGCTCGATAGGCTCAAGGCGTGGCTGTTCTCCCGATTCGCATCATGGGCGATCCCGTCCTGCACGCCCCCGCCGACCCCGTCACCGAGATCACCGACGACATCCGCCGGCTCGTCGCCGACATGTTCGAGACGATGGATGCTGCGCCCGGCGTGGGCCTCGCCGCTCCCCAAGTGGGCGTCGGATTGCGGCTGTACGTGTACAGCTACACCGACGACGACGGTGCCCCCTGGCGGGGTGTGATCATCAACCCGGACCTGTGGATGCGTCCGCTGGAGCCCGGCGTCCCCGATCCCGACGACGAGTCGGAGGGGTGCCTGTCGTTCCCCGGCGAGCGGTTCCCGCTCCGTCGCTCGGAAGAGGTCGTGGTCACCGGAACCGACCTCGACGGAGAGGCCGTGCGCATCCAGGTGTCGGGGTGGCGCGCACGGATCATGCAGCACGAATTCGATCACCTCGACGGCGTTCTCTACATCGACCGCCTGGATGACAGCGACTGGAAGACGACGCAGAAGATCGCCCGTAAGCGCGGGTGGGGCCGGCCCGGCGCCGCCTGGCTGCCGGGCGTGGACGACCTCGACGCCTGACGGACGGCGGCGTCTGTCACATCCGGCCTCCAGCCGCCACCCCTGTTCTCAGGGGCCGGGTGGGCGCTTGAGTAGGCGCATGGACGCATCCGATCGCTCGACGCCTCTGGCCGTGCTGTTCGACATCGACGGGACCCTCGTGGATTCGAACTACCTCCACGTGGACGCGTGGTCACGTGCGTTCAGGGAGGCGGATCACCCCGTGGATACGTGGCGGATCCATCGCGCGATCGGGATGGACTCCGGAATACTCCTGGACGAACTGCTCGGCGAGCAGGCCGACGCGGTCGGCCCGGCCGTGAAGGAGGCGCACGCGCGGCTCTATGCAGCGATGTCCGAGCGCCTGCGTGTGTTCGACGGTGCACACGAATTGCTGCAGGTTCTCGCCGATCGCGGACACACCATCGTGCTGGCCACCTCCGCTCCGCCGGAAGAGCTCGAGATCCTGCTGCAGGTGCTCGACATGGGCGACACGCTGGATGTGGTCACCTCGGCTCAGGACGCCGAGACCGCGAAACCCGAACCTGACATCCTCAATGTCGCGGTCGAGCGCGCGGGCGTGACGCCGGACCGCGCCGTCATGGTCGGCGACGCGGTGTGGGACGTGCAGGCCGCGGCTCGCGCCGGGGTGCCCTGCATCGGCGTGCTCAGCGGCGGAACCGGACGCGATGACCTTCGCTCCGCCGGCGCTGTCGCCGTGTACGACGATGTGGCGGCGCTCCTGCGCGAACTGGATGCAAGCCCGCTCAGCGGAGGGCAGGAATAAGCGGCTGACCTGGACTGTTCTCCCCTGCGGAGGAGAACGCATGAAGGGTGATCGGGTAGAGATCGTGATCGACGCGGGTGGCGGCGCCGCTCGCACGTATGAGATCGAAGCAAGCCGCGCAGGGCGCCGAGTGGACGTGACCCATGGCAGAGGCCTCGTCGAAGTCTCCGAGGTGACCCGCTCGGGAACGCCGGTGCGCACAGCCCGCTTCATGGCCAATCGGGTCATCGCGCTCGTCGAGCACCCGGCCGATGAGGTCGCCGCCCGAGCTGACGAGTACCCGCCGCTGCGCCGCGCCGCCTGACGCGGGCCGTCAGGCCGAGTGGGCCTCGCGGTGCGCGGCTTCCATGGCCGTGGACTTCAGCTGGAGGATGGCGAGGGCTTCATGAAGTGCGCCCACGGGGGCCTCGATCTCGTCGAAGTGGTGCAGGAAGCCGTTCGCGTCACGGGCGGTGACCGTGACGAACGCGTGTCCGTGGCGCGGTACCCGCTCACCCTTCGTCCGCATCCTGCGCTCCCCCATCCGCCGCACTCCTTCCGCTGCGTCCGAGGCTACCCGGCAGCGGTGCGACGCAGCATCCGGACACGCGAGAACCGTTTCCCGACATCGTCGGCACCCGGCGTGTCGGGCACAAAGGGAAAGGCCCGGGGTGGAAGCCCGGGCCTTAGGTGAGAGCCGCGTTAGATGACGCGGTACTCTCGCTCCCCGGCTTGGACTCGAACCAAGAACCTATCGGTTAACAGCCGATTGCTCTGCCAATTGAGCTACCGAGGAATATGTTCCGCGTCGTGCGCGCAACCCCACCATGCTAGCAAAGCATCGCGCGAGTTCCGAACTCAGCGCACCGCCGCGCGTTGCGCATCGGTGCCGTCGGGGGTCCACAGGAGCGCGTCGGCGCCGTGGCCGTACGCCACCGGGTGCCCGCCCCGCAGCACGAGCACGTCGGCGTCGAGTTCGCGCGTCGCGTCCACGTCGTTGGTGACGATCAGCGCAGCCATCCCGTGATCGTCGCGGCGCCGGATGATCGCGTCGCGGGCTGCGGTGCGCACCTCGATGTCGAGGTTCGCGTAGGGGTCGTCCGCGACCAGCAGTCGGGGCTCGAGCACGAGGGCACGCGCCAGGGCGACACGCTGGCGCATCCCGGCGCTCAATTCGTACGGGTACTTCGCCGCGGCGCCCAGGGGCAGCTGCATCTCGTCCAGGAGCGTCGCCACGCGCACCGCCAGCGCACGCGCGTTCACGCGGCGGTCGCGACTGGTGATCGGCTCGGCGATGACCTCCGACACGGTCAGGCGCGAGGGCAGGTCAGCGCCGGCGCGCTGCGGCATGTATCCGACCACGTAGGTCAGCTGCCGGCGTGCGCGGCCGGGATGGCGCGCATCGATGCCCTCGACGTCGGCCGAGCCGCCGACGGCGCTCAGCCCGTCTTCGGTGCGGCCGGCGAGGAAGGCCGCGAGCGTGGACTTGCCGGCGCCGGTGGGGCCCATGACGGCGAGCACTCCCCCGCGCGGCAGGGTGATCGACACTCCCTCGACCACCCTCGTGCCGCTACGAGCGAGGGACAGATCGTCGGCGCGGACGGCGGTATCCGCTTCGGTGAGGCGACGCACCCCTCCATCCTGCCGTGCGCAGGGAGCCTCGCGCTACTCGGCCGAGATCAGACGCTGCCGCTCCCGGTCGAGATCGCGCAGTCGGATGCGGAAGCCCCGGCCCTCCTCGGAGTCGGCGGGAACGCGTTGAATCGCACCGAGGAGGTCGGTCTTCTCGCGCTCGAGCGAACGCACCACCAGACGCCGGGCGAGGTCGTTCGCCGACGCCACGGCGTGGTTCTCGTCGCGCGCAGGGAAATCGGCGGTGAGCAGCTCTGCGGCCAGCGAGCGGAACGGCTCGCGCACCGAACCCACGACATCGGCGGCCCACCCCGGTCGGGCGGCATCCACACCGGCGGCGATGGCCGTGCGCACCACTTCCAGCGCGGGCGAACGGAACGTCACCGCCAGGGCCCGGGCGAGCATGACGGGGTCGACCCTGTGTCCGTACTGCAGGAACGACATCAGCGCATCGCGCTCGAGCGCCGTGTCTCGGTCACGTGGCAGCGAGGCGATCGACACGCGCACCTGCACCGGCTGCTCGTCCTGGGCAGCGCCCGCACGCGGCGCGGCGGGGCGCTCGGTGCTCCCCGTGCGGCTCGCCGCCCGTGCGGCCCGCTCGACGGCGGCGGCGACCTCCGGCAGGTCCAGCCCCAGGCGGCGCGCGAGCACGCGCGTGTACCCGGGGCGGAGGGAGGGGTCGCGGATCTCGGCGACGATGGGCGCCGCCGCGCGGAGAGCGCCGGCTCGCCCTTCCACCGTGGCGAGGTCGAAGCCGGCCAGGCGCTGGTCGATGACGAACTCGAACATCGGGGCTTTCGTCTCCAGAAGCGCCCGTACGGCTCCGTCACCGCGCTCCAGCCGCAGGTCGCACGGATCCAGGCCTCCAGGCGCCACGGCGACGTACGTCTGCGCCGCGAACCTCTTCTCCTCGCCGAAAGCCCGGAGCGCGGCCTTCTGGCCCGCCGCATCCGGGTCGAACGTGAAGATCACCTCGCCCGACGCCGAGTCATCACCCATGACCCGTCGCAGCACCGTGATGTGGTCGGTGCCGAACGCCGTGCCGCACGTGGCCACCGCGGTCGTCACGCCGGCCAGGTGGCAGGCCATCACGTCGGTGTACCCCTCCACCACGACCACCCGGTGGGCGCGGGAGATCTCGCGTTTGGCGACGTCGAGGCCGTAGAGCACCTGCGCCTTCTTGTAGATCGGCGTCTCGGAGGTGTTGAGGTATTTCGGGCCGGGGTCGTCGTCGTACAGCTTGCGTGCGCCGAAGCCGATGACCTGACCGGTCACGTCGCGGATCGGCCACACCAGGCGCCCGCGGAACCGGTCGTACACCCCGCGCTGGCCCTGCGACACCAGCCCCGCCTGGGTGATCTCCTCGCGCGTGAACTTCTGCGCCAGCAGATGGTCGGTCAACGCCGACCAACCCTTGGGCGCGTAGCCGACTCCGAAGTGCGCAGCGGCGCCGGCATCGAATCCGCGCTCCCCCAGGAAGCGCCGGCCTGCGTCGGCGTCGGGGTCGGACAGCCGGGCACGATAGAACTCCGCCGCCGCCGCGTTGGCGGCGTACAGCCGCGACCGGCCGCTGGTCTCGGGCGCTGCGCCGCCGTCCTCGTAGTGCAGGGTGTACCCGACCCGTGCCGCCAGACGCTCTACCGCCTCCGTGAACGACACGTGGTCCATCGCCCGCAGGAACGAATAGACATCGCCGGATTCGCCGCATCCGAAGCAGTGGTAGTAGCCGACCTGCGGGCGCACGTGGAAGCTCGGGCTGCGCTCGTCGTGGAATGGGCACAGGCCCTTGAGCGATCCGACCCCGGCGGCCTTGAGCGCGACCCGCTCCCCCACGATGTCGGCGATGTTCGTGCGGGCCTTGACCTCGTCGATGTCGCTCTGGCGGATGCGGCCGGCCATCAGCGTCCGATCCCCGCCGAGCGCGTCGCTCCGGGTGCCCAGATCCCGATGGATGCGGCGTCCACCTCGCCGACCAGGCGGCTGTGCCAGGCCAGGGCGAGCTGATCCGTCAGGCTGGCGACCTGGTCGACCACGACGCGTTTGCGCTGCGCGTCGTCCTCTGCCGCGCCGAAGTCGGCCGCATGCAGGGGGTCCAGCGCCTCCGGCGCCTCCCACAGGGCGGTGGCGAGCCGCTTGAGCACGCGGCGCTGCTCCTTGTACAGCGCCCGGCGCCCCTCGATCGAGACGACGGTGGCGCCGATGATGCCCTTGAGCACGGCCATCTCGGCCTCGATCACGCGGGGCACCACCACGTGGGCACGGTAGCGCGTGAGCGTCTCGAAGGGATAGGCCTCGCGCGTCGCGGTGGTCGCCGCTCGCGCGAATCGTCCGATCAGGTCGCTCGTGAGGTTCTTCAGCCGTGCCAGCGCGGGACGCGTGCCGTCGAAGCCGTCGATCCATTCCGGAAGGCGCATGAGCCGGAAGAGGGCGTCTTCCAGTTCGTCGCGGGCGAAGTCGTATCCCACCCACGTCTGGATGGCCGAGAGCAGGGCGCCGTGCTCGGCGGTATCGGAGAGCCGGGAGGGATCGAGGTAGCGGTTGGTGATGGCGTCTTCGAAGTCGTGCACCGAGTAGGCGATGTCGTCGGAGAGGTCCATGACCTCCGCTTCGATGCAGCGCACCCGGCCGGGCGCGCCCTCGCGCATCCACCGGAAGACCGACTCGTCGTCGGGGTAGACCCCGAACTTCAGCCGGCCGCCGGGGTCGGGCACGGGGTGATCCGCCGTCCACGGGTATTTGCACGTGGCATCCAGGCTCGCCCGAGTGAGGTTCAGCCCATGGCTGCGTCCATCGGCATCGATCACCTTGGGCTCGAGCCGGGTCAGGATGCGCAGGGTCTGCGCATTGCCCTCGAATCCGCCGATGTCCTCGGCCCACTCGTTGAGGGCTCGTTCGCCGTTGTGACCGAACGGCGGGTGCCCCAGGTCGTGACTGAGGCACGCGGTGTCGACCACGTCGGGTGAGAGCTGCAGAGCCGTGGCGAGTTCGCGGCCCACCTGCGCGACTTCGAGCGAATGCGTCAGGCGGTTGCGGGCGAAGTCGGCGGGGCTGGCCGGGCTGAGCACCTGTGTCTTGGCGGCCAGGCGCCGCAGTGCCGCCGAGTGCAGCACGCGGGCGCGATCGCGGGCGAAGTCGTCGCGGCGGGAGCGGTGTTCCTCCGGACGGAAGCGGTCGGCGTCGGAGTCGCCGTAACCGGCGGGCCGGGCGGAGCCGCCGGACGTGACCTCAACCGCCACTGGAATCCAGCTCCGCCTCGGCCAGGTGGCGGGATGCGGCGTCGCCCAGCTCGCGGGACTGCAGCCAGCCGTCCGGCAGCGCTGCGCGCTTGGGGCTGCCCGCGCGGCCGCGCTGCCCTTCGGCGGCGGCGCCGGGGTACGGGGCGTCGTGGTCGAGCCCGGCCAGCAGCTCATCGATCTGGGCGAGGGTGGACACCGTGGCCAGCGCCGCGCGCACGTCACCGCCCACGGGGTAGCCCTTGAAGTACCACGCCACGTGCTTGCGGATGTCGCGGCATCCGCGGGCTTCGTCCTCCAGGAACTCCACGAGCAGCTCGGCGTGGCGCCGGAACGCCTGCGCGACGAAGCCGAGCGTGGCATCCACCGGCGCACCGGCCGCGGCCGTCGAAGGCCCGAGCGCGCGGGCGAGGTCGCCGAACAGCCACGGGCGGCCGAGGCAGCCGCGGCCCACGACGACGCCGTCGCATCCGGTCTCGGCCATCATGCGCACGGCGTCTTCCGCCGACCAGATGTCTCCGTTGCCCAGCACGGGGATGCTCGTCACGGCCTCCTTCAGCGCCGTGATCGCCGCCCAGTCCGCGACGCCGGAGTAGAACTGCGACGCGGTGCGGGCGTGCAGCGCGACGGCGGCGGCGCCGGCATCCTCCGCGATCCGGCCCGCGTCCAGGAACGTGAGGTGATCGTCGTCGATGCCCTTGCGCATCTTCACGGTGACCGGCACGTCGCCTCCTGCGCGCACCGCGCGGGTCACGATGTCGCGGAACAGCGACGTCTTCCACGGCAGGGCCGCTCCCCCGCCCTTGCGCGTGACCTTGGGCACGGGGCATCCGAAGTTCAGATCGATGTGATCGGCGCGGTCTTCTTCCACGAGGATGCGCACGGCCGCCTCGACCGTGGCGGGATCGACGCCGTAGAGCTGGATCGAGCGCGGCGTCTCGGACTCGTGGTGGCGGATGAGGCGCATCGTGGTCGCGTTGCGCTCCACGAGTGCCCGGGTCGTGATCATCTCGCTGACGTAGAGGCCTGCGCCGTACTCGCGGCACAGACGCCGGAACGCGGTGTTGGTGATGCCTGCCATCGGCGCAAGCACGACGGGGGCGTCGAGCACGTGGGGTCCGATGCGCAGCGGGCGCGTCGGGGCGAGGGCGGTGGTCACAGTCATATTCTCCCAGACGAACGGAGCCTGCCGCCGCGGGCAGGAACTAACCTGGGGAGATGACGACGGAGTCCACAGATCTGCGCAGCATCCCCTTCCGCACGGCGGAGGGAAACACCGCCACGCTCGGCGACTACGGCGACGGTGTCGTGATGGTCGTGAACGTCGCCTCCAAGTGCGGACTGGCTCCCCAGTACGAGAAGCTCGAGGAGCTCCAGCGCACCTACGGCGATCGGGGACTGACGGTGCTGGGCTTTCCCTGCAACCAGTTCCTGGGGCAGGAGCCGGGTTCGGTGGAGGAGATCCTGGAGTACTGCTCCACCACGTGGGGCGTGACCTTCCCCATCATGGACAAGGTGCGCGTCAACGGGTCGGCCGCAGCGCCGGTCTACAAGGCGCTCAAGAGCGCACCCGACCTCGACGGCACGCACGGTCCCGTCCTGTGGAACTTCGAGAAGTTCGTGATCACGCCCGCGGGAGGCGTACACCGGTTCCGCTCGCAGGTCGCGCCCGATGACAAGGCGATCGTCTCTGTCATCGAGGACGCGCTCCCCCGCTGACGGGCCCTATCCGGCCGACACGTTAGCCGGCTGCCCGGCGCGTTCGGCCCACAGCTGCCGCGTGATCTGAGCGAAAGCCGCCGGGGGCTGCGCGCCGCTGACGCCGTACTGACCATCGATCACGAAGAACGGGACGCCGTTGATGCCGTACGCGGCGGCCTGCTCCTGATCGGCCCGCACATCGCCGAGGTGGCGCTGCGACTCCAGAGCCGCGCGCGCCTCGTCGGCAGGCAGACCGACCTCGGATGCGAGCGAGACGAGCTCGTCGGTTCGGCCCAGGTGGCGGCCCTCGACGAAGTACGCCGACATCAGCCGCTCGACCATCTCCAGCTGACGGCCCTGCGCCTTGGCGAAGTGCAGCAGTTCGTGGGCCTTCACGGTGTTGGTGTGCTGGAGCAGATCGAACCGGTACGAGAGCCCCGCCTCGGCGGCGACGCCGGTGACGCGCTCCAGCATCTGCTGGGCCTGTTCGCGGGAGATCGCCTTGTGCTGGGAGAGGTAGTCCATCTGGCTCCCCTCGAAATCGACCGGAGTGTCCGGCGACAGCTCGAACGAGTGGTACTCCACCTCCACCTGCGGGGCGTCGGGGTCGGTCGACACCTCCGCCAGGCCACGCTCCAGGTTCCGCTTGCCGATGTAGCACCAGGGGCAGGCGATGTCACTCCACACGTCGATCTTGATCGCTTCACTCACAACACGTGCAACGAGCACCGGCGCCTCTCGTATTCCCGGAGCGGCATGATCGGACGGAATGTGGTCAGATGCCGCCGGGCGAATCCACCGCGTGCCCGAACCGGCGGTCGCGGTCGAGGTAGACGTCGATCGCATCCCACAGGTGGGTGCGCCGGAAGTCGGGCCACAGCGTGTCGAGGAACACGAACTCCGCGTACGCGGACTCCCACAGCAGGAAGTTCGACGTGCGCTGCTCGCCGCTGGAGCGCACGAACAGGTCGACGTCGGGCATGTCGGGCTGGTAGAGGTGCCGGGCCACCAGCCGCTCCGTGATGGCGGAGGGCTTCAATCGTCCGGCGGCGATCTCCTCCCCCATCCGTCGCATCGCATCGACGAGCTCGACCCGCCCGCCGTAGTTGACGCACATCGTGAGGGTCAGCACGTCGTTGCCGGCGGTGAGCTGCTCGGCGAACTGCAGCTCCTTGATGACCGATCCCCACAGGCGCGGCTTGCGTCCGGCCCACCGCACCCGCACGCCCCATTCGTTGAGCTGGTCGCGACGACGGTGGAGCACTTCGCGGTTGAACCCCATGAGGAAGCGCACCTCGTCGGGAGAGCGCTTCCAGTTCTCGGTCGAGAACGCGTACACCGACAGGTGCTTCACCCCGGCTTGGATGGCCCCGGCCACGACGTCCAGCAGCGCCGCCTCCCCCGCCCGGTGCCCCTCGACACGGGTCAGGCTGCGGCGGTTCGCCCACCGGCCGTTCCCGTCCATGACGATCGCCACGTGTGCCGGCACCGCCCCCCGCGGGTAGGTCGGCGGATACTCGCCGGTCCAGTCCACGGGTCGGAAGGGCACCGCGTCGCGATGCGTGTAGGGCTTGGCTGCCATCATCCGGCTTCCACGTGCGCGAGCGAGCGGATGCCACGTTCCAGATGCCACTGCGCGTATGCCGCGATGAGCCCGGATGCGGCGCTGGTCGCCGCCGGTGCCGCCTCGTCGACCTGCTGCCACTCACCGCGCAGCAGTGAGCGCAGCAGCGACGCCGTCGGGGCCGCCACGCGCGCCGACCCCACCGGGGCGCACGCGGCGCACACCATCCCGCCCAGCTGTGCGACGAACGCCTCATGCTCACCGGGGGCTGCGCACCGCGCGCATTCGTCCAGGCCGGGCGCCCATCCCGACAGCGCCATCGCCCGCAGCATGTACGAGTCCAGCACGCTGCGGGAGGCGTGCTCGCCACGCGCGAGCGCGCGCAGGCCGCCGACGAGGAGCAGGTACTGCTGCGGGGTCGCCTCCGCTTCGTTCAGGCGGTCGGCGGTCTCCACCATCGCGTTCGCGGAGGTGTACCGGTCGTAGTGCACGGCGATGTCGGCACCGTACGCACCGAGGGACTCCGCCTGCTGCACGATGTCGAGCGAGCGGCCCTTGTACAGCATCACGTCGGCCACCATGAACGGTTCCAGGCGCGAGCCGAACCGGGACGACGTGCGGCGCACCCCCTTGGCCACCGCGCGGATCTTCCCGTGCCGGCGACCGAGCATCGTCACGATGCGGTCCGCTTCGCCCAGCTTGTGGGTCCGCAGGACCACGACCTCGTCGCGGTAGGTGGGCACCACCCCATTATCCGCCCGCCTGAGGCTTCCCCGCGAAGCGCGCGCCAGGAGAATGGTTCCATGACGTCGCAGATGCTCATCATCCCTCTGTGGGCCGACCTCCTCGCCGTCGGCCTCGGCGGCGTTCAGGGGGCGCTGTTCGCATCGGGCTTCCGCGGTCAGCAGCGGCTGGACCTGCTGGGCGTGGCGATCATCGGCATCGTCACCGGGATGGGCGGCGGCCTCATCCGCGATCTGCTGCTGGGGGTGGTCCCCGCGACGCTGCAGAGCAACTGGTACCTGCTGACCGCCTCGGGCGCCGCCCTGGTCGGGATGCTGCTGGCCGGCATCTTCCAGCGCCTGAACGCCGCCATCATCGCGCTGGACGCGCTCGTGATCGGGCTGTTCGGCGCGTTCGGGACGAGCAAGGCGCTCGCAATCGGCCTTCCGCCGGTGCCCG
This sequence comes from Microbacterium lushaniae, assembly GCF_008727775.1. Taxonomy (NCBI): domain Bacteria; kingdom Bacillati; phylum Actinomycetota; class Actinomycetes; order Micrococcales; family Microbacteriaceae; genus Microbacterium; species Microbacterium lushaniae. The sequence goes on from NZ_CP044232.1 coordinate 1,934,178, forward strand.
CCGTCTTCGTCGGGGTGTGCTCGGCGGTGGGGGGTGGCGTGCTGCGGGACATGATGATGGGCCTGCCGGTGGCGATCATGCACGTCGGATCGCTCTATGCGGTGGCCGCCGGTGCGGGATGCGCCGTCCTGGCCACCGCGGAGGCGCTCGGCGCGCCGCTGCAGATCGCGGCGATCGCCGGGATCGTCGTGACGACGGTCATCCGCATCCTCGCCGTCGTCTTCGACGTGTCGCTGCCGGAACAGCGGATGCTGCATCGGCGCAAGGTCGCCGTCGAGACCTCGACCATCCCGGTCGTGCGCCCCCACGACGCAGACTGACCTCCCGCCCGCTCCTGCCGTGAGATGCCGCCTGCGCGGCTTCTCGGGGCAGGAGCGGAGCGGCAGGTGGTCAGACCGCGGCGAGCGAGGGCGACTCGCGGCGGGCGCGGATGGCGCGGTTCACCGCGGAGACGACCGCCTTCAGCGACGCTGTCGAGATGTCGCCGTCGATGCCGACGCCCCACAGCCGCTGGTCATCGACCTGCAGCTCGACGTACGCCGCCGCCTGCGCGTCGCCGCCGGCGCTGAGGGTGTGCTCGACGTAGTCGTACAGCGAGATGTCGAAGCCCCGGTCGTGCAGGATGTCGAGGAACGCCGCGATGGGGCCGTTGCCGTGGCCGGTGGCCTCCTCGACCTCGTCGCCGTCGCGCAGACGCACGTTCAGTTCGACGTCACCGGTCAGATCGCTCGAGGTGCGCGTTCCCACCAGCTCGAACCGTCCCCACCGGTTGTCCTCGACGGACGTGGGGAGGTACTCGTCGGTGAAGACCTCCCAGATCTGGGCGCTCGTGACCTCGCCGCCGTCCGTGTCGGTCTTGGCCTGGATGACACCGGAGAACTCGATCTGCAGACGCCGCGGCAGATCCAGCGCGTGATCGCTCTTCAGCAGATAGGCGACGCCGCCCTTGCCCGATTGCGAGTTGACGCGGATGACGGCTTCGTACGAACGGCCGAGGTCCTTCGGGTCGACCGGGAGGTACGGCACCGCCCACTCGATCTCGTCGACGCTGACGCCGGCCGCCTGCGCGCGGGCCTCCATCGCCTCGAAGCCCTTCTTGATGGCGTCCTGGTGCGACCCGCTGAACGCGGTGAAGACGAGGTCGCCGGCCCACGGGCTGCGCTCGGGCACGGGCAGCTGGTTGCAGTACTCCACGGTGCGCTTGATCTGGTCGATGTCGCTGAAGTCGATCTGCGGGTCCACGCCCTGCGTCAGCAGGTTCACGCCGAGGGCGACGAGGTCGACGTTGCCGGTGCGCTCGCCGTTGCCGAACAGGCATCCCTCGATGCGGTCGGCGCCGGCCATGTAGCCCAGCTCCGCCGCTGCCACGGCGGTGCCGCGGTCGTTGTGCGGATGCAGCGACAGGATGACGTTCTCGCGGTGGTTCAGGTGCCGCGACATCCATTCGATGGAGTCGGCGTACACGTTGGGCGTGGCCATCTCCACCGTGGCGGGCAGGTTGATGATGACCTTGCGCTCGGGGGTCGGCTCGAACACCTCGAGCACCTGGTTGCAGATGTCCACGGCGAACTCGAGCTCGGTGCCGGTGTAGCTCTCCGGCGAGTACTCGTAGAAGATCTCCACCTCGGGCACGGTCTTCTCGTACTGGCGGCACAGGCGCGCTCCCTCGAGCGCGATGTCGATGATGCCCTGCTTGTCGGTGCGGAACACGACCTCGCGCTGGACGACGCTCGTGGAGTTGTACAGGTGCACGATGGCGCGCTTCGCGCCGGCGAGAGACTCGTACGTGCGGGCGATCAGGTGCTCGCGCGCCTGGGTCAGCACCTGGATCGTGACGTCGTCGGGGATGAGGTCTTCCTCGATGAGCTGGCGGACGAAGTCGAAGTCCAGCTGACTGGCGCTGGGGAAACCGACCTCGATCTCCTTGTAGCCCAGGCGCACGAGCAGCTCGAACATCACGCGCTTGCGCTCGGGTGTCATCGGGTCGATGAGGGCCTGGTTGCCGTCACGCAGGTCGACGGCGCACCAGCGCGGCGCGGTCGTGATGCGTGCGTCGGGCCACGTGCGATCGGGCAGGTCGACACGGATCTGCTCGTGGAACGGACGGTACTTGTGCGTCGGCATGCCCGACGGCTGCTGGGTGTTCTTCATGAGGGATCGCTTCCGGTTGTCGAGGATTCGGGCCGACGACAAGCTCCGCGACGAGGAAGGCCCTTAGAACGAGGCCTCGCCGCGGCAGCTAAGAAGGAGCAGACCGCCGGAAAGCACGATGTCAGGCTACACCTGCTCGCTCGCGCGGTCGAACGACGTGAGACGATCCGGGCTGTGGAGACACACTCAGGTATGCGGCGGATCCTGCGTTCGACCCCCCTGCTTGCCGTGTGCACGGCGGCGGCCCTGCTTTCCGGGTGCGCGAGCACCCCCTCCGCCGCCGGCCGGCAGGAGCCCGCGCTGCCGGAAGAGGAGGTGGTGGGAGCAGGAACGGTGCTCGACGAGGGCGACGGCGCGCAGCTGTGCCTCGGGCCGGTGGCCGAGTCGTTCCCGCCGCAATGCCGCGGCATCCCTCTGCACGGCTGGTCGTGGGACGACGTCGTGCCCGATGCCTCCTCCGGCGACGTGCGCTGGGGGGCCTACGCGGTGCAGGGCCGCTACGACGGTGAGGCGCTCACGGTGACGACGGATGCCACGCCTCTGGCCCTGTACGACCCGGAGCCGTTCCCCTGGCCCGACGGCACGGGAACGGCCGACGAGGAGGAGCTGGCGCGGATCGGCGAGGAGGCGGTCGGCCGCTTCGCCGACGCGTTCCTGACCGCCACCCCCCGCGACGGCCGGCTCGAGGTCGTCGTGGTGTGGGACGACGGGACGTGGCAGCGCCAGGCCGACGCCCAGTACGGCGACGGCCTGGTCGTGGTCACCTCGGCGCTGCGCTCCGTGCGGGAGGGCTAGAAGCCCAGGCGCCCGAGCTGCTTGGGGTCGCGCTGCCATTCCTTGGCCACGCGCACGTGGAGTTTCAGGAACACCCGCGTGCCGACGAGCGGTTCGATCTGCGCGCGCGCCCGCGCGCCCACATCCCGCAGCCGGGATCCCTTGTGACCGATGATGATCGACTTCTGGCTGTCGCGCTCGACGACCACGCTCGCGTGGATGTCGGTCATCGATCCGGTCTCCCGCGTGGCGATGTCGTCGATCGTGACGGCGATCGAGTGCGGGAGCTCGTCGCGCACGCCTTCCAGCGCGGCTTCGCGGATGATCTCGGCGATGCGGTCCTCCAGCGACTCGTCGGTGACGACGCCTTCCTCGTACAGGGCGGGCCCCTCCGGCATCAGCGGGAGCAGCTCGTCGGCCAGCACGTCCAGCTGATCGTGGGTGAGGGCCGACAGCGGGATCACCGCATGCCAGTCCTCCCGCAGCGCGTCGACCTCGATGAGGCGCTCGGTGATCTGCTCGCGCGAGGCGGCGTCGGTCTTGGTCACGATGGCGACCTTCTTCGCGCGCGCGTACCCCGACAGCGAATCCGCGATCCGGCGGTCGCCGGGGCCCACCTTCTCGGTCGCGGGCACGCAGAAGGCGATGACGTCGACGTCGCCCAGCACCTGCTCCACGAGGTCGTTGAGGCGCTGGCCGAGCAGGGTGCGCGGGCGGTGGATGCCCGGGGTGTCCACGATCACCAATTGCCCACCGGGGCGGTTGACGATGCCGCGGATGGCGCGGCGCGTCGTCTGCGGCTTGTCGCTGGTGATCGCGACCTTCTCCCCGACGAGCGCGTTCGTCAGCGTGGACTTGCCCACGTTGGGTCGACCCACGAAGGTGACGAAGCCGGATCGTTTATCGGGTGCGGAGGCGTGGTCCATCAATTCTGCATGTGTATCTGTTGGCCCTTTATCAGTGGGTAGGAGGCCAGCGCCGTGCCGTCGAGATCTTCCTTGTGCATGTCGACGCCGGTGACCTGGCTGTTCTCGTAGGTCGTGTAGTAGTAGACGCCCTGATCGGTGTTGCAGCAGGACGAATAGATCGTGATCTCGAACTTGTCGCCGACATGCACGCATCCCCGCTGCTGGGCGACGGATCCGAGGATGTGGAAGAACTGGCTGATCGACTCCGATTCGGAGTCTCCCGAGACCGAGTTCATCTTCGTGAACACCGCCTTGACGAAGCGGGAGGAGGACGACAGGTCCCCGGGAAGGCCGATCGCGCCCATTCCGCGGCTGTAGGTGTCCAACGGCAGGTCCTCGGAGAACCTGTTCTCGGGAGGGTACGTGGACAGGTGCATGAAGTCGTTCAGCTTGAAGCTCTGGATGTCGAAGGTGGGGTTGTTGGCGAGGACACCGGTGGGGTTGTCGTAGACCTTCAGCCCCTCCTTCACACTCTCTACAGTAATCGACTCGTTCCGGTCGGAGATGATCCAGTGCAGCGGCGAAAGGGGGTACGCGTCGCTGAAATTGATCTTCACGAGGTTCAGCGAAGCGAGCGCCGTGCGCGCTTGCGCCACCGTCTCGAACTGCCCGAGGATCCACGGGATGAATTCGAACGGCGTGATGTTCGTCTTGCCGTCGGCTTCAGGCTTGTAGTCGGCGTTCTCCGGGAAGTTCAGCCCCGCCATGCTGAGGCCCTTCTCGTTCGTGGCGTCGTAATACAGCGGATAGCCGTCCACCACCGTCGCCATTCCGATGATGGCGTGATGCGTGTCCAGCGCCGGCTCTTTACGGAACTCGAAGGGGAAACTCCGCGGGGTGACGGTGACCGCCTCGTTGTAGGAGAACTCGAGGTCGAGGTTGCGACCGAAGTAGTGGTCCTTGGTCGTGTAATTGGTTGCCGTGCACATCGGGCTGCCTCCGACTTCTCGTGTGTCCCGCGTCGGTTCGATGGGCGCCGGGGGCACCCATCCTAGGCAGAGGTGTCGGTGTCCCGTCTAGGGTCCACCCGGATCTCCCCGGTGCGCGGACGCGTCGGCGTCTCCTCGGATGCGGGCTCCTCGGCGCGCTCGACGAAAACCGTCGCGATCCCGCGCCCGCGTCCGCGGGATGCGCCGCCGGTCATCACGAGCCCGGCGTACTCGGCCGTGGCCCCCGGCTGCGGGATGCGGCCGAGAGCCTTGCCCAGCAGGCCGCCGATGGAGTCGACGTCCTCGTCGTCCACCTCGATGCCGAACAGGTCGCCCACCTCGTCCACGCCCAGCCGCGCGCTGACGCGGAATTTCCCGGGCTCGAGTTCGGTGATCTCGCTCGAGCGGGCGTCGTACTCGTCGGAGATGTCGCCCACGAGCTCCTCGATGAGATCTTCCAGGGTCACGAGCCCCGACACGCCGCCGTACTCGTCGATCACCAGGCACACGTGCACGGCGTCACGCCGCATCTGCTGCAGGAGTGTCTCGGCGCGCATCGACTCGGGCACGAACACCGCAGGGCGGGCGATGCGGCGGATGGGAGCATCCCGCCACCCCTGCTCGTCGCGGAACCCGAACTGCACGAGGTCTTTCAAATACAGCATCCCGACCACGTCGTCGGCCTCGTCGTCGATCAGCGGGACGCGCGAGATGCCCTTCTCCAGGAACAGCGTGAGCGCCTCGCGGGTGCTCGCCCCGGCGTCGACCGACACCATGTCGGTGCGCGGCACCATCACTTCGCGCACGTAGCGGTCGGTGAAATCGAAGACCGAATGGATGAGCTCGCGGTCATCCTCTTCGATGAGCTCGTTCTCGGCGGCTTCGTCGATGATGCTGAGCAGCTGCTCCTCTGAGGCGAAGGATGAGCCGTGCGAGACGCCGGGCGTGACACGGTTGCCCAGAGCCACCAGAGCGTACGCCAGCGGGCCGAGGATGATGCGCAGACCCCGGATCACCGGCGCCGCGGCGCGCAGGAGCCCCCGGGCGTGCTGGCGGCCCACCGAGCGCGGGCTGGCCCCGACCGCGACGAAGGAGATCGCGGTCATGATGACCGCCGCTGCCAGCGTCGCCCACCAGAGGTTGTCGAACAGCAGCACGAACGCCACCGTCACCAGCACGGCCGCGCTGGTCTCGGCCAGGACGCGGATGAACGAGACGGCGTTGGCGTGCGCGTCGGGGTCTGCCGCGATCCGGCGCAGGGAGGTGGCGCTGCGCCCCTCGGCGGCCAGGTCGGCCAGGTCGGAGCGCGACGTCACGCCCAGCGCCGCCTCCACCGCGACCATGAGCCCGCCGAAGGCGACCAGGAGGAGCGCGCCGACGAGCAGGAGCGCTTCGGTCATGCGCGACGGCGGCGTTCAGCCGACTGGAAGCCCACGATGAGGTCCTTCTGCAGCGCGAACATCTCCCGCTCCTCGGCCGGCTCCGCGTGATCGAACCCCAGGAGGTGGAGCAGGCCGTGCGTGGTGAGGAGGATGAGCTCGTCCTGGGTCGAGTGCTTGGCGGCGACCGCCTGCGCCTCGGCCACCTGCGGGCAGAGCACGATGTCGCCCAGGAGCCCCGCCGGTGTGGGCATGTCTTCGGTGCCGGGGCGCAGCTCGTCCATGGGGAAGCTCAGCACGTCGGTGGGACCGGGCTCGTCCATCCACTGCACGTGCAGAGCCTCCATGGCGCCTTCGTCGACCAGGACGATGGCGACGTCGGCGTCGGGGCTGACGTGCAGTTCGTCGAGGTTGTACTCCATGAGGCGCAGCAGCACCTTCTCGTCCACCTCGACGCCGGACTCGTTGTTGATCTCGATGGTCATGATCGGCCTCGCCTCGGCATGTGGTCGCGCGGCCCGCCGGTGCGGCCGGCGCGGCGCTCGGCGCGATTGGCGAACTCGCCGGCCTCGTCGCGCTCGCGCTTGGCGACCAGGCGCTTCTCGTCGTACTCGCTGTACGCGTCGACGATGCGGCCGACGAGTGTGTGCCGCACCACGTCGTCGCTCGTGAGGTAGGCGAAGTGGATGTCGTCGACGCTGGAGAGGATGCGGGTGACCAGGCGCAGACCGGACGTGCCCTGGGGCAGGTCGACCTGCGTGATGTCGCCGGTGACGACCATCCGCGTGCCGAAGCCCAGACGCGTGAGGAACATCTTCATCTGCTCGGGCGTGGTGTTCTGCGCCTCGTCGAGCACGACGAACGAATCGTTGAGCGTGCGCCCGCGCATGTAGGCCAGCGGTGCGACCTCGATCGTGCCCGTTGCCATGAGCTTCGGCACGATCTCGGGGTCGATCATCTCGTTGAGGGCGTCGTAGAGCGGTCGCAGGTAGGGGTCGATCTTGTCGGTGAGCGTGCCGGGAAGGAACCCGAGCCGCTCGCCGGCTTCGACGGCGGGCCGGGTGAGGATGATGCGGCTGACCTCTTTGCGCTGGAGCGCCTGGACTGCCTTGGCCATCGCGAGATACGTCTTCCCCGTACCGGCCGGCCCGATCCCGAAGACGATGGTGCTCTCGTCGATGGCGTCCACATACGCCTTCTGGCCGAGCGTCTTGGGCCGGATGACCTTGCCGCGCGAAGAGAGGATCGCCTCCCCGAGCACCTCGGAGGGGCGCGGACCGCCACCGGCCTCGGCGCTGCTGCGCAGGATGCGGCTGGAGCTGGAGACGTCGGTGGGGTCGAGACCGTGTCCCGCCTTGGTCATCGCCAGGAGCTCGTCCACGAGGGAGCGCGCGCGAGCGACCGCCTCGCGGGGCCCGGTGAGCGTGATCTCGTTCCCGCGCACGTGCACGTCCACGTCGGGATGCTCCTTCTCCACGACACGCAGCAGCCGGTCCTGCGGGCCGAGGAGCTGCACCATCGCCACGCCGTCCGCGTAGACGTGATCGACGGCGACGTCGGAATCGTCAGGCACCGAGGCTCGCTTCATCCAGGTCGCCGCCGAGCACATGCGCGTGGACATGGAAGACGGTCTGCCCCGCCTTGGGTCCGGTGTTGAACACGAGGCGGAAGTCGCCCCCCGCGTGCTCGGCCGCGACGCTGTTGGCAAGGCCCACGATCTCGGCGAGGAGGCTCGGGTCACCGGCGGCCAGTTCGACGACGTTGCGGTACTCGCTCGACTTGGGGATCACCAGCAGGTGGACGGGAGCCTTGGGTGCGATGTCGCGGATGACGAAGGCGTTCTCGGTCTCCGCGATGATCTCGCCGGGGATTTCGCCCTCGAGGATGCGCGTGAAGATCGATGGTTCGCTCATAGGTCCAGTCTATTCACCGGCCACCCCTACGAGGCGAGCCCCTCGCGACCCCGCTGCCGACGGGGCGGGTAGGCGATCAGGAGACCGGTGTCACCAGCGGCCGAGCGCGACGTTGGCGACCGACAGGGCCGCCGCGCCCGCGGTCGAGGTCCGAAGCACCGTCGTCCCGAGGCGCACCGGCTCCGCGCCGGCGGTCGACAGCGCCGACAGCTCGTTCGGCGACACACCGCCTTCGGGACCGACCACGAGAGCGATTCCGCGGGAATCGGCGCCGAGGTCCAAAGCGGTCAGCGGCTGTGTCGCCGACGGCTCGAGCACCAGCATCCGAACCCCCGGCATCAGCCGCGTGAGCCCGGCGGTGTCGACGGGCTCCGCCACTTCGGGCAGCCACGCGCGGTGGGCCTGCTTGGCGGCCTCCCGCACGATGGTGCGCCAGCGGGCGAGGGCCTTGTCGGCCTTGCCGTCCCAGCGAGACACGCTGCGCTCGGCCTGCCACGGGATGATGCGGTCGACGCCGAGCTCGGTGGCCGCCTGCACCGCGAGCTCGTCGCGGTCACCCTTCGCGAGGGCCTGCACGAGGATCAGCTGCGGGGTGGGCGCATCCACCGTCGTGCGCGTCGCGACGCGCACGACCACCTCCCGCGCAGACACCTGCGTCGCTGCACCCTCCAGCCACACTCCGCGGCCGTCGCCCACGGTCACCGTCTCCCCCGCACGCAGGCGCCGGACGTTCGCGGCGTGGTGTGCCTCGGCTCCGCTGAGCACCACGTCATCGCCGGGCTGCGCGGTGGACGCGGTGTCGGCGAGGAAGTGCAGCGCCACGGGTCAGCCGTTCCGGAACCGGTCGCGCAGCTTCGCGAACAGCCCCTGATGGAACTCCGCCAGGTGCGGCCCCGGCGCCTTCGTGCGGCGGGCGAACTCCTCGATGAGGGCCCGCTCCTTGCCGTCCAGGCGGGTGGGGGTCACCACATGCACGCCCACCCGCAGGTCTCCGCGCTGCGTGCCGCGCAGCGGCGTGATGCCGCGGCCCTTGATGGTCAGGACGTCACCGGACTGCACACCGGGACGCACCTCCAGCTCCACCTCGCCGTCCAGAGCCTCGATCGTCGTCTCGGTGCCCAGGATGGCGTCGGGCATCGACACCTCCAGGGTCGCCAGCAGGTCATCGCCCTCGCGGCTGAACACCTCGTGCGCGGCGACGTGGATCTCCAGGTACAGGTCGCCGTTCGGGCCGCCCGCGGGGCCGACCTCGCCCGAGCCGGGGAGCTGGAGGCGAAGGCCGGTCTCCACGCCGGCGGGGATGTCCACCGACACGGTGCGGCGCGCGCGGACGCGGCCCTGGCCCTGGCAGGTCGCGCACGGGTACGGGATGGTCGTCCCGTAGCCCTGGCACGTGGTGCACGGCTGGGACGTCACGACGTTGCCGAGGAGACTCCGCACGGTGCGCTGGACGTTGCCGCTGCCGTGGCAGATGTCGCACGTCACCTCGGACGTGCCGGGCTGGCAGCACGAGCCCTGACACGTCTCGCACAGCACGGCGGTGTCGACCTCGAGGTCGCGGTGCGTGCCGAACACGATGTCGCCGAGCTCCAGGTTGACGCGCACCAGCGCATCCTGCCCGCGCTCGCGCCGCGACCGGGGACGCCCGGCGCGCCCGCCGCCGGCACCGCCGAAGAAGGTCTCGAAGATGTCGCTGAAGCCGCCGAAGCCTGCGGCCCCTCCCGCGCCGGCGAACGGATTCGAGTCGCCGCCCATGTCGTACCGGCGGCGCTGATCCGGGTCGCTGAGCACGTCGTACGCGTGCGTGACGAGCTTGAAGCGCTCCGCCGCATCCTCGCCGGGATTGACGTCGGGATGCAGTTCTCGTGCCAGTCGCCGGTACGCACGCTTGATCTCGTCGGGTGACGCGTCGCGCGCGACGCCAAGGACCTCGTAATGGTCAGCCACAGTCGCCTTCCTGCCCGCTCTCGGCGGGATCGTTCGTAGACCGGATGCGCCTCAGCGGCTGTTCTCGTCCTCTTCGAGCATCCGGGTCAGATAGTGCGCGACGGCGCGGACCGCCGCGAGGTTGGAGGGATAGTCCATCCGGGTGGGACCGAGCAGCCCGACCCGGGCACCGCTGGCCGGCGCGTCGTAATCGCTCACGAGCACGGATGCCTCGGTCAGGCCGAACGGCTCGTTCTCACGTCCGATGCTCGCCGACAGACCCTGCTCGTCGGCGACCATCTCGCTCATCAGGCGCAGCAGCGTCACCTGCTCCTCGATCGCCTCCAGGAGCGGGTAGATACTGCCGCGGAAGTCGGATTCTCGGCGCGCGAGCGTCGCCGCACCGGCCATGACGAGCCGGTCCTGCCGGAACTCCTCGAGCTCCTCCGCCAGCACCCGCAGGATCGGCTGCGCCATGGCGTCGACGCCGCCGGCAGCGGGCGAGCTGCCGCTGAGGATCGTGGCCAGGCGCTCGGACGCATCGCGCACCGAGTGCCCCACGACGAGGCCTCCGATCCGGCTGCGCAGCTGGGCCAGATCGGACTCGGTGGGCTCCTCGCGAGAGAACGCCATCCGTTGCGTCACGCGACCCGTGTCGGTGACGACGACCACGAGCATGCGGCCGCCGCCCAGGCTGACGAGCTCGACGTGGGTGACGTTCGCCGTCGCGAACGAGGGGTACTGCACCATCGCGACCTGGCCCGTGAGGCGCGTCAGAGCGCGCACGGTGCGGCCGAGCAGGTCGTCGAGGTCGCCCGAGTCGTCGAGGAACGACACGATCGCCGAACGCTGCGCAGCCGAGAGCGGGCGCAGCTCCGCCAGGTGGTCGACGAAGACGCGGTAGCCCTTGTCGGTGGGAACGCGCCCGGAGGAGGTGTGGGGAGCGATGATCAGCTCCTCATCCTCCAGCAGCGCCATGTCGTTGCGGATGGTCGCCGCCGATACGCCGAACGCGTGCCGCTCGACGATCGCCTTGCTGCCGACCGGTTCTCTCGTGTCGACGAAGTCCTGCACGATGGCCCGCAGCACCTGGAGCCCGCGTTCGGTGACCATGGCACTCCTTTCCAGGCGCTGGCACTCATACACTCTGAGTGCCAATTCTAGCGGAGAAGTCCGAACGGCCGCCGAGGCTCACTGCGTGAGGGTGCGGACGACCGCGTCGGCCAGCAGCCGCCCGCGCCGCGTGAGCACGATGTGGCCGCGCACCGCGTCCGCTCCCTCGACGAGGCCGTCCGCCACGAGCCCTGCCACCGCGTGCCGCCCCTCCGCGAGCAGCTCCGCGACGGGGTAGCCCTCGCGGATGCGCGAGCGCAGCAGGACCTCCTCCAGACGCCGGGATGCCGCATCCGGCCGTTCCCGCCCCGCCGCCGGCGAGGCGCCCTGCGCGAGCCGCGCGGCGTAAGCGGCGGGGTGACGCACGTTCCACCACCGCAGCCCCGCGACGTGACTGTGCGCGCCGGGGCCGTAGCCCCACCAGTCGGCGCCGCGCCAGTAAGCGAGGTTGTGACGGGAGCGGTGCTCGGGCCCACGCGCCCAGTTGGAGACCTCGTACCACTGCAGTCCGGCGGCGCCGAGCATGTCGTCGGCGAGCTCGTACATGTCGGCTTCGAGGTCGTCGTCGGGTTCGGCCAGCTCTCCGCGGCGGATCTGGCGGGCCAGCTTCGTCCCGTCCTCCACGATGAGCGCGTACGCCGACAGGTGATCGGGTCCGAGCGAGATCGCCTCCTCGAGCGAGGCGCGCCAGTCCTCCAGCGACTCCCCCGGTGTGCCGTAGATGAGATCGACGCTCACATCCAGGCCGGCCGCACGCGCGGCGGCGACCGCGGTGCGCACGTTGGCGGGGTCGTGCGTGCGGTCAAGTGCCGCCAGCACGTGCGGGCGGGCGGACTGCATTCCGATCGACATGCGGGTCACCCCGGCCGCGGCCAGTTCGGCGGCCACCGCATCCGTCACGGTGTCGGGGTTGGCCTCCACCGTCACCTCGGCCCCGGGAACGAGGCCGTACGCATCGCGCACGCCGTCGAGCATCCGCGCGAGGTCGCCCGCGGGCAGGAGGGTGGGCGTGCCGCCGCCGAGGAAGACGGTGGATGCGGCCCGCAGCGGGCCGGCCGCCGCCATCACGCCGACCGACAGTTCGATTTCACGCAGCAGCGTGTCGGCGTACTGGTCCTGACGCGCGCCTCGCAACTCGGAGGAGGTGTACGTGTTGAAGTCGCAGTACCCGCACCGCACGCGGCAGAAGGGCACGTGCAGGTATACGCCGAAGTCGACGCCGGCATCGGTGCGCACGTCGAGTGGGAGCGCGCCGTCGGCCGGTGCCGGGTCGCCGAGAGGAAGGGCAGCGCCCATCAGGACGACGTGGCGTACAGCGGCGAGATCGCGCGCAGATAACGCTGGAAGAGGTCGCGCCGGCGGTGGCGGATGAGCCGGGGATACAGGCGGTAGATCAGCGCGGCGGGTGCGTCGAAGGCGCGCACGGTGAACCACACCTCGTCGTTGTCACGCCACTCCAGCAGGAAGAACTCCTCCCCGCTGACGACCGAATTCCCCACGGTTCCGAGGATGAACCCGACGCGGCGGGGCTCCTCGACGACCGAGATCACGCGGAGTTCGGCGTCGGCGCGCAGACGGCGCACGCGTCCGTGCAGGCGGACGGTCGTCCCCGGGGCCACGAACGGCATGCCCTCCGCGTCGAACCGCTGCTCGGACTCAAGGCGACTGGGTGCGATCGGGTTGCCCTCGGCGTCGTATCCGACACCCGAGTACATCGGGCCGGGAGCTGGGCGCACATCGGTGATGGTCAGGCCGCCTTCCCGCTGTGCAGCCCACGACAGCAGGGCCTCGCTCGCGGTGGTGAAGCGCTCTTCGCCGCTGCCGATCCGCCAGCTCTCCTCCGCGGGGATCGAGCGCTCCGGCGGGTACTGGAGGAGGTCGGGCGCCTGCGTGGCCCCCACGGCGGCATAGTCCACCGTCTCATCTCGAAAAGTCCCGCGGCGCATGCCTTCCAGGCTACTTCGCGTTGCCGAGTGATGTCTGCGGCCGCACCCCGAGGGGCGTCACTGATGAACGTGCGCGTGCTCGTGACTGTGCACGGCGGTCGCTCCCGGCCGCGTCCACTGCGCCGTCGGACGGCCGTCTCTGCGCCAGAACGAGTACGGCGCGATCTGAGGCCAGCCCTCGGGCGAGTCCTCCCACGCCTCACGGCGTCCGTAGGGCGTCAGGTCGAGCAGGTGCAGCGAGCTCATGATCGTCTCGACCCCGCGGCCGTACGTCTCGTACGTGAGGAAGACGCGGCCACCGACGCGCAGGTAGCTCGAGATGCCACCACCCCCCGCGATCGCGGGATCGGTGATGCCGCGAGTGGAGTACCACGGATGCGTGTAGCCCATGAACTCGCGGAACGGCGCGACCTCTTCGTAGGGGCCCTCCGTGAAGACGGCGAAGGAGACGCCGGCCTCGCGGAGGTAGACCGCATCCTGGAAGTCCCAGATGCTGATCGTGCAGCCCTCGCACTGCTCTTCGAACGGCTGCCCGTCGAACCACATGTGCTTGTAGACGACGAGTTCGTCGCGGCCGTCGAAGATGTCCAGGAGCGAGGTCGCGCCGTTCGGCCCGATCAGGGCCACGGGGTCGATCTCCGTCATGGGGAGCCTTCGGCGCTCCGCGGCGATCGCATCGCCCTCGCGAGTGTGCGCCTTCTCGCGCGCGAGCAGGACGGCGCGTCGGCGGTCCCACTCCTCGCCGTCGACGATCGGTGGCAGCGGTGTGCGGTGAGTGTCCATGCGCGGTACGCTAAACCTATCGCGCAGTCGTGTAAAGATTGCGGCGAACATTGCTGAAGGGCGGGCCGACGTGCCGATCAAGCACACCTACGCCGAGCACGGCGATGCCTGCCGCGCGGCGAACGCGCTGGACGTCGTGGGCGATCGGTGGTCGCTCGTCATCGCGCGCGAGGTGGTCCTCGGCCCCAAGCGCTTCGCCGACCTGCTCGCCTCGGTGCGGGGCATCACCCCGAGCGTGCTGAGCGAGCGCCTGCGGACACTGCAGGCCGCCGGGGTCGTCGAACCGGTCGTGCTGAGCGACCTCGGTCGCACGCGCGCCTACCAGGCCACGCCGTGGGGGCGCGGGCTCGAGTCGGTCTTGGAGTCGCTCGGCCGATGGTACTCCGCCGGCCCCTCCCCCGAGACCGCCGGCGGGATGACCCCGGACGGCGTGGCGCTGGCGATGCGCACCATGGCACCACCCGGATGGTCGAGCGGCCCCGCCCTCGCCCTCACACTGCACGACGGACGGCTCTCCGATCCGCCCTCGTTCCCCTACACGGTCGATTCCGACGACGGGCGACTCACGGTGACGCCGGGACTCCCCGCGGCAGCGCGCACCAGCATCCGCGCCGACGCGACCGCGTGGAGCGAGGTGCTCTTCGGCACGACGTCGCTTGCCGCCGCCGAGCACGACGGCGGCGTCGTCGTCGGGGGCGACCGGAGCGAGGCGGCTCGCCTGGTCAAGGCGTTCCGGACGCCCGCGGCGTGACGTCGCGGCCTTCGCGCGCCTACTTCTGCTTGCCCTCGACGTCGCCGGAGAGCGCGGCGATGAACGCCTCCTGGGGCACCTCGACGCGGCCGACCATCTTCATGCGCTTCTTGCCCTCCTTCTGCTTCTCGAGGAGCTTGCGCTTGCGGGTGATGTCGCCGCCGTAACACTTGGCCAGCACGTCCTTGCGGATGGCGCGGATGTTCTCGCGGGCGATGATCCGCGCACCGATGGCCGCCTGGATGGGGACCTCGAACTGCTGCCGCGGAATGAGTTTGCGCAGGCGCTCGGTCATCATCGTGCCGTACGCGTAGGCCTTCTCACGGTGCACGATCGAGGAGAACGCGTCGACCGCTTCGCCCTGCAGCAGGATGTCGACCTTCACGAGGTCGGCCGTCTGCTGGCCGGCCGGTTCGTAGTCGAGACTGGCGTATCCCTGCGTCCGGCTCTTCAGGTGGTCGAAGAAATCGAAGACGATCTCGCCGAGCGGCATGATGTACCGCAGTTCCACGCGGTCCTCGCTGAGGTAGTCCATGCCGAGCAGCGAGCCGCGACGCGACTGGCACAGCTCCATCACGGTGCCCACGTAGTCCTTGGGCAGGAGGATGCCGACCTTCACGATGGGCTCGGACACCTCTGCGACGCGCCCATCCGGATACTCGCTGGGGTTGGTCACCGAGATCGTCTCGCCGGTGTCGGTGGTGACCTCGTACGTCACCGACGGTGCGGTGGTGATGAGGTCGAGATCGAACTCACGGGACAGCCGCTCGGTGATGATCTCCAGGTGCAGGAGACCCAGGAAGCCGCAGCGGAACCCGAAGCCGAGCGCGACCGAGGTCTCCGGTTCGTAGTGGAGCGACGCATCCGACAGCTTCAGCTTGTCCAGCGCCTCGCGGAGGTCGCCGTAGTCGCTGCCGTCGATCGGGTAGATCCCGGAGAACACCATCGGCTTGGGGTCGGTGTAGCCCGGCAGAGCCTGGGTGGCGGGCTTGCGCGCCGTCGTGATCGTGTCGCCGACCTTCGACAGGCGCACGTCCTTCACGCCCGTGATGAGATACCCGACCTCGCCGACGCCGAGCCCGCGCGAGGGCACCGGCTCCGGGCTGGAGACCCCGATCTCGAGCAGCTCGTGGGTGGCCTTCGTCGACATCATCTGGATGCGCTCGCGCGGTTCCAGTGCGCCGTCGATCATGCGCACGTAGGTGACGACACCGCGGTAGGCGTCGTACACCGAGTCGAAGATCATGGCGCGCGCGGGCGCGTCGGCGTCACCGCGGGGCGCGGGGATCTCCTCGACGATCCGGTCCAGCAGTTCTTCCACGCCCTGGCCCGTCTTGCCACTGACCCGCAGCACGTCCTCCGGGCGGCCGCCGATGAGGCCGGCCAGTTCGGCGGCGAACTTCTCCGGGTCGGCGGCGGGGAGGTCGATCTTGTTCAGCACCGGGATGATGTGCAGATCGTTCTCCAGCGCCAAATACAGGTTCGCCAGGGTCTGCGCCTCGATGCCCTGCGCGGCGTCGACGAGCAGGATCGCGCCCTCGCAGGCGGCCAGCGACCGGCTCACCTCGTAGGTGAAGTCGACGTGACCCGGGGTGTCGATCATGTTCAGCGCGTACGTCTCGGCGGCGGAGGCCCACGGCATGCGCACGGCCTGACTCTTGATCGTGATGCCGCGCTCGCGCTCGATGTCCATGCGGTCCAGGTACTGGGCGCGCATGTCGCGGTCGGCGACGACGCCGGTGATCTGCAGCATCCGATCGGCCAGCGTCGACTTGCCGTGGTCGATGTGGGCGATGATGCAGAAGTTGCGGATCAGCTCGGGAGGGGTCGCAGACGGCTCGAGAGGCTTCAGGGCACGGGGTGACATGTCCCGTCGATTCTACGGGGGCGGCGCCTGAGGAACGGGCAGGCGCCGCAGCCCGTCCACCGGGCGCCACGCCGAGAGTGCATCGACTCGGCGAGAGTGCACCGGATTCGGTGCACTCTCGCCGACTCGATGCACATTCGAGGGGCGCGCGGGGCGTGGTTAGGCTGGACGGCATGACGGTCCAGGTGGTGCTCGTGCACGGCATCCGGACGTCGGCCACCATGTGGCGCGCGCAGGTGGCGTACCTCCGAGAACGCGGCATCCCTGTGACCGCCGTCGACCTGCCCGGGCACGGATCGCGCCTCGGCGAGACGTTCAGCCTCGAGGGCGCCTTCGCCGCCATCGACTCCGCCGTCCGTGCCGCTGCCGAGCACGGGCCCGTCCTGCTGGTCGGGCACTCGATGGGCGGGCTCCTGACGATCGAGTACGCCGGGGCGGCCGATGCGCCGCCGGTCGCCGGTCTCGTCGCCGCATCCTGCACCGCCATCCCACGTGGCGTGGGGCTCGCCGCCTACCGGATGATCGCGCGGGGCTTCGACGCGCTGCCGGGCCGCGGCATCAAGATCACGAAGTACATGCTGGGCAAGACGCTCCCCGCCGAGACGCGGGACGACTTCGGCGCCGGCGGCTACGCGTTCGACGCCCAGGACGCCGCGATGGCGAGCCTGTCGGTGCTGGATCTGCTGACGGCGCTCCGACGCATCCGCGTGCCCGTGTGGTTCGTCAACGGTCAGTACGACCAGCTCCGGATCAACGAGCGGCTGTTCCGCAAGGTCGCCCCCGACGCCGAACTGATCGTCGTCCCGCGCACCACACACCTGGTCTCCGCGATGCGCCCGGAGGTCTTCAACGCGGTGCTGAACCTCGCGATCACGACCATCGAGCAAGACTGATAGACTCGGTGATTGGCTTGCGTGTGGGTTCCCACCCTCACGACCGCCGTGCGACACCCCTCTCTTGTCTCGCGGCATTGACCAGATCACTCCGAACGAAAGACCGTCGAACGTGGCGAATATCAAGTCGCAGATCAAGCGCAACAAGACCAACGAGAAGGCGCGTGCGCGCAACAAGGCCGTCAAGAGCGAGCTGAGGACCGAAGTGCGTCGTACGCGCGAGGCCATCGCCGCCGGCGACAAGGCCGCCGCGCAGAAGGCACTGGTCACGGCGACCAAGAAGCTCGACAAGGCCGTGAGCAAGGGCGTCATCCACGAGAACCAGGCGGCGAACCGCAAGTCGGCCATCGCCAAGAAGGTCGCAGCCCTCTAAGACCACGATCAAGGCCCGTCCCGTTCGCGGGACGGGCCTTCGTCGTGCCCGGGCGCATCCAGGCCGCGGAGGTTCAGGCCGCGAACGGCGCCCGGGTGGCGATCACGGTGATCATCCGCTCCAGCGCGAACACGGGGTCGCGCGAGGCGCCCTTGACCTCGGCATCCGCCCGCGCGGTGGCGTGGATCGCCATGCCCAGGGTCACCTGCGACCATCCGACGAGGTCGCGGCGGGCGCGATCGACCTGCCAGTCCTTCATGCCCAGGCGCGCGGCAAGCGCCCGGGAGGGTTCGCGGCTCCCGGCCACGCGGGCCATGGTGCGAAGCTTGGATGCCACGGCCGCGACGAGGGGCACGGGGTCCGAGCCCGATGCGAGCGCGTGGCGCAGCGCCAGCAGCGCATCCCCGTATCGTCCGGCGATCGCGAAATCGGCGACGGTGAACGCGGAGGTCTCCACGCGCCCGCCGTAGTACCGCTCGACGATCCGGTCATCGATATCGCCGGGCACATCGGCGATGAGCTGCTGGCACGCAGAGCCCAGCTCGGTGAGGTCGTCGGCGAAGGCCGACACCAGCGCACGCAGCGCCGTCGGCGCGATCCGCTTGCGCGCGGCGGAGAACTCCCCCGCCGCGAAGTCGTAGCGGTCCGAATCCCGTTTGATCGCCGGGCAGGCGATCTCGATGCCCCCGCCCTCGCCGGCGCGGATGGCGTCGAGGAGCTTCTTGCCGCGCACGCTCGCTCCCGTGTGCCGCAGGATGACGGTGGCACCCTCCTGCGGCTGGGCGAGGTAGCCCACGGCTTCGGCGAGGAACGCGTCGGAGCACCGTTCCACACCCGATACGCGGACCAGACGAGGCTCGCCGAACAGCGAGGGCGATGTGACGGCGAGGAGGGTTCCGGGTGCGTAATCATCCGCGCGCAGATCGGTGACCTCGAGGCTGGGATCCTCGGCCTTCAGGTACTCCCGGATGCCGGCGGTGGCCCGCTCGGCGCAGATCTCCTCCGGCCCCGAGACCAGCACGATCGGCGCGGGCTGCGGATCGCGCCACGACACCTGCGGGATCGCCGAGCGCGCCTTGGCGGGCGCGCTGCGCCGGGATGTCGAGGCCATGTCTCCAGCCTAATGACCGTCTGCGACGCTCCGCTCCCGCCACAGCCGGAGCCCACCGTCCTCCTGCCACACCGCCACGGTTCCATCCACATCGGTGCGGGCCACGCGCGTGCCACCGGCACGCAGCACTGAGAGGAGACTGTCCCGAGGATGTCCGTAGTCGTTGTCCCGTCCGACCGGGATGAGCGCGAGTTCGGCATCGACCGCGTCGTAGAGAGCGGGATCCTGGTCGGCGCTGCCATGGTGGGCGACCTTGACCACGGCGTAGTCCCGCGATGATGCACTCGCCCGCATGCGGGCCTGCGGTTCGGCCGAGAGGTCGCCGAGCAGCAGGATCGGCGGCACGCCGCCGTCGCGCACCTCGATGGCGATGCTCGCGTCGTTCCCGGCCTCGTGCACGGATGCCGCGGGCCACAGGACGCGCACGGCGGCGGTGCCCAGCGGTATGGCGTCGCCGGTGAGCACCTGCCGGCGCGCGGCTCCGCCCGCCTCCAGCCGGGCCAGCGTGCGGGCCCCGTCGGTGTCGGGCGGGCCGTGCCACACGCGGGCGACCCGGCCGATCACCGCCTCCACTCCCCCGGCGTGGTCGGCGTCGAAGTGCGTGAGGACGAGCAGGTCGAGACGCGCGATGCCGAATCGGTCCAGGCACTGCCGGAGGAGGGCGGGATCGGGCCCGGTGTCGATCAGCGCGACGGAGGACTCCGAGCGCACCAGCACGGCATCCCCCTGGCCCACGTCGCACATCGCGATCTGCCATGCGGCCGGAACGGTCCACGGCGCGGCGACGCCCACCAGCGCCGCCTGCCCCGCACCCCAACCGAGCGTCGCTGTGACGACCGCGACGCTCGCGCCGCGCAGGATGCGTCGGCCCTTCGTGCCCGGAGGCACCAGGAGAGCCGCGATCAGGGCGCTGCACACGACAGCCAGCGCCACGGCTCCCGGTACCCCCTCGGGCCAGGGCAGTCGCTGGGCCGGCAGCGCGGCGACCGTGTCGGCGATACCGGCGATCCACGCAGCCGGAAGCCAGGCGATGGCCACCAGGCCGTCCTGCACCAGGGGCAGGGGCGCCGCCACGCACGCCAGGAGCCCGGCGACCGTCGCCAGTGGCGCAGCGGGTCCGGCGAGCATGTTCGCCGGGACGCCCAGGATCGCCACGTGCGGATCGAGCACGATGAGGAGAGGCCCGCATGCCAGCTGCGCCGCGAGCGGAACGGAGATGGCCAGCGCAAGCATCCGCGGCATCCACCGACCCAGGACTGCGGCGAGGGGACCGGCGAGCACGAGCAGCGAGGCGGTTGCGACCACCGAGAGGGCGAAGCCCCATGTGAGAGCGAGCCACGGATCGATCATCAGCAGCGCCGCGACAGCGACGCTCAGGACCGCCAGGCCCGAGCCGGCACGCCCCAGTGCCACCGCGAGCATCGCGATCGAGGCCATCGCACCCGCGCGCACGACACTGGGTTCGGGGGTCACGAGCAGAACGAACACGCCGAGCGCGCCGAGGCCCGCGGCAACGCGCGCCCCGCGGCGAGCCCCGCACAGTGCCGCGACGCCGAACGCCAGCCCGACCACGATCGCGCAGTTGGCGCCGGAGACGGCGGTCAGATGCGTCAGCGCGGCGCTGCGCATCGACTCCTCCAGCGTGGCGTCCACCGCCGCGGTGTCGCCGAGGGCCAGACCGGGGATCAGTGCCGCCCCGGGCGGCGGAAGACGTGCAGCCGCATCCGCCAGGCCGCGGCGCAGCTGTGCGAGCGGCGCCCAGATCCCCGCGGGCGGGTCCACCACCTCCACGGGTGCGGACGCACGGATGACGGCGACCTCCCGCTCCCCGGCTTCGGGAGGAAGCGGGACGCCCCGAACACGGATGCGCGCCCCGAGGTCGACGCCCGCGAGCGACGCCGCATCCGCCGCCGGCACCCCCAGGCGCACCGTGGCCGCACCGGAGACCGCCTCGGCGCCGGCGCGGATGGTGCGGGCGGTCGCGTCGAACCACACATCCCCGGACGAGGAAGGGTCGAGCCGGCCCGTCACGGTGGCCTCCACGTCGACCGCGCGCCCCGGCTCCGCGACCGAGCGCGCCTCCGCTCGCGCGGGCTGCACGATGCCGACGTGCGCGCACACCGCACCACCGACGGCAAGGCACACCGCCACCACGCCCCATCCTGCGCGCGCCCGGGTGGTCACGAGCATCCCGGTGACCACCGTCGCCGCGCCGGCGCACAGGATGACCGCCACCGAGCCCGCCCACGGCGGGGCGAGGACCGCGAACACCGCGGCCGCCCACGCCGTCGCTGCCAGCGGCACCACGCGCACCCCGCGCCGAGCGTTCACACCCGCACCTGCTCACGCAGGCCCGCGAGGAGCTTCTCGCCGATCCCGGGCACGGCCAGAAGGTCCTCGACGCTCGCGAATCGCCCGTTCTCCTCACGCCAGGTGAGGATGCGGTCGGCCAACGCCGGCCCGATACCGGGGAGCTCCTCCAGCGCCGCCGCATCCGCGGTGTTGAGGTCGACCATCGGATCCACCGGTGACGCCGCGGCCGGGTCCGGCATCGCACCCGCGACGGGCACGACGATCTGCTCGCCGTCCTGCACGGCCCGCGCGAGGTTGACGGCACCGCGGTCGGCGTCGGGCGCGAAGCCGCCGGCAGCGGCGATCGCGTCGACGGCCCGCGCGTCCGGCTGCAGGGCGTACAGCCCGGGTGCGCCGACCGCCCCGGCGACATGGACGTAGACGACGGCCGAGGCAGACGGCGAGGACGGGGGCTCGGAGGCGAGCGGCACGGTCTCGGCGGCGCCCGACGCGCCCCGGACGATGCCGATGCCGACGGTCACGGCGAACACCGCCAGCACCAGGACGATGGCTGCTCCCGCGCCCAGCCGCCGGCGGGCCCGGCCTCGCTCATGTCCCGACTCCACATGCGCCAGGCTAGGGCGCGCGCGACTCCGGAGCGCGGTGAGACGGACCACCCGTGGAGCGGGGCGCCGGAGACGCGGACTGGGGAGGAGAGGCCTCGAAGGATGCGAGAATCCGGGGGTGACGCGCACGGGTTCCTCCTCAGCTGCCGCACGCAAGCGCGCGCGCACGCGCACACGGTGCCGGAGCCGCCGCACAGCGCGGGCGAGACGCGCTCGCCGCGCGCGCATCACGGTGACCTCGATCGTCAGCACGGTCTGCGTCGTGCTGATCGCCGGCGTCGCCGTCCTGGTCGGCACAGCCGTCCAGGCGTTCGAGGACGCCGCGCAGGGCCTGGGCGAGATCGGCGGCGACTTCACCGCCGTACCGCTCACGGTGGCACCGCCCCCGGCGTACGACGCCGAGCAACTCGGCAATGCGGCGACCATCATGGCCGCGGGCGCCGATATGGGCCTGTCACTGCGCGACCAGGCCATCGCCGTCATGACCGCGATGGGTGAGTCGTCACTGCGCAACATCGACTACGGCGATTGGGAGACGAGCGGCGTCACCAACCCCGACGGATCGCGCACGACGTCGATCGGACTGTTCCAGCAGCAGGACGGCTGGGGGACCCGCGAACAGCGCCTCGATGCCCGCACCGCCGCGACCCTCTTCTATGCCGCCATGCTCGAGAAAGTCCCCGAGCCGGAGCGCCTGCAGACGGAACCGACCCTCATCGCCCACCGCACGCAGATCAACCGCGACCCTCAGCACTATGGGAGGTATTGGCCCATTGCCGTCCGCGTCGTGGAGGAGCTCTCCGGAGAGCAGATCCCCGGCGTCGCCGCCCCCTGAGGGCAGCGACGCCGGTGCTCAGACCCGCCGGCCGGGGCTACTTCGTGGAGAAGCTGACGACCTTCGGGGCGCGCACGACCGCACGGACGATCTCGCGCTCGCCGAGCGCGCGCTGCACCTTGGCGTCGCCGCGGGCCAGGGCCTCCAGTGCGGCAGCATCGATGCGGGCGGGCACCTCGAGGGTGGCACGCACCTTGCCGTCCACCTGGACCACGGTCGTGACGGTCTCCTCCACCAGCAGGGTGGGGTCGGGCGAGCGCCACGTCGCGAGGCCCACGAACGGCTCGTAGCCGAGCACGGCCCACATCTCCTCGGCCGTGTGCGGGGCGAACAGGTCGAGCACCATGGCCGTGACCTCCGCCGCCTCGCGGACCGCCGGGTCGCTCGCGCCGGCGCCCGAGTCGATCGCCTTGCGCGTGGCGTTCACGAGCTCCATGAGACGCGCCACGACGACGTTGAACTTGGTCTGCTCGACCAGGCCGGGCGCGTCGGCGAGCAGGCGGTGGGTCACACGGCGCAGCGCTGCATCGCCCTCGGCCCACACCACGTCGGGGCTGCTGTCGACGTCGTGCGCGACACGCATCGCCCGCGCCAGGAACTTCGCCGCCCCGGTGGTGGAGACGTCGTCCCAATCCTTGTCATCCTCCACGGGCCCCGCGAAGGCAAGCGCGACGCGCAGCGCGTCGGCCCCGTGGGTGTCCAGCTCCTCCTGGAACAGCACGAGGTTGCCCTTGCTCTTGGACATCTTCGTGCCGCCCAGGATGACCATGCCCTGGTTGATGAGGTTGGAGAACGGCTCGGTGAATTCGACCATGCCCATGTCGAACATCGCCTTGGTCACGAACCGGGCGTACAGCAGGTGCAGGATCGCGTGCTCGACGCCGCCGATGTAGAAGTCGACCGGCCCCCACTTGTCCGCCTCGCGGCTGGAGAACGGCTGGGTCTCATCTCCGGGCGAGAGGAAGCGCATGTAGTACCACGACGAATCCACGAACGTGTCCATCGTGTCGGGGTCACGCCGCGCGGGCGCTCCCGTCTCGGGGTCCACCGTGTCCACCCACCCGGATGCCGCGCCCAGCGGTGACGTGCCCTTGGGGGTGAGATCCAGCCCCTCCACATCGGGCAGGCGCACGGGGAGTTGATCCTCGGGTACCGGCAGGATGCGCCCGTCCTCGGTGTGGATCATCGGGATGGGCGTGCCCCAGAAGCGTTGGCGGGAGATCAGCCAGTCGCGGAGGCGGTAGGTCTTCGCCGCACGACCGTGGCCGCTGGCCTGGAGGATGTCGATGACCCTGGCGATCGCCGTGCGCTTGGACAGTCCGTCCAGCGGCCCGGAGTTGACCATCCGGCCTTCGCCGGTGAGCGCCACGCCCGTACGGGCCGGGTGGACCTCGTCCAGCTGCCCGCCGAGCGGATCGATGGGCACGCCGTCCTCGTCCACCTCGATCACCGGGATGGCACCGGTCACCGGCGCCGTGGTGTCGACCACGACGGTCACGGGCAGGTCGAACGCGCGCGCGAAATCAAGGTCGCGCTGGTCGTGCGCGGGGACGGCCATGACCGCCCCGTGCCCGTAGTCGGCCAGCACGTAGTCGGCGGCCCAGATCGGAAGCCGCGCCCCGTTGACGGGGTTGATGGCGTAGCGCTCAAGGAAGACACCGGTCTTCGGCCGGTCGCTGGACTGCCGGTCGATGTCGGTGGTCTTGCGCACGCCGTCCAGGTAGTCCTGGAAGCGCATACGCGCCTCGGGCGAAGCATCCGCCACCAGCTCGGCGGCCAGATCGGAGTCGGGGGCCACGACGAAGAACGTCGCGCCGTACAGGGTGTCGGGACGCGTGGAGAACACCGTCACGGTGCCCGGCCGGCCCTCGATCTCGAAGTCGATGTCGGCGCCGATCGAGCGGCCGATCCAGTTGCGCTGCATCTGGATGACCTTCTGCGGCCAGAAGCCCTCCAGCTGGTTCAGGTCATCCAGCAGGCGGTCGGCGTAGTCGGTGATCTTCAGGTACCACTGGGTCAGCTTCTTCTTGACGACCTCGTTGCCGCAGCGCTCGCAGCGACCGTCCACGACCTGCTCGTTGGCGAGCACCGTCTGGTCGAACGGGCACCAGTTGACCGGGCTCTCCTTGCGGTACGCCAGCCCCCGCTCGTAGAGCTTCAGGAACAGCCACTGGTTCCAGCGGTAGTACTCGGGGTCGCTGGTGTGCAGCACGCGACTCCAGTCGAACGAGACACCGTAGTCGTGCAGGCTCGCCTTCTGCTGCGCGATGTTCGCGTACGTCCACTTCACGGGGTCGGCGCCGCGCTGGATGGCGGCGTTCTCGGCGGGCAGCCCGAAGGAGTCCCACCCGATCGGGTTGAGGACGTTGTATCCGCGGTGACGCCAGAACCGCGCCACGATGTCGGAGTAGAGGTAGTTCTCGGCGTGCCCCATGTGCAGGTCGCCCGACGGGTAAGGGAACATCGCCAGCACGTACTTGCGCGGGCGGGAATCCTCGTCGCCACCGGCACGGAACGGGTCGCGCTCGGCCCAGAGGTTCTGCCACTTCCGCTGGATCGCGTGCGGGTCGAATCCACCGCTCTCGGCAGCGGTCGGGGGGGTCGTGGTTCGGGACACGGAGAAGCCAATCTGGAACGTCGGGTTTCGCGCCGAAGGCGCTCTGTCAACGTTACCGGAACGCCGTCCTCACCAGCCGGGGGGCAGCCCCGCACCCAGCGCGGCCAGCGGTGCGCGCGCCTTCAACGCCACCTCCGCCACCTCCGCCTGTGCCTGCGAGCGCCACGTGATGCCGCCTCCCGCACCGACGTACGCCCCGTCGGGGCGGGTGAGGATGCTGCGGATGACCATCGCGAGGTCGCCTGACCCGTCGCTGCCGATCCAGCCGAAACACCCGGCGAACACCCCGCGCGGGCCGCCCTCCAGGTCGTGGAGGATCGACATGGCCGACAGCTTCGGTGCCCCCGTCATGCTGCCCGCCGGAAAGGTCGCTTCCAAGACGTCCCCCACGGTCGTACCGGGTTCCAGCGTCCCGGCGATCGTGCTGACCAGCTGATGCACCGTCGGATACGTCTCCACCTCCAGGAGCCGTTCGACCGTGACGCTGGCGGCGTCGCACACGCGCGACAGATCGTTGCGCATCAGATCCACGATCATGACGTTCTCAGCGCGCTCTTTCGGATCGCTCCGCAGATCCTCGATAAGGGCCGCATCCGCCGACGCATCCGCGCCCCGCCGCCGGGTGCCCTTGATCGGGTGCGTGCGCACGGTCCCCTCCGCCAGCTCCAGGAAGCGTTCCGGGGTGGCGCTCACCAGTGCGACGTCGCCGAAACGGAGGAGACCGCCGTGGTGTGACGGTGCCGCCCGACGCAAACGCCCGTAGACGGCGAGGGGGTCGAACTCGCCCTCGATCTCGATCTCGAAACGCGTGGTCAGGCACAGCTGGTACGCGTCGCCTTCGCGGATGGCGTCGCGGCAGCGTTCGATCAGCGCGGCGTACTCCCGCGGGGCGTGCCGCGCGGTGGCCCGGGCCTCGTCGGCCGCGGGGGGCGTGGTGGCCGGAGGCGCCGCCAGCAGAGCGTCGACCACCGCCTCGGCGCGGCCGGATGCCGACATCGCCCACACCCGCCCGGAGGCGTGATCGAACGCGATCAGTTCGTCCGTTCGCACCCACATCTCGTCCGGGGTCGCGTCGCCGCGATCGCGGACCGGGGCGCCGGCCGCCTCCGCTCCGGCCTCGTAGCCCACCCATCCGACCCACCCGCCGAGGAACGGACCGGCCGGCGACATCTTCGGATGCTGCGTCGCATCCACCGATCGCACCCTGGCCGTGTCTGTTTCGGGGTCGCCTGCGCCCACCCAGCTCCACCCCGTCCGGGCGTCGGGGCCGGCGTCGAGCCAGAACACGTGGGAGCGGTCGGCCGCGAGCATGGCGAACGCGGCCGCGGGGTCGACCCACCGTGGGAGGGGCGCGGCGGGAATCGGCGGAAGCACGCTCTCAGGCTAGAGGGGGTGAGCGGCTCTAGGCTCTCACCCGTGAACGAGATCCTCACGGACGTGCTCGATGTGGTGCAGAGCGTGGATCCCGTCGTGCGCACGCTCGTGGCGGGCCTGGCGATCCTGCTCGAGACCAGCGTGCTGGTGGGCCTGGTCGTCCCCGGCGACACGATCGTCATCGTCGCCGCAACGGCGGTCTCGTCGGTCGTCGAGGGCGTCGCGCTCGGCGTCGCCGTGCTGGTGGGGGCGCTGATCGGCGAGAGCATCGGCTTCGCCCTGGGCCGTTTCCTCGGCCCCCGCATCCGGGCGTCCCGGCTGGGCCGGCGGATCGGCGAGCGCAATTGGGAACGCTCGGAGCGGTATCTGCGCCGCCGCGGGGGCCCCGCCATCTTCCTGTCGCGCTTCCTGCCGGTGCTGCATTCACTGGTTCCCCTCACGGTGGGGATGAGCGGATACAGCTACCGGCGCTTCCTCGCGTGGACGGCACCGGCGTGCGTGGTCTGGTCGTCGCTGTACATCTCGGTTGCGGCTCTGGCGGCGGGGACGTACCGTGAGCTGGCCGACACGCTCCACTCCGCGGGCTACATCTTCGTCGGTGTGATCGTGGTCTTCCTCGTGCTGGTCTTCGTCGGCAAGAAAGTCATCGAACGCCTCGAGCGGCGACACCTGGACGAGCCGGAGCCTGAGGACGTGGAAAGCTAGAGACGATGTCCTCCTCCCCGCCCCCACGCACCAAGATCCTCTGGCTCGCCCGTCTCGAGCGCCGCCTGCACTCCTGGCGCGAGCGTCGCGCGCGCGGGAGGGGGCTGCGCCCGCAGGTGACAGGCTTCCCCGGCTACGGCGGGGAGGACTGGGTGCGCGTGGTCGGCCGGGTCCTGATCGCCCCACCGATGCGCAAAGATGCCTCCGGCGAATACGCCAGCGTGCGGGGCTGGCGCAGCTTCGTCGCCGTCCCGGTCGGGTACGCGCAGGTGCGCATCACCGTGCAGGGCACCACCCACGAGGTCGTCGCCGATCGCGGCGGCGTCATCGACACCGTCGTCCCCGCTCGCCTGGACCCCGGCTGGCAGACCGTGACGATGTCGGTGGAAGACAGCGAGCCCGCCGAGACACGCGTGTTCATCGTCGCCTCCGACGTGCGCTTCGGCGTCGTCTCCGACGTCGATGACACCGTGATGGTCACCGCGCTTCCCCGGCCGCTGCTGGCGGCGTGGAACTCCTTCGTGGTGGACGAGCACGCCCGCCAGCCCGTGCCCGGGATGGCAGTGCTGCTGGAGCGGCTGACGCGGGAGAACCCCGGCACGCCCGTGCTGTATCTGTCCACGGGGGCGTGGAACGTCGCCCCCACCCTCATCCGCTTCCTGCGTCGTCACCTCTTCCCGCCCGGGTCGATCCTGCTCACCGACTGGGGGCCCACGCACGACCGGTGGTTCCGCAGCGGAAAGGACCATAAGTCGAGCAATCTGCAGCGTCTGGCGGCGGAGTTCCCCCAGATCCGCTGGCTCCTGGTCGGCGACGACGGCCAGCACGACGACCAGATCTACACGAAGTTCGCCATCGAACATCCGGGCCACGTGGCCGCCGTGGCGATCCGCCGGCTCTCCCCCACGGAAGCCGTGCTCGCCGGTGGCCGCACGGTGGTGGACGACCACTCGGCCGCCAACGTGCCGTGGGTCACCGAGTCCGACGGAGCGGGCCTGCTGGAGCGGCTGGAGGACGTGGGGATCGTCTCCACCGACCCGCACGCCTGACGTCGGCGGTCTCGCGTACCGTTGACGCATGTGCGGTCGATTCGTGGTGGCGAACGTCGGCTCCGAGCTCGTCGGGGTACTCCGGGTGGATGCGGAGGCAGAGGATCTGCCCGCGCCGTCGTACAACATCGCCCCGACCGATCGCGCAGCGATCGTGCTGGATTCGGCCAAGACCGACCCGCCCACGCGTCGCCTGGAAGCCGCGCGCTGGGGACTGGTTCCGGGGTGGGCGAAAGATCCCAAGATCGGTGCGCGGGCGTTCAACGCGCGCAGCGAGGAGCTCGAAGACAAATCGATGTTCCGCCGCGCGCTGCACAAGCGCCGCGCCGTGATCCCCGCCAGCGGGTACTACGAGTGGAAGGTGACCGACACGGGGAAGGTGCCGCACTTCATCCATCCCGCCGCGGGAAGCCCGATGTTCTTCGCGGGGTTGTACGAGTGGTGGAAGAACCCCGCCGTCCCCGACGATGACCCCGGCCGCTGGCTGCTGAGCTTCACGATCCTCACCCGCGACTCCATCGGACACCTCGGGTCGATCCACGACCGGATGCCCCTGTTCATGGATCCCGACCATGCGGACGCGTGGCTCGACCCCTCGACCGAGAACGTGCGCGACGTCCTGGACGCCGCGATCGATGCCGCACCGGCGATCGCAGACACCCTCGAGGACCACGTCGTGTCCAAAGCTGTCGGGAACGTCCGCAACAATGGCCCTGAGCTGATCGAGCCCGTCGAGGAGTGACGCGCCCGTGACGCGACCCGCCATCACCGCGCGGGGCGAATGGCCGCCAGGAGTGGCGTACTTCCGCCTCGGGGCTGGCGCGCACACGGTGTTCTTCCCCGGATTGTCGGGAACGCCCGACCTCCCCTCCGGTGCGGACATGTGGATGCAGCGGCAGCTGCTGGCACCGCTGGCCCGGGGCCGTGAGCTGATCTGGATGAACCGGCGCAAGGATCTCGTCCCGCCCACCACGATCGGCCGCATCGCGCAGGACGGCGCCGACGCCATCCGCGCGCAGCTGTCGCCGCCGGTGGATGTCATCGGGGTGTCCACCGGCGGCAGCGTCGCGCTGCAGCTCGCCCTGGACCATCCCGAGCTGGTCCGGCGCCTCGTCGTCGTCGCCTCGGCGCACCGGCTGAGCGACGAGGGCCGCCGCGTGCAGCGAGAACTGGCAGCGGCCGTGCGCGCCGGGAGGCCCCGGCGGGCCGGCGCCGCCGGCATCGGCGCGATGGCGGCAGGATCGTGGGGTGCCGCCGCGTTCGGGGCGGTGGGGTGGCTCATGGGGCGCGGGGTGTTCGGGCGCTCGGGTCCTGACCTCCTCGCCGTCGTCGACGCCGAGGACACGTTCGACGTCGGCGACCGGCTGGGCGAGATCGCCGCCCCGACCCTGATCGTCGGCGCCGAGCGCGATCGCTACTACTCGGCGGAGCTGTTCCGCCGCACGGCCGAGGGCATCCCGCACGCGCAGCTGGTGCTGTACCCGCGGACCGGTCACCTGGGCACGACGCTGCGGCGGCGCTACTACCGGGACGTGCGGAGCTTCCTCGACGCCGCGTGAGCGTCAGGGCAGCGGTACGCCGAACCACCGTTCGAGCGCGGAGCGAAGGCCGGCCTCATCCTCCCCTTCCCACGCCACGTAGCCGTCCGGTCGCAGCAGCACGCCGGCGGCATCCACCCGCTCGCTGTGGTGGACCACATGATCCACTCGGTCGGCCCACCCCGCGGCGACGGTGAGCGTGCCGGTGCGATCCAGCAGCAGCCCCCGCCCTCGCCGCATGTGCTCGTACAGGCGTCCGTGCGCCAACGGCACGTCGCGGAGGCGCCGCCCCACGAGGTCCGGCCCCTCCCCCAGGTCGTACCGGATGCCGATTCCGGTGATCTTCCCGACGAGATGACGGTTGACCCCCTCGACGCCCATGAGCTCGGTGAGCAGCCCTCGCACGGCCCGGGGACCGGGCTCAGTGGACTGCAGCTCCCCCAGCGCGCGGGTGGTGGCCAGCACGTCGGCGGCGACCGGACGGCGTTCGCTCTCGTAGCTGTGCAGCAGCCCCGCCGGCGCGCGGCCGGTCACCTCGGCGGCCAGCTTCCAGCCGAGGTTGACCGCATCCTGGATGCCGAGGTTGAGCCCCTGCCCGCCCTGCGGCGGATGCACGTGCGCGGCATCGCCGGCAAGCAGGACGCGCCCGACCCGGTATCGCTCCGCCAGCCGGGTGGCGTTGCTGAAACGCGACAGCGAGCGCGGGTCGTGCACGCCGAAGTCGGTGCCGGCGTAGGCCCGCAGCTGCTGCCTCATCTCCGCCAGCGTGGGCGGCGCGGTCCGATCCTCGGCGACGGCGGCGGCCCGGACGAGCACACGGTACAGCCCTTCCCCCGACGGCCCCAGCCCGAAGTCGTGATGGATGCGGCGCACCTCCGTCACGGTCGCGGCGATGTCTTCGGACGAGGCGGTGACCCGCATCTCCCCCAGCAGCCATTCCGCGGTGGCCGCCTCACCGTCGAAGGCGAGCCCGAGCAGCCGGCGCACCGTGCTGCGCCCGCCGTCGCACCCGACCACGAACCCCCCGCGCAGCACCGACCCGTCCTCGAGCGTCACCTCCGTCCCCGCCGCATCCTGTGCGAGAGCCACCACCTCCGCGCCCCGCTGCACCTGCGCGCCGAGGCGCTCCGCGTGCGCGGTCAGCAGCCGGTCGGTGACGGGCTGGGGTATGCCGAGGACGTACCCGTGCGCCGTGTCCAGGTCGTCCGGCCAGGGCGCCTCGATGCTCGCGACGAACCCGCCCATCCGGTGCTGTGTGCCGTGCGCCAGGAACTCCTCCAAGAGCCCGCGCTGATCCATCAGCTCGATGCTCCGCACGTGCAGTCCCAAGGCTCGCACCTGCCGCGTGGGCTCCAGGTCCCGCTCGACGACGAGCACCTCCACGCCGTGCAGTCGCAGCTCGGCGGCCAGCATCATCCCCGTCGGCCCCCCGCCGACGATGATCACATCACTCATCCCGTGTCCTCTCCCGCGCCTGTTCGGCGCGCGGGACCGCCCATCCTGCTCCCACACGGGGGTCTTGCCGCAAGCCCCCGTCCGGGCGATATCCTGGACGTGGCAGGGCATCCCCTGCCTTTCGCGTCTCCGGCCCCGTGTGCGCACCGGTGCGGCGCCTATCCTCGAAGGATGCGCGCCGACGTCTCCGACCCAGTGGCCATGGACGCCGTGGTGATGGACCCACTGGCCATGGACGCCGTGGTGATGGACCCGCCGGCCGTGGACGCCGTGGTGATGGACCCACTGGCCATGGACGCCGTGGTGATGGATGCGGCGGACTGGCGCGCGCGGGTGGATGCCCATGCCGAGCGTGCCGACGCGCTGACGGCAGGCCGACGCGCCCGCGCCGCGCGTGGTCAGACGCACCCGGTCGAGGACTTCCTCTTCACGTACTACTCGTACCGGCCGGCCCTGCTGCGCCGGTGGCACCCGGGAGGTGGCGTGGAGCTGGCCGACGCCCCGGAGCGCACCGCGTGGCGGTGGTACCGCCCGGGGAACGGCCCCGGCAGCGCCCGGGTCGACGTCGAGGGCCACCGCGCCGAGCGAGGCGACCTGATCCGCAGCATCCGCGGGGTGCTGTCGGCCACCGCCGGCCGCAGCGCGGTGTTCGGATGCTTCGGGCTGCACGAGTGGGCGATGCTGTACCGCAGCCCGAGCGCCCGTCACACCGCTCCCCTGCGCCTGGGCCAGGCCGGCACCGACGCCGTCGTGGAGGCGCACGATCTGCGGTGCACGCACTTCGACGCGTTCCGCTTCTTCACCCCCGACGCCGTTCCGCGCAACCGCGACGCCCTCTCGCGCGACCGACAGGTCGCATTCGAGCAGCCCGGCTGCCTGCACGCGGGGATGGACGTCTACCGCTGGGCCGTCAAGCTCGGGCCCCTGGTGCCCGGCGAGCTGCTCCTGGACTGCTTCACCCTGGCCCGCGACATCCGCGAGCTCGACATGCGCGCCTCCCCGTACGACCTCACCGAGTGGGGGTACACGCCGGTGGCGATCGAAACCTCGGACGGCAAGGCAGACTACGTGCGGCAGCAGCGCGGATTCGCCGAGCGTGCGGGTGTCCTGCGCGAGCGGCTGCTGGCTCTCGTGGCGTGACAGCCCGGGGGCTGCACCCCGCGCCCGGCACGGAGGGCAGGGCGCGAACCCGCCGCCCGCCGTGCCCGAACTCCGCAAAAACCCCGCGTGAGGCGCAGCCGCGCCCGGCCCTACCCGCCCCCGCCCGTACCCGAACTCCTCAAAGACCCCGCGCGAGGCGCAGCTGCGCCTCCGGCCCTACCCGCCCGGCCTGTACCCGAACTCCTCAAAAACCCGGCGTGGGGCGCGGCCGCGGCCCGGAATCCCGCGGGCCCGCGGCCGTCCGGCGGGCGGATTTGAGGAGTTCGGGCACCCGCGGCCGACCGGGCCCGCGGCCGTCGGGCGGGCGGATTTGAGGAGTTCGGGCACCCGGGGCCGACCGGGCCCGGCGCCATCGGGCGGGCGGATTCGAGGAGTTCGGGCACCCGGGGCCGACCGGGCCCGCGGCCGTCGAGCAGGCGGATTTGAGGAGTTCGGGCACGAGCGCCGGCCGGGCCCGGCGGGCGGATGCGAGGAGTTCGGGCACGAGCGTCGACCAGGCCTGGCGGGCGGATGCGAGGAGTTCGGGCACGACGGCGCTCCTCTCCGGTGCACGGTCGTCGTGTTGACGACGGTGCCTCAGCCCGCGGGGCTGCACCCCGGACACGGCACGAAGCCCGCACCGGCGTCGGCGCGGGCGAGCCGCAGGGCTGCCACGCGGGTGGCGGCCTCGTCGAGCCGCGCCGCCGGCAACGCACCCGACTCGACCGCGGCGACGATCCCGTCCACCATCCGGGGAGCGGAGTCGGCCGTGCTGAACATGACCGAGAGCACCAGGTCGCTGCCGGCTGCCAGCGCGGCGACGCCGTTGGCCACCGGGTCGGCGTAGGCGGGATCGCCGGAGGCCTGCAGCATCCCGAGGTCATCGGTCACCGACACCCCCGTGAAGCCGAGCTCCTCCCGCGCGATCCGGTGCCACTGCGGTGACAGGGATGCGGGGAGTTCATCCACCGCGGGATACCGGAGATGGCCGAACATGAGCAACGGAGCACCGGCGTCGATGCCCGCGGCGAAGGGCACCGCATCCGTCTCCATCCACTCGGCGAGGCTCTTTCCGCTTTCGGGGATGCCCGCGTGCGAGTCGCCGGGAGCGGCACCATGCCCCGGGAAGTGCTTGAGGGTGGATGCCGCGTGCGCGCCCTCCCCCGCCACGGCAGCGGCGACGCGCGCAGCGGCGCCGTCGGGGTCGGCCCCGAGGCTCCGGCCGAAGATGAACATCGACCGGTCGGCGGTGACATCGGCGACGACGCCGAAGTTGACCGAGATGCCCGCTCGGTCCACCAGCGCGGCGCGTGCGGCGAACGCGTCCTGGGTCGCACCGGATGCCTCCTCCCGCAGCGTGCGGGCACCGGGGAAGCCGTCCCAGGGCAGGCGGGAGACATCGCCGCCCTCCTGGTCGATCGCGATGAGCGGCGGGAACGAGGGGTCCGCCGTGAGCGCACCGGTGAGCGCGCGCAGCGACTCCTCGTCGCCGGGGACGTTGGCGCCCATCAGGATGAATCCGCCCAGCCCGTTGCCGGTGACGTATGCGGACGCGGCGGCCGGGTCGGTCGTGGGGATGTGTCCCATCACGACGCTCGCGGCCTTCTCGCGCAGCGACATCCCCGCCGCGAGGTCGGCGGCACGTGCGAGCCGGTCCTCCGCGTCCTCCGGGGCGGCGACCACGCGCACTTCGGGCGCGCTGTCCGCGTGCGCGGCAGGATGCGGGGCAGCCACGGCCAGAAGGAGCATCGCTGCCGCCCCCAGCAGGGCGAGAGGAAGCCGGATCATGCCCGCGAGCCTACGTGTCGTGCCTGGTGGTCCCCTCAGTCCGAGGGTCCATCGCCGTCGCGTCCGACGGCCTGGTCCACGGGCCTGTGCGCAGTGCGTCGCGGGCGACCGCGATCTCCTCCGCGCCGCCCGGCTCGGCGTCGCTCCGCGCGCCCGCGGGCGGGCGGCCCTCCGCGGCGGTCATGCGCGACCGGTCTCGCGGGGCCACGTGGCGGATGCGGACGCGCGCCGATACGTCGCGTCGAGGAATCCCCGCAGGGCGGCATCCGGGTCCTCGGCGGTGCGGACCCGGGCGTACGGCAGCAGGAACTCGCCCAGGTCGTCGTCGAAGTAGGCGCCGTCCACGCCGAGGTCTCGTTCTCGGAAGCCGGGCGGCTCGGGGTAGGCGTACGAGTAGAAGGCACCCTCTCCCGCGCCGCCGGGCCAGTATCCGGCGCTGGAGACCTCGGAGTCGTACGCCTCGTGCATCACCCGGTCGGGGCAGTTGGGCGCGCCGCCCGGATGACGCGGAGCCGGGCGGCCCGAGAAGCGCGAGGTGGCGAGATCGAACGCGCCCCAGAAGAAGTGCACGGGACTCGCCTTCCCCCGGTAGGCGGCGCGGAACCCGTTCAACACGCGCGAGGCGGAGACCAGGGAGATCCAGAACCGATGCGCCGCCTCGGGGTCGTACGCGGCAGGGCGCGTGTCCTGATCGAAGGGGACGACATCGGCAAGCTCGACTGGTACGGGGTAGAGCTCGACGTCTGCGCCGAGCTCGGCCAGCAGCCCGGTGAACTCGGCGTAGAACGCCGCGATCGTCCCCGGGCGAAGGGCGAGGTCGCCTTCGCGACCGTCGGTGTGCAGAATCCGCAGCCGGTGGTCGACGAAGTCGAACCGGATCTCCAGGCCTCCGGTTCCCAGCGGCATGAGCGACGTGGTCAGCCCGCGGCTGTCCACATACAGCGGGACGTTCCACCAGTGGTTCACCAGGGGCGTGAGGGCCAGGCGGACCTTGCCCGCCATCTGCGTCCACAGCTGAACGGTGTCCCGGGTATCGGCCCACTCCTGCACGGGCAGCGGCGGCCACGATGCGTCCGTCATCGTCATGCGTCCTCCTCGGGGTGTGGGCACGGCGGTCCCGGCCCCCTCCAGCCCGTACCGGTCATGCCCGCAGGCTACCCGGGCCCGACCGTCCCCGTCAGTGCGCTTCCCCCGCACCGGCGCCAGCATCGCCGGTGCTGCTGAGCAGCCGTGCGCCCGTACGCAGCGTGGGCGCGGCGAGGCGTCGGTGCACGCGGGAGACCAGCGCCCACACGAGCCTGCGGCGGCGCGACGAGAACGCGAAGGCCGTGGTCAGACTCACCGACCCGGCAGACGTGTCGATCAAGAGTCGTGCGACCGCCCCCGGGCCGCGGACACCGAGAAGGATGTGTTCCTGATCCTCGGCGTGGATCTTCCACCCTGCCACGGCGTCGGGGCGGCCGTCGGGCCCCACCTCCAGTCCGAGCACGGTGTGGAAGATGAGGGAACGGCTGGCGCGATCGATGCCCTCTTCGAAGGTCGCTTCCGCCCAGCGTCGCGGGCTCGCGCGGACGTCGGTGACCAGGGTGAAGCGATCCGCGTACGTGGGCGTGATGTCCAGACGCAAGGGCGCCTCCGCGGGCGACAGAACCCCGCCGCGCACGTCTCCTGCAGTGCCGCCGGGTGTGATGCGTGTCATGGCGCCCTCCAAGTGTGCGCGAGCGTATAGTTCGAGAGGTTAGCCGCCTCCCGCCAGGGCGGCAAGGGTGGGAGCGCCGCATGGTGAATCTGAAGACGACGAGATCGGCTTGGATCGACGCTGCCTTCGTCGTCCTGGCCGAGGAGGGGGTGGACGCCGTCGGGCCGGAAGCGCTGGCACGTCGCCTGGGGGTGAGCAAGGGCGGGTTCTACGGATACTTCGGCACTCGGGCCCGCTTCCTCGCGGAGGTGCTGTCGACGTGGGAGCAGGAGGTCACCGAGGGGATCGCCGGCCGGGTCGGCGTCGAGGGCGACCCGCGTGAGCGTGTGCGCGCGCTGGCTCTGGCACTGCGATCCGAGGTACCGCCCGCCCTCGGCGTGCAGACGGAGGTCTCGATTCGCACCTGGTCGCGGCGTGACCCGACCGCCCGCGCCACGGTCCAGCGGGTCGAGCATGCGCAGGCTGCATTCCTCCGGGATCTCTTCCGCGCATACTGCAGCGAGCAGGAGGCGGAGTTCCGCACGGTGGTGGCCATGTCCGTGCGCCTGTCGACGCATTTCCTGCACGACGACGCGGCCGTGGATCTCGTCGTGGCCGAGTTGATCCGCTGACGGGGGGATGCTCCGCGAACGTCACAGCGCCGGGTCGGTCACCACAAGCGCGGTGAGTTGGCGACGCAGGGCAGCCCCGCCGTCGGATGTGGCGGAGCAGAGGATCGCGTCGTAATCGCGGGCGCGTGCGTGACGCTCGCTCAACCAGATGTGCCCCGTCTCGGTCACGGCGAGGAGGTTGCGGCGCCGGTCGGCGGGATCGTGCTCGCGCGTGAGGAGCCCCGCGTCATCGAGTGCACCGAGCACCGTCACCAGGTCGCTGGGATCGGCCGACATGGCACGCGCGAGGTCGCGTTGCGCGCACGGGCCGAGATGCTCGAGCCAGCACAGGGCGACGTAGTGGGGGAAGCGCAGGGCCTCGCCGGCGAAGTGGCTCTGGGAGAGCCTCGCCGCCGAGCGGACGGCGCGGGTCAGCAGGTAGGGGGTGCTGGCGGCCAATCGCGGCGGCAGTACCGCATCCGCTTCCGCCTGCTCGTGGGGGGAACCCATGCCCCGAGCGTATCCACTACTCGCGGTCGCGAGAAGATCGTGGGACACTCCCATCAATGTATCGGAATCCTCACGAAGGCTGGCACGGACCCCTGCCGCCGAGCCTCGCGCGCCGCGGGTTCACGCACGAGTTCGCCCCGGTCGCCGACGGCGTCACCCTGAGCTTCGTGCGGGGGCCCGCGCACGGCACGCCGCTCGTGCTCATCCCCGCGCAGATGGGAACGTGGCAGACGTATACGGCCGTCGCTGCGGATCTGTCCGACGACTTCGAGGTGTTCGCCGTGGACGTCACCGGCCATGGGTCTTCGACGTGGACCCCCGGCGACTACACGTGGAACACGGTCGGGCGTCACTTGGAAGACTTCCTCGAGCGGGTCGTCCGACGTCCGGCGGTCGTGGCGGGCAACTCCTCCGGAGGGATCCTCGCGCTCTGGCTGGCGGCGAACGCTCCCGACTCGGTCGCGGCCATCGTGCTGGAGGACGCCCCGGTCTTCTCCGTCGAGTGGCCGCGGTTCCGCGATCGCGATCGCTTCGTCTACCAGGGTCTGGTCCACGCCGTGGACGTGCTCGGCGACGTCACGCACCGGCAGCTGGCGGACTACTTCCGCGGCCAGGAGCTGCCGGTCTCCCCCCGCCGGGTCAAGCGCATGCCCGACTGGGTGGTCGACGCCCTGGGCCGTGGTGTATCCCGTTGGGAGCAGCAGCATCCCGGTGAGCCATCCGGCTTCCAGGCGTGGTGGGCACCATCATCCTTCGGCGACCTGTTCCGCTCACTGTCGATGTTCGACCCCGACTTCGCCCGGTCGTTCGTGGACGGGCGCATCTACGCCGACTTCTCCCACGAACAGGCTCTGCGCACGACCACCGCGCCGATCCTGCTGATGCATGCCCGGTGGATGCGACTGGAGCGCTACGGCCTCGTCGGCGCGATGGACGACGACGATGCCCGCCGAGTCGTCGCCCTCGCCCCCACAGACCCGACTCTGGCGATCGCGCGCAAACCACGTGATCCACCGCTACGACCGAGCCGGCTACGTCCGGGAACTCCGCGCCTTCGCTCGCACG
Organism: Microbacterium lushaniae; assembly: GCF_008727775.1. NCBI lineage: Bacteria > Bacillati > Actinomycetota > Actinomycetes > Micrococcales > Microbacteriaceae > Microbacterium > Microbacterium lushaniae. The sequence continues at coordinate 1,972,338 of NZ_CP044232.1, forward strand.
CTTCCCACCCCGCGCCAAGGGCCCGCGGGATAGGCGGCCGAGGAGCGCCCGGACACGAAAACGCCCCGCCGATCGGACGGGGCGTTTTCGGGATTCTCGACTTCGGTGGACCTGAGGGGACTCGAACCCCTGACCCCCTGCATGCCATGCAGGTGCGCTACCAGCTGCGCCACAGGCCCGGATGGTCTCTCACCGACTGCCAAAACCCCCGGAATCCAGCCCCTCAGCTTCACTCCAGTGGTGGTGAGATCCACCATACGCGACTGGCCCTCGAGGGATCAGGACGGTCATCGAAGACTCTAGATGTTTCTGAACCGTCTAGTTGGTGACTACAACTCGAGTCGCCGTTCGCGGTCAGGCCAGCAGCGCACTGAAGCAATGGTTCGTGTAGGCCTCACCCGGCTCGATCCGGCAAGAGCGGGCCCCTCGTGGTTTCTCCGCGCCGCCGCCTCGCGGGCGCTGCAACGACCCATTTTTGCCGCAACACGCCCTAACGCCGAGCCCGGTCAGGGCGTGTTGCGGCAAATGGGTGCGTGCGTGGGGGTCATAGAACCTTCTTCAGGACACTCGACTTGAGCTGCATCCGACCGAATCACGGCACGTTCGCACGATGTCGTGGTCTCCGACGCCATCCTCGATGAGGCGGATGCCGCGCACCTTCGTTCCGACTTTCACCACACCCCCGCCGGCGCCCTTCACCCTGAGATCCTTGACGACCGTCACGGTGTCGCCATCGGCGAGCCCGTTGCCCACGGCATCCGTGATCGCTGCCGCCGATTCCGAGACGTCCTCGGCGGACTCAGCCGACCACTCGTGCCCGTACATCGGACACTCGAGCAGTGCGCCCTGCTCGTAGGTGTGCGCCTCATGGCACTGCGGGCACGCAGGGAGAGCGTCGAGATTCGGATCGGTCATGACTGCTTCCCGACCCGGAGCAGCTGGGTCGCCGCGGTTGTGAGGAAGAGCCCGAGGCCCGCCACGAGGGCGCTCACACCGAAAGCCAGCACCGACGTCATGAGGGACGTGCGCAGCGAGGCCGCTGTCGAGAGCGCAGAGCTCTGGTTGCGCAGGTCCCGCGCCTCATAGCTGTGAGCGTCGACGCCGCGTAGCGCGGCGCTGATGTCGGCGAAAGTCCGACCGCCCGCACCACGCTCAGCGTTGCCTTTGATGACGAGCGCCTCGACGTACGCACTGACAGGACCCTGTACGGGCTGGCCTGCGAAGATCGGAGCGTTGCCCGGCACCTCGATCCGTTCGGCCCGGAGCTGCTTCGTCACGACGAGCCACGCGGCGCTGCCCGCGACGACGAAGGCGGTCCCTGCGGTGAGAGCGAGCGCACCCACGCGATGCAAGGCGGAGTCAGGGGGCAGCGACGTATCGAGAGTCCTTCCGGTCGGAAGTCCACGAGCGCTCGCGGGTTCTCGAGGAATCATTCCACGGATCGACGAGGCGTCTACGCGTCACCGCAGCTGTGCCGCCGCGCGCGCCAGCTGAGCGATGATGTCCTCGCACTGGGAGGGCGAGATCTCCTGGGAGATGCCGTGCACCGCCAAGAGCACATCTACATCCGCGATTCTGCCGCGCACCTGGACGGACCGGACCGCTGCCCCCGAATGCAGCGCGCCGTCATCGGGCTCGTAGTTTTCCTCGAGCTCGCTCATCGCCGCGAGGAGTTGCCGCCGCAGATGCGGGGTGTGGCTGCCGCGGGAGAACTCCTCCACCACGCCGTCGAATGCTCCGTGAGGCTGCGAGACCAGCGCGACCGAGGCTCCACGCTCACGCGCGCGCTCCACACGATCCGGCCAGTCCTCGAGCCGTTCACTGCGGCGCGACCGAGCGAGCCAATCCCGTAGCTCGGAGTCCCCATCGATCAGGAGTGCCCCGAATGGCGGGGCAAAGGGCAGCCGCCGACCGAGCACACTCGTGGCACGATTGGGCTCTTCGCCCACGGAAGCCACCGCAATGAGCTCGTCGCCCACACGGGCGAAGACCACGACTTCGCGACCGAGATCCGAAGCAAGCCCGTCAAGAGCAGGACGCTCCGCTTCAATCGCGCGCACAACCGGCACGATCGACGTTTCGCTCGGCAGAGCCGCCGTGGCTGTCCGAAAGGACCCGATGCTGCCCTGCAAGTACACAAGCGGAACGACAGAAGCGAAAGCCTCGAACGCGAGGACTTCGCCGACGATGAAGTCGTGGTCCCCGAGCGACATCGATCCGGCGAGGGAACACTCAAACCACGCCGCCACGCCGTCGATAATCGGCAGGCCCCCGGGCGAGGAGTTCACCCCGACACCCGCGAGCTTGTCCGACGCGCCCTTCGTCGCGAGCACCCGCACGAGCTCCTCGTGGCCGTGCGCCAGCACGTTGACGACAAATGTTGGACACTCTCGCAGTCTCGCGTACGAGGAAGAGCCCGCCGAGGGAAAGAACCCGATCAGGGGCGGCTCGATGGAGACAGACACGAACGTGCCCACCACCATCGAAACGGCCTCGCCATCGGGATGGAGAGCCGTGATCGCGCACACGCTCGTCGGCGCGTGGGTCACCGCAGACCACAAAGCGCCGCCGTCCGCGCGCGCGCCACGCAAGGATAGCGAGCTGGCGGCACGTCCCGCCGGGGCGGCTACCGCAGATGCAGCGGCCGCCCCGGACGCGGTCGTCACGACCCCCACACCTCGCGGTACAGGCGCAGCCAGTTGCCACCGAGAATCTTCTTGATCGACGCGTCGTCATAACCCCGGTCCTTCAGGCCCGCCTCGATGTTCGGCATCTCCTTGCCGGTATCCAGACCAGCCAGCGCGGGGTCCGGGCGCGGCACCTGGGGCTGTGCACCGGGGATCTTGCCGTGCAGGCGGCGGAGGTAGTGCCAGTACGCCATGTCCTGCCCCTCGCAGAGGTCGGTGGCGATGGCGACATGGTCGGGGCCCGCGAACTGAACGACGTCGTCGATGGCGTCCAAGAACGCGTCGATCGTGGCGTCGAAACCGCCCGGCAGGAAGCGCGGGAACGCGTTCGCGCCGATGACTCCACCGCGATCGATGAGTTCCTTCACGACGGCGCGCGGCTTGTTGCGCGCGTGATTGGAGAACTCGCGCAGGTTGGCGTGGGTGATCGCCACCGGGGCCGTGGAGTGCTCGATGGTGTCGAGGCTGCTCTGATCACCGACGTGCGAGAGGTCGATCAGCATGCCGAGCTCGTTAAGCTTGCGGACGGTGAGCTTGCCGAAGGTCGACAGACCCTCGTCCTTCTCCTCGTAGCATCCGTTCGCGACGAGGTTGCGCAGGTTGTACGCGAGCTGCACAATGCGGATGCCGAGGGTATGAAACACCTCGAGGCGCTCGAAGTCGTTCTCAATCGGCGAGATGTTCTGCCATCCGAGAATGACGCCGAGCTTTCCCTCAACGTGGGCGCGTTCGATGTCCGCCGCCGTGCGCACCTGGATGAGGCGGTTATCCGCCTTGAACCGGCGCTGCCACTTGGCGCACTCGTCGACGCTCTCTTCGAAGCCTTCCCAGACAGCAACCGTCGCGTTGGCGGCCGCCACTCCCCCGGCAAGGAGAGAGTCGTAGACGACGGGCGAATCCCAGTTCGAGGGGTTGCAGCCGTCGATGATGAGCGTGCGGTCGGGGCTGAGCGTGGTCATCACGCCTCCTTCGGGGCGAAGTGCGGCATGACCTCGTCCGCGATGATGCGGAGCAATTCGAGGTTGTCAGCGTGCGACGCGGGAATGTGCAGGTTGAAGAGGAACTCCTCCAGACCGGGAAGCCGCGCTTCGATCTCGCGCAGGCAGGTCACGAGCTGCTCGGGGGTGCCTGCGAACCACGCGCCCGAGGCGAGCGTGTCTTCGAAGCTCGTCATGCGCGGCTGCTCGGGAATCGGCAGACCGGCTTCCTTGTGCAGCTCGATGAGCTCGTCGGTGTAGAGGAACACACCCAGCGGAGCACCGAACTTGGCGTACTCCTCGAAGTTGGGCAGCGCTTGGGCGCGCGCCTCTTCTTCGGTGGGCGCGACGAACGCGCGCATACCGACGATGAGGTTCTCTCCGAGCTCGAGCTCAACACCCTGGCGTGCGTAGGCGTCGCGGTAGCCCTCAGCGATGGCGTACGTCACGGTGAGCGGCATTCCCGCAACCATGCCGCGGATGTTGTTGCGCGCCATGAAGTCGAGCCCAGCGGGGTTACCGCTCGTGGTGGGCTGCCAGATCTCCACCTCGTGAGTGGGCTTGGGGACAAGCGTGATCGTCTCGAACGCCTCGCCGCGGTGGGTCGATCCCTTCGGGGGAAGATCGAAGTAGGTGCCGTGGTGCTGCCAGTCGTCCTCGGAGAACGCCTTGCGGAGAACCTCGACCTCCTCCTCGAAGTACGCGCGACGCTCAGCGTCGGGCATCCCGATCATGGCCGGGTTCATGGTGACGATCTCACGCTCGTGGTACCCCCGGCCGACACCGAACCGAATGCGGTTGCCGGTGAGGTGGTCTGCCGTCGCGTAGTCCTCCGCCAGACGAAGCGGATTCCACGTCGGAATGATGTTGAAGCCGCAGCCCAGGCGCACTTTCGTCGTGTTCTGCGCGAGCCACAGCGACGTCATAGGGAGGTTATGCAGAACCTCGTAGCCCTCGTGCTGGAAGTGGTGCTCGGCCAGCCACAGAGTGTCGTAGCCCCATTCGTCGCATGCCCGTGCAATGCGGAGGCTCGCGTCGTAGACCGACATGAGCCGGTCGTTGTCGTAGCGACGCTCGTGGACGGCCGGACCGTCATACCCAAGCTGATCGCCGTCGATGACGCCGCCCTGATAGAGAACGCTGAAGCGCGAGATCATGGTGCTATTCCTTGTCGTTGGTGGGTCGCGCGAGAGCTGCGCTGACGAGGTCGGTGAATTGCGTGGGCTGTTCGATGTGCGGGAAGTGGCCGGCGTCGGTGATGGACTCGAACGACGCGCCAGGAAGGTCCGCGGCTAGTGCGCGGACACTGTCGATCGGCGTTCGACGGTCCTCGCTCGCGCCGATCACGGTCACGTTCGCCGTGATCTGGCCCAGACGCGGCGTGAGATCGAGGGTGTAGAGACCCTCCATGAGGCCCCGGAAGGCCTCCCGCGATACGCCGACAAAGCGCTCGATGAGGGTCGCCCTGGTCTGATCGGTAAGCGCGGCGAAGGTCATCCCCTCGACCAGGCGTACGGCGTACTCCGCGACCGTGAAGGTCTGGAAGTCGGAATCCAGGCCAGTGAGGCGACGTTCGCGTTCCTCAGCGGTCACCTGCACAAAGGTGTTGATCACGATCAGGTCAGTCACGCGCTCGGGATGCCGAGTGGCGATGTCGATCGCCTCGCAGCCGCCCATCGAGACGCCGAGGACCGCGAAGGTCTCGATGCCTTCCGCGTCGAGCGTTTCGATGACGTCATCTGCGAACACGTCCGCGCCGGGCGTGGGCTCGTACGCGCTTTCGCCGTGGCCACGACGATCCAGCGCGACGACACGACGCCCGTCGAGCTCGGGCAGAGCCGGCCAGTCACGGGAGTCCAAACCCATCGCGTTGAGTAGAACCAGTGTTGCGGCGTCCGGGCGAGTACCGGGTGCCAGTTCACGGAATTTGAGCAGCACGATGCCACCCTCCTTTTTGTCGGAACGGATCAGTAGAAGTTTTCGGGTGCGGCAATCACCGCCGGCCACCCGGAATCATCGGGCGACCAGCGATACAGCGCCGTTAGGAGGACGAGGCGGAGTATGGAAGCCAGGTGGCGAGATCGGGGAAGGCCCAGAGCAACACCAAGCCGACGATCATGGCGAACACGAACGGCCACGAACCGCGGTACGCGTCGCCGAGCTTCGCGTCGGGGTACAGCTTCTTCTGTACGCCGTGCAGCACGAACAGGTTCATCCCGTACGGCGGGGTGATCATTCCCACCTCGACGAGGAGGACGACGATGACGCCGAACCAGATCATGTCGAAGCCGGCCGCCGCGACGAGGGGAACAATGATCGGAAGTGTTGTGACGATGACGGCGAGCGAGTCAAGGAATGCGCCCGCGATGAGCATGACGATCACGATGATGAGCATCAGCATGAACGGCGACAGGTTGGCTGCGACGAGTGCTTCACCCGCGGCCCTCTGAACACCGAGGTATCCCAGCGCCGTCTGCATGATGTTCGCCCCGAGAAGCAAGAACATGATCATCGCGGTGGTCGCCGCCGTCGACGCGAACGTCTCCTTGAGCATCGACCAGTTGACCCGCTTCTTCAGCAGGGCAAGGACGAACGCTCCCGCGACGCCGAAGGCGGCAGATTCCGTGACCGTCGCGATACCGAGGTAGATCGAGAGCACCACGATGAGCATGAGCGCGATGAACGGAACGAGAGACAGCGACGCACGGATCTTCTCCCCCACGGGCACGCTCTCGCCGCGCGGGAGGTCACTACGTCGGATGCCGAAATACAGCGCGACGAGCATGAACAGCAGCGTCAGCATGATGCCCGGCACAATGCCGGCCATGAGCAGGTCTCCGATGGATTCCTTCGCGATCATGCCATAGATGACGAGCACCATCGACGGCGGGATCATGATTCCCAGGGTTCCGCCCGCGGCGAGCGAGCCGAGCACCATGGGGCGGGGGTAGCCCTTTTCATAGAGCTGAGGAATGGCGACAGAACCGATCGTGGAGGCGACCGCGACTGAGGTTCCCGACACCGAACCGAACATCGCCGAAGCGATGACGTTCGTATGGAGGAGCCCGCCGGGGACGCGGCCCATCCACATCGCCATCGTGCGATACATGCTGTCGGTGACACCGCTGCGCACGAGCAGGTCGCCCATCAAGGCGAACAGCGGAATGACGATGAGGGTCGTGTCGGAGAAAAGTTCCCAGGCAGAGTGACCCATGAGGCCGAGCGTCGGCCGGTCGGAGAAGAAGGTCAGCAAGATGATGCCGACGAACCCGAGCGCAACGGCGACATGGGTTCCGAAGACGAACGCGCCCGCGAGAACGAGAATCAGGACGAGTAGGGCTTCCAGCAGCATCAGGCGACCTCACCGTCGAGTGCAGGGTGCGCCGCCGGTCCGACGATGGCGTCGAGCAGCGCGAGAACGGTCATGAACACCAAGGCGATGACAGCGAACGTCTGCGGAAAAGCGATGGGGACGGAGGTGGACTGCACGACAGCGCCGGTGGCAAGTGAGCGGTCAGCGACCGTCCACAGCGCCGCCGCGATGATGCCCGTGAACGCCGCCATCGCGAGCGAGCTGAAACGCGCACAGAGACGGTGCAGCTTCGCGGGATAGCGGGTGACGATGACCTCGATCATGATGTGCGACCCCGCCTGCAGTCCGTAGGGGAATGCCGCGGCGAGGGTGAAGGCGGCGAGAACCGAGACGATCTGCTCGGTCGCACCAGTGGAGATCGAGAAGAAGTGCCGCGAGAGGGTGTCCGCGAGGAGGAAGACCGCGATCACCGCGATCAACCCCCCCGCGAGAAATCCCAGCCCTCGGGCGACGTGTCCCAGGAGCGCTCGCGCTCGCGTGACAATTGTCATGAGTGATGACTCCTCTAGGAATAGAAGGCCGAGGGCCGGGAGGAAACTACTTGATCGAGAAGCCGGCGAAGGTGGCCAGGTTCTCGTTGAAGACGGCGACAGCGTCTTCGCCGGAACGAGCAGCCCAGTTCTTCACCACAACGTCCTGAGACATCGTGGCGAGCTTGGAGCTCCACTCGCTGTCGACGGGAACGACGACGACGCCTGCTTCTTCGGCGCGGACCGTGCCACCCTCGGTGGCCTCACGGGCGATGTCCCAGCTCGTCTCGCTGAAGACCTCGGCGGATGCCGTGATCGCGTCGCGATCAGCGTCCGTCAGAGACTCCCACATCGGCTCGTTCATGACGGCGAGCGCACCGGTGCAACCGAGGTTCACGTCAACGAGGTGCGAGGAGACCTCTCCGAGGCTGAGGTCGGAGCCGGCGGTGGCACCCGTGATGACACCGTTGATGACACCGCGCTGCATCGAAGCGTAGGTGTCTGCCAGCGGCATGGAGACCGGCTCGGCACCGAGCGAGCGGACGATGTCGGACTGTGCTTCACCGAACGCGCGCACCTTCATGCCCTGGATGTCTGCGAGGTCGGTGATATCGCGGTCGCTCCACAGGTAGATGCACTCCCACCCGATCGAACCGAGTACGTGACCGCCAGTGGATTCGGGGAGTCCATCCAGACCCGAGGACCACGCTTCCCACGCAGACTTGGAGGTGTCGAAGCCATCGAAGACGCCCGGCAGCTGCACGCCCTCGATGAGCGGCTGCTCACCGGCGACGAATCCAGGGATGATCTCCATCATGTCTGCAAGGCCATCGGAGACGAGGCTGATCGCTTCGGAACCGTTGAAGCCGAGTTCGGCCATGTCCGTGAGTTCGACCGTGATCGCTCCGTCGGTGCGCTCTGCGAGGTCTTCAGCGAAGGCCTCCCAAGCCTGGAACGGGAGTGACGATCGCGAGTTGGCGACTGCCTTGAGCGTGACGGTGCTGTACCCATCCGTCGCGGTCTCTGCATCGGCACCGGTGTCCCCGGCGCACCCCGCGATTGCGAGCAGTGAACCCGTGACGACTGTGGCGAGAACAGCCTTCTTCGTACGCGACATCGGCGCACCTTTCAATTTGGGGGTAGTCGGCGACACGCTCAACGAGCCGCTGGAGGTGGGAATACTCTGACATGCCGTAAACCCGTCCCAAGACGCCAAGTTGTATAAATCAGTGCCGACCGCGCGCCACGAGGGCATCCGTTTCGAGCACGAAACAAATCGGTAACACTTTTCGCTCGTTTTCTCCTGCCGAAGTGTCTATAGATGCGCCATGATGATGCCGTGCCTGTGAATGGTCCAGCTCTCCGCGACATCGTCGAGGACCCCACCCTCCGACTCCGCGTCGTTTCCGCGACCTACACCCCCGACCTCTCGCTCACGGGCTTCTCGGTGAGCGAGCTGCCCGACCCCACTGCATATTGGGATGAGCCGGGAACCATCCTCCTCACGACGGCACTCTCACTGGACCGCGACTCCTCTTCCGCGATGCGCGACTATGTCTCTCGTCTGCGCGAGGGTGGGGTCATCGCCGTCGGCATCGCGATCGGACCCCACGTCCTTGGGAAGGCGCCCGATCGACTCCTGCATGAAGCAGATGCGCAGGGGGTGACCGTCTTCGAGGTGCCGCTGAGCACACGATTCATCGGCGTCACACAGGCGATCGTGGATCTACTCAGTCGCGCGAAGTACGAAGCGCGCATCCGCGCCCTCGACGTGCAACGAGATTTCTCTCGTGCAGCGCTACGGGCGGACGGGGCTCACCTCATCGTCGACCGTCTGGGAGGCGCCATCGACGCGGCTGCGGCAGCTCTCATCCGCGCGGACGGCAAAGTCCAGGAGGCCAGCTCCCGATTTCCGCACGACCAGCTTCCGGTGATCGCAGACGAGATCACGCAGATCATCCCGCGGGGCCTGCACATCACCGCAAGCATCGCTCTCGGAAATGCGGGGAACGCGCTCATCTATCCGATTGGCCTCGACGAACGCCCCTCCGCTTATCTCGCTGTGACCCACGCATCAAAGCTCGGCGACTCCGACCGCGGCGTGATCGCATCGGCCGTTGCCATGCTCGCCCTCCACCTGGATCGTGGCGCCGGGGAGACACGCATACAGCGGGCTGCCCGACGGCGCCGCGTGGGCGCACTGGTGACAGGCGTACAAGACCATGTCGACCTTCTCAGCGATATCGCCGACCTCGCTCCCTTCCCCTACCGCGACGATGATGTCGTGGTGCTGGTCGCGACGGCCCCAGAAGACAATGCGAAGCTCATCGACGAGCTCGAGCGGTCTCCCGCGCTCGCGGGCTGCGAGATGGCTCTGCTCGAGCAGCGGATCGTGGTGATCACAACCGCCGACCGCAGCGAGCGCAACATCGATGACCTCCTCACTCGCGCCATGCGCATCGGTGTCTCACGACCGGTTGCTTTCGACGACGTGGCGGACGCGTACGACAGCGCGTTGCGCGCGCACGCGACGGCTCGAGCGCTCGCCAGAGACGTGGTGCGGTCGTCATCGAGCCTGGCCAGCCCGATCACGGCGCTCGTTCCACAGCAGGTTCTCGGGACGTGGGCGCGAGATGCCGTGTCCGAGTTGAAGACGGTCCTGGGTGAGGCGCGGTATGAAGACGCGATCGCTGCGCTCGCCGCATACTTGCGCACCAACGGTTCGATCACGCAGGCGGCAGCCGAGCTCGGAGTTCACCGCCATACCCTGCGCGCACACCTGCACGCAGTCGAGCAAGCCATTGGCGCCTCGTTCCAAGATCCCGATACGCGCGCCAGCGTCTGGCTCATGTTGCGAGCCATGCACATCGTTTGACCCGAGGACGTTGTACTCGCGTCATCCCACCTCACGAAAGGACGGTCTTGCACATACACATCACAACAGACGGCGTCACCGTCACCGATCTCGAGGAGCTCCGCGCGCTCGACGCTGTCATCGAACCCGGGGTGGATGCCGACAGCATCCTGCGCTCGACGCATGCGGGCCACGTCGTCGATGACGACCACATCGCCGTTACCCTGGCATTCCTGCGCGCGTCTGCCCTCGGCGCGAACCTCCCGGCAGGATGGGAGGCGGGTTTCGAGAAGACCGTCGCATATGCCGAGTCCAAGGGATGGGTCCTGCAGGATCCACCTGCGCTCCGTGTGCACGTCGTCCAGAACGAGACGCTCCCACCCTCCGCCTGAACATCAGCGCGCGTGGATGGTCACGACACCCCAGTAGGTCGGGTGCGCGTCGTTCCATGCGTTCCGCTGTGCGGCCAGGCGCGCTGCCCGCTCGTCGTCGCTCGGCGGCGCGTCACTCATGGTGGTCCACTGCGAGAGCGCCGTCGAGCTCAACGAGAGCTGTGAACAACTCCTCGCGCGTCGCGGTGGGGTCGGTGATCGCTCTTGCGAAGAGCGCACGCATCCGTTCCCGCTCGGCGTCGGACACATCGCCGAGCCGCGCGAGACACCATTCAATGTCGTCGGCGAGGCTATAGCTCGGATCATCCACCTCGATGCCGGGGTAGTACAAGAACGCGAGCACAGCCACGTACTCCAGGACGGCGTCAGCGCGCTCACGATCGCTCATGGCATGAAGGTGCGCACCCAGCGCCCACGATTCGCGCGGCGATGTCTGCTGGTCGGTCTACTGTCGTGCATGTTCGGCCCGAGGAGGAAGCCCAATGGCCGAACCGCGCCCGTGGCACCCGCTCCTCGCAGCGCGCGAAGGGCCGACGAGCACGTGGATCTTGGTGGACGCGTTCGACCGCGTGTAGGGCACCATCGAGATCGCCGGGTGAACGCCACCGAAGTCCGCTATCGTGCCAGCTTCCTGGGTCATCGGCTGGTCAAGAACCCTCCGCCTCGCCTACGAGCGGGTCCACGGTGAGTTCCTGCGGAACCACGGCCCGAACGGCGGACCGTTCGCGAGTTGGGACACGAACGATCGAGGTGGACCGATCGAATAGTTACTATGCCACTTCGATGTCTTCCTCGTCGAGGAAGTCCAGCGCCGGATCATCGACCGCTCCGTCGTCGGTCGAGAGCAACGAGGTATCGGGGTCGACCCGGCGTAGCGTCCGTTCGAGGATTCCCGCCAGCCCCCGATCCACGCTGCGGTCGGGCTTGATGTAGTGCCCTTCTGTGATCGCGCTCGATCCGTGGCCGAGGAAGGTGGCGGCAGCGTCGGCGCTCGCCCCGCGCGCGATAACCGTTGCACCGGTCCGTCGGTACCAGCGCAACGTGATCCGCTCCCCCACGAGATCTGCCAGCTCGAGGAACGCTCGGAAGGCCCGTCGCACATTGAACAGGCTCAGTGGCTTGCTCGCACGATTGGCGAAGATGGTCCGTGTCGGATCGATGGCCGAGATGCCGGCAAGCCGTGCACGAAGGACGTCCGCGGCGAAGTCGGGGACCGCGATTCGGCGGATGGAGTGCTCGGACTTGGGGTGGTCTTGGCGTACGGCCCCGCTGCCGGTGCGCAACACGACCGTCCCCTTCACCGAGATCGTCATCCCGCTGGGACCGTCCTCGACATCGCACACGCGGAGAGCGAGGCACTCACCGATGCGCAACGCAGTGCCGAGGAGCACTTCGATGACGTCGCGCACTTGACCGTCGGGCTTCGGACCCTTCACGTCCGGTCCCGTCCGCCACCGAGTCGCGGCGTCGCGGCGTCGCGGATGGCGCTGATCTGCGCCACGGTCAGCGCTTGCGGCTCGCCCTTCGGCCGACGCAGCGGACTCGTTCCCTGCACCGGGTTCCGCGGGATGGCATCGTGCCGGAGCGCGAAACCGAAGAGGAGATTGAGCATGGTCCGCGAGTGCTTCGCTCGCGAGTATGACACCGCGCGCTCGGAGCGGAGGAACCATTCGACCCGCCCCGTCGTGATCTCGCCCAGCGTGAAGTGCTCGAACTGAGGCAGCACGTGGAGACGGAGATCGTCACGGTAGTTCTCCTTTGTCCCATCGGATAGCTTCTGCAGCTCGAGGTCCTCGAGCCACAGGCCGGCGAGATCCCGGAAGGAGCTGGTGAGGTCGAGCAATCCCCCGGTCCCGAAACCGGGCCGTTCGAGCAGACGCTGCCTCAACCTCGCTCGAGCTGCCGAGCCCGTGCGGGCGGCGCCCGTCACTCTCCGCAAGCGCCCGTCGGCGTCGCGAATCCGCGCCAACGCCACGTACGACGATCCTCGCCTCCTGACACTGATGGTTCCGTATGAACCGATCTGGGTGCGCGGCCGCCCCCCGTTCACAACACTCCCCCGCTGTGTCGCTACTCGTCTGCCAGCTCCATTCGGTGCACCCATGCGTCGATCTCGCTCTTGCGAAATCTCAGCTGCGTGCCGACGCGGAATCCACGGGGTCCACGGCCCTTGCTCCGCAGGTCGTAGATCGTCTGGACGGAGACCTTCAGCTCGGCAGCAAGCTCGGCCAACGAGACGTAGTTCCCGTGTCCTGACTCGGAGGCGCCAACAGCGTCCATATAGCGAAGGTGCGCGTCCCTTTCCGCGTACCTTCCAGATACTTCGAGAAGGTCCGAGAGCGCACTGCGGCGCTCCGGTGAAGTGTCCAGTAAACGACGACCAAACATCCAAGCTCCCTGATCAGAGAGTGAAGATTCGGTGCTTTACCGGGAGTTTTGGTGGACCTGAGGGGACTCGAACCCCTGACCCCCTGCATGCCATGCAGGTGCGCTACCAGCTGCGCCACAGGCCCGGATGCTGCCTCACGAGGCAACCCCCCAAGGTTACTACATTCCGAGACCTCGCTCGAACCAGCACGGGCGTCGGCGGTGCCGGATATGGTGCTCACAACGAAGGGAATGCCATGCCCTCACTCGGCAACATCGTGTTCTACGCCGACGATCCGCCCGCGCTCGCGCGGTTCTGGTCCGACGTCTTCAGGTACCCGCATTCGACGTTCGACGGTGAGCTGCGCGAAGCCCTGCTCGCGAGCGGCCTGACCGAAGACGACCTCGCACGACGCGGGCTCGCCGAAGATCCCTCCGGCCGCGGGCCGCGCCTGTTCTTCCACCATGCCGACGGGCCGAAGACCGACCGCAATCGCATCCACATCGACGTCACCGCCGACCGTCCCGACGGCCAGCTGCAGATCTCGCCGGAGCTGCTGGATGCGGAGAAGGACCGGCTCGTGGGGCTCGGCGCGCAGGTCGTGCGCCTCGTGGAGCAGAACTGGGGACCGTGGCCCGAACGCTATTGGCAGATGCGCGACCCGGAGGGGAACGAGTTCTGCCTGCAGTGAGCGGGGCGGGGGCTATTCCGCGGGCGTAGGCAGGTCGATCGGCACGAGCGGGCAGTCCTTCCAGAGCCGCTCGAGACCGTAGTACACGCGCTCCTGCTCGTGGAAGACGTGTACGACGAGGTCGCCGAAGTCCAGCAGGATCCAGCGGGACTCGGCGCGACCCTCGCGGCGCAGCCGCTTGTGGCCGGCCTCCAGCAGCTTGGCCTCGACCTCGTCGGCGATCGCAGCGACATTCCGCTCGTTGCGCCCGGTGGCCAGCAGGAAGATGTCGACCAGCGGGAGCGGTTGCGACACATCCAGGGCGATGAGATCTTCGGCGCCCTTGGAGTCGGCCGCGTGGGCGGCGACGTCGAGCATCGTGCGGGAGGACTCGGTGGCGGCCATCAGAACACTCCGGTCGTCACGGCGAGGATGAGTACGCCCACCAGGGCGAGGGCGAGCACACCGGCGGTGATGACCAGCGCCAGCATGAGCTTGTTGCCCTTCTCCGGGGCGGGGGGACGGATGATCTCTTCGCCGGAGTGCCGGGCCGTGCTGATCGCGGCGCTGGCGGCGATGGGTGTCGGGGAGGAGGAGGCCGGCAGCTCTCCGTCGATCAGGGTGGCGTCGACATCCTTGCCGTCGGTGGTTCCGTGGGCGTGTCCGTTGGATCCCAGCCCCGCGGGCAGGTCGAACGATCCCGTGATGAGCACCTCGCCGGTGGCCGAGATCGGTGAGAGCGGCGTGGCTGCAGGGGTCTGCGAGAGGATCAGGGCGTTGGGCGTGGATGTGGATCCCGATCCCGATCCGCTCCGCGCGATCAGCTGGTCGAACGACGGCGGGATCGAGACCGGCGGCTGCTCGCCGGCGAGAAGACCCGATCCCAGCTCCGGGTTCACCACCGAGGCCGCAGGCGCGTCCTCTGGCTCGGACTCGAGCTCGGGCTCACTCTCAGGCTCGGAGTCGGACTCGGACTCGGACTCGGTGAGGCTCGTCAGGTCGTGGGCGGGGCCGCCGTGATCGGACGTCGGCACGGCAGAGGCCGGCACTGCCGACACCGGCTCGGCTGCAGCATCCGTCTCTTCGGGCCTGTCCTCGTCGTCCGCGGGATCCGCCGCAGCCGTCGCCGGCTCGGTCGCCGGCGGGACGACCGTCGCCGCGTGCACGGGGATCGCGTCGACCTGGATGACGGGGACGGACGCCGTGCGGATGCGCTCCTGCGTGCGGGCCTGCCGCCGGGTCAGCGGCGACACTCCGAGATCGACGGCGGCCTCGGGCAGCGGCGCCGGAGGCACGGGAGCGGGATCGGCCGCACGCGGAAGCGGAGTTGCGACGACGGGGACGGAAGGTTCGGGTGCAGGGGTCTCGCGGACGTCGTCATCGACCTCCGCGCCGGCCGGCGGGATGATCGGGGTGGCCCCGGTGGCGCGGATCTCGCGCAGACGGCGACGGGTCAGTGGGGTGGATTCGGGCTGATCTGATGTGCTCATGCCTTGCTCCGATAGAGGTGATGCTTTGCGATGTACTGGACGACCCCGTCGGGGACGAGGTACCACACGGGATGACCTTGACGCACGCGATCACGGCAGTCGGTCGACGAGATCGAGAGCGCGGGGATCTCGAGTTGGCTGACGTCGTCGGTGGGCAAGCCTTCCGTGTTCAGTACGTGGCCGGGTCGTGAGACTGCGACGAAGTGCGCGAGGTCCCACAACTCATCATGGTCCCTCCAACTGAGAATCTGCGCCACCGCGTCGGCACCGGAGATGAAGAACAGCTCGGCGTCGGGTCGCTGGGCCTTCAAATCGCGGAGGGTGTCGATCGTGTAGGTCACTCCCCCGCGGTCGATGTCGACGCGGCTGACCGTGAACTGCGGGTTCGACGCCGTCGCGACGACCGTCATGAGGTAGCGGTGCTCGCTGGAGGTGACGTGCTCCTTGTGCCACGGCAGTCCCGTGGGGACGAACACGACCTCGTCGAGGTCGAAGCTCTGCGCGACCTCGCTGGCGGCGACCAGGTGGCCATGGTGAATGGGATCGAACGTCCCACCCATGACCCCGATCCGCGGCGCGCGCTCCCCCGACATCCAGTGGGCCTAGTGGCCGTGTCCCTCGCGGCTCGGCGCGGGGTGAGTGCGCGCGTAGGCCTCCGCCTTCGGCGCGTGGCGGTTCGCGACGTTGCGGTAGGACAGCGTGACGATCCCGAGGAAGGCGAACACGACCAGCGCCACCGCTCCGTACCAGAACGTCTCCAGAGCGACGTTCCCGTGGTGCTCCGCCTCCGCGGCAGCGAAGGCGATCAAGGTGGCGGTGGTCATCCGGTCTCCGTTCGGGTCGAGCGCGGCGCGC
The DNA here is from genome assembly GCF_008727775.1 of Microbacterium lushaniae. Taxonomy (NCBI): domain Bacteria; kingdom Bacillati; phylum Actinomycetota; class Actinomycetes; order Micrococcales; family Microbacteriaceae; genus Microbacterium; species Microbacterium lushaniae. Next base: position 1,988,474 of record NZ_CP044232.1, read on the forward strand.
CCTGCCATTTTAGTGCGCTCACGCGCGGATCTGCCCGTCACCGCGCGCCAGCCACTTGGAACTGGTCAGCTCGGCCAGACCCATGGGTCCGCGGGCGTGAAGCTTCTGGGTCGAGATCCCGACCTCGGCGCCGAAACCGAACTCCCCGCCGTCGGTGAACCGCGTCGAGGCGTTCACCATCACGACCGCGGAGTCCACCTCCGCCAGGAACCGCTCGGCGTGGCCGGGGTCTTCGGTGATTATCGACTCGGTGTGGTGGGTCGAGTAGCGCCGGATGTGCTCCAGTGCGTCGTCCAGATCGTCCACGACGCGCACGGCCAGGTCAAGACTGAGGTACTCCGTCGCCCAGTCCTCCTCGCCGGCGGGGACGGCGGCGGGATGCATCCGCACCACCGACTCGTCTCCGTGCACCGTCACACCGGCCTCCGCCAGCGCCGCCAGGACGCCGGGGAGCACGCGCTCGGCGGCGTCGCGGTGCACGAGCACCGTCTCCACCGCGTTGCACACGCTCGGCCGCTGCGCCTTGGCGTTGACGATGATGTCGCGGGCCCAGTCCGCGCGTGCGCTGGCGTCCACGAGGATGTGCACGACGCCGGCACCGGTCTCGATGACCGGAACGAGCGACTCGGTCACGACGGTCTCGATCAGCTGCGCACTCCCGCGCGGCACGAGCACGTCGACGATCCCGCGCGCCCGCATGAGTTCGCGCGCCCCGTCCCGACCGAACTCGTCCACGGTCTGCACCGCTTCGGGGTCGCATCCGAGCTCGCTCAGGGCACCGCGCATGCTGCGCACGAGCGCCGCGTTGGTCCGCTCCGCCGCCGTGCCGCCGCGCAGGACCACGGCGTTGCCCGATCGCAGCGCGAGCGCGGCGATGTCGACGGTCACGTTCGGGCGCGCCTCGTAGATCGTGCCCACGACACCGAACGGCACTGCCACCTTCTGCAGGCGCAGGCCGTTGGGCAGCACTCGCTCGTCGAGCACCCTGCCGACGGGGTCGGGCAGTTCGGCCACGGCGCGCACGGCGTCGGCCAGCGCCGCCACGCGGGGCCGGTCAAGGCGCAGCCGGTCCAGCAGCGCGTCGCCGATGGCCTGCTCGCGTCCCCGCTCCAGGTCCTCGGCGTTGGCCGCGACGATGTCGTCGGTGTCGGCCTCGAGCCGCGCCGCGATCGCGTGCAGCAACTGTTCCTTCGTCGCTCCGTCCAGCAGCCCGATCGAGCGTGACGCGTCCTTGGCGAGCAGCATCCGCTCGCGCGCGGAGGTGGCGACGGTGGTCATCGTGTCAGTCTATCGACGGGGCGCGGCGACGGTTCCGACCGGGCCGGTGGGCGCGGGGCGGGCGACGGCGGCCGGAGCGAACCACGTGCCGACTTCCCGCCCGCCCAACGCGTCGGCGACGAGGTCGGCGCTGGTCACGAGCACTCCGACACCGGATGCGGCGGCCAGCCGCGCTGCGGACACCTTGGTCGCCGCTCCCCCGGTGCCGACGCTGTTGACCACGACCGTGCCGAACTCGTAGCCCTGCATGTCGTCGCCGGCTTCGATCGTGTGGATGGGGCGTGCCCCGGGCTCCCCGGGGGGCCGGGTGTAGAGACACTCGATGTCGCTGAGGAGGACGAGCGCGTCGGCGCCGATCAACTGGGCCACCAGCGCCGCGAGACGGTCGTTGTCGCCGAAGCGGATCTCCTGCGTGGCGACGGTGTCGTTCTCGTTGACGATCGGAAGGATCCGCAGGCCCAGCAGTCGCTCCATCGCCCGACGGGCGTTGGAACGGGGCGTGGGGTGTTCGAGATCGCCGGCGGTGAGGAGCACCTGGCCGGCGAGGAGACCGAACCGGTCGAGCGAGGTCTGGTACCGCCACATCAGCACGTTCTGGCCCACGGCGGCGGCCGCCTGCTGGGTCGCGAGGTCGGTGGGGCGGCCCTCGAGCTGGAGGAAAGGCAGAGCGGTCGCGATCGCGCCGGAGGACACCAGCACGATCTCCGTGCCCCGAGCATGGGCCGCCGCGAGCGCCTCGACGATGGTGTCGATGCGATGGGCGTTGTCACCGCTGATGGAGGAGGACCCCACCTTCACCACCACACGGTCGGCCGCGGGGATCGCGCCGCGCGTGAGTGCGGTCATCCGTCCGCTCCGTCTCGGCCCGCACGCCTTTCCGCTTCGAGCTCGGCGCGCGCGTCGGCCTTGGCATCCATGCGCTCGTGGTACCGCTCGCGCCGCTGGGCGGTGGTGCGCCGAGTGCTGTCGTCCAGACGCGGGTCGCTGCCGCGCGGGGCGACCATGAGCTCCGCGGCCGAGGACAGCGAGGGCTGCCAGTCGAAGACGACGCCGTCGCCCTCGCCGATGACGACGGTGGCACCAGGAGTGGCACCGACGCGGAACAGCTCGTTCTCGATGCCGAGACGCTCCAGCCGGTCGGCGAGATAGCCCACCGCTTCGTCGTTCTGGAAGTCGGTCTGCTGGACCCACCGCACGGGCTTGTCACCGAGGATGCGGTACAGCGGACCGCACGAGCCGCCCTCCACGCGCACGCTGAACTCGCGCTCCGAGCCCTTCGGCCGGATGACGATGCGTTCCTCCGGCTGCTCGGCGGCCTGGTCGATGCGGTGCTGGGCGATCAGATCGCCCAGCGCGAAGGTCAGTTCGCGCAGACCCGCCCGGCTCACCGTGGAGATCTCGAACACGCGCAGGCCGCGGGCTTCGAGGTCGGGGCGGACGAGGTCGGCGAGATCCTTCGCCTCGGGCACATCGACCTTGTTCAAGGCGACCACCTGAGGCCGATCCAGCAGGGGCACCTGCCCCTCCGGGACGGGGTAGGCGGCCAGCTCGGCGAGGATGACATCGAGGTCGGTGAGGGGGTCGCGACCGGGCTCGAGCGTCGCGCAGTCCAGGACGTGCACCAGGACGGTGCATCGCTCGACGTGGCGGAGGAACTCCAGCCCCAGTCCACGGCCCTCGCTCGCCCCTTCGATGAGGCCGGGGACGTCGGCGATGGTGAAGCGCACATCGCCGGCCTGCACGACGCCGAGATTGGGGTGCAGGGTGGTGAACGGATAGTCCGCGATCTTCGGACGCGCGGCCGAGACGGCGGCGACCAGACTCGACTTGCCGGCCGAGGGGAATCCGACCAGCGCCACGTCGGCGACGGTCTTCAGTTCCAGGACGAGGTCGCCCTCCCACCCGGGGGTCCCGAGGAGGGCGAAGCCGGGGGCCTTGCGCTTGGGCGAGGCGAGGGCGGCGTTGCCGAGCCCGCCCTGCCCACCCGGGGCGGCGACGAAGCGCATGCCCGGGGTGATCATGTCGACGAGGGTCTCGCCGTCCGGTGACTTGACGACGGTGCCCACGGGCACGGGAAGCTCGAGGGATTCCCCCGCGGCGCCCGAACGGTGGTCGCCCATTCCGAAGCCGCCGTTGCCGGCGGAGCGGTGCGGCGAGTGGTGATAGGACAGCAGCGTCGTCACCTGCGGATCGGCGACGAGCACGACGTCGCCGCCGTGTCCGCCGTTACCGCCGTCGGGGCCGGCCAGCGGTTTGAACTTCTCGCGGCGCACCGACACGCAGCCGTTGCCGCCCTTGCCGGCACGCAGATGCAGCGTCACCTGGTCGACGAACGTGACCATGCGGGTTCCCTTCGTGCGTGGGGGGCGGATGCGGGCGGCGCCGTCAGGCGCACCGCGGGATGAAACGAGGGGGTGGGCGTATGCCCACCCCCTCGGTAAACAGTGTCGGTGCTGCGGATCACTCCGCGGCGGCGACGATGTTGACGACCTTGCGGCCGCCCTTGCTGCCGAACTCGACAGCGCCGGCCGACAGCGCGAAGAGCGTGTCGTCCCCGCCACGACCGACGTTGGCGCCGGGGTGGAAGTGGGTGCCGCGCTGGCGGACGATGATCTCGCCGGCGCCGACGACCTGGCCGCCGAAGCGCTTGACGCCCAGTCGCTGAGCGTTGGAGTCGCGACCGTTACGGGTGGAGCTTGCGCCCTTCTTATGTGCCATGTCTACGTCTCCCTGGCTTACTTGATGCCGGTGATCTTGACGCGCGTGAGGTCCTGGCGGTGCCCCTGGCGCTTCTTGTAACCGGTCTTGTTCTTGAACTTCTGGATCACGATCTTCGGGCCGCGCTCTTCGCCGAGAACCTCGGCGGTGACGCTCACCTTCGCGAGCTTCTCGGCATCGGTCGTGACAGCGTCACCGTCGACGAGGAGAACCGCGGGAAGCTGCACCTTGTCGCCCACCGATGCGGCGAGGCGGTCGAGAACGACCACCGAGCCGACCTCGACCTTCTCCTGCCGGCCGCCGGCGCGCACAACTGCGTAAACCACTTCACACCTGTTTCGTTTGGGAGCGCACGGCTCCGGTTTGTCTGATGACGGAAAGTCTTGGTGCGGTTCCCCGTCTCACCGCCCGCGAATCGTCTCATCGCGGGCATGGGAGGGGCGAACGCAACGCACCAAGGGTCGAGTTTACCCGATGGCCGAACGCCTGGCAAAGTGGCGGCTCCAGCCGCGTGTCGGAGCGGCCCCCGTAGGATCTGAGCGTGGTGATCCTGATCGATCAGCCGATGTGGCCGGCACACGGGCGCCTGTGGGCGCACCTGGTCAGCGACTCCGATCTCGGCGAGCTCCACGCCTTCGCGCAGGCTCACGGCATCCCCCGCCGCAGCTTCGATCTCGACCACTACGACGTGCCCCAGGAGGCGCACGCGAGGCTGGTCGCCGGCGGCGCCGAACACGTAGACGGCCGCGAGCTCACGCGGCGCCTCATCGCGTCGGGACTGCGGGTTCCGGCGCGCGATCGGCGCCGGAACCGCTGATCCCTCAGTCCTCGTCGGAGGGCGAGGCCTGCACCGGTGTCCCGCTGAGGGCCGCCGTGGTGACGCGTCGCCGCGACCGCCCCTGACCGGGCGCCTTGGGCTCGGGGAGCGCATTGAGCACCGAATCCAGCAGCAGGTCCTTCTCCGTGCGCTCGGACTTCGACGCATCCGAACGCTTCTTGCGCGTCTTGCGCGCCGGGGCCTCGACGACCTGCTCGATCGGCTCGGGGGCGACCTGCTCACCGTCTTCGTCGGCTGCCGGGGTGGCAATGGTGGACGCGGCGATCTGGGCGAGCGCCGACTTCACGCCCTCCGTGATCACGTGCGTTCCGCTGGAGCCGCCGTTGCCGCCTCCGTTGGCACCGGCGCCTCCGCGTCCACGGCGTCCGGAGGAGGGTGCGGCACTGCTGGAGCGGTGCTTGACGACGGGATCGTGGTGCACGATGACCCCGCGACCGGCGCACACCTCGCACGGCTCACTGAAGGTCTCCAGCAGGCCCAGACCCAGCTTCTTACGCGTCATCTGCACGAGCCCGAGCGAGGTGACCTCGGCGACCTGGTGCTTGGTGCGGTCGCGGCTGAGGCACTCCACCAGGCGACGAAGCACGAGGTCGCGGTTGGATTCGAGCACCATGTCGATGAAGTCGACGACGATGATGCCGCCGATATCGCGCAAGCGCAGCTGGCGGACGATCTCCTCGGCCGCTTCGAGGTTGTTCTTGGTGACGGTCTCCTCGAGGTTGCCGCCTGAGCCGACGAACTTGCCGGTGTTGACGTCGACGACCGTCATGGCCTCGGTGCGGTCGATCACCAGCGACCCGCCGGAGGGCAGCCACACCTTGCGGTCCAGCGCCTTCTCGATCTGCTCCGTGATCCGCAGCTCGTCGAACGGATCGCCGTCGCCCTCGTAGGTCTCGACACGCTCGAGCAGGTCGGGGGCGACGCCGGCGAGGTACGACGAGATCGTCTGCTGCGCGTCCTCCCCCTGGATGAGCATCTTGGTGAAGTCCTCGTTGAACACGTCGCGGACGATCTTCACGAGGAGGTCGGGCTCGGAGTGCAGGAGGGCGGGCGCCTGGATGGACTCGACCTGCTGGGAGATGTGCTCCCACTGCGCCGTGAGCCGCTGCACGTCGCGCGTGAGCTGGTCTTCGGTGGCTCCTTCGGCCGCGGTGCGCACGATGACGCCGGAGGACTCGGGGAGCACCTCCTTGAGGATCTTCTTCAGCCGTGCCCGCTCGGTGTCGGGGAGCTTGCGGGAGATGCCGTTCATCGCGCCGCCGGGGACGTACACGAGGTAGCGACCGGGGAGGGAGATCTGGCTGGTGAGGCGGGCGCCCTTGTGGCCCACCGGATCCTTCGTCACCTGCACGAGCACGCGATCGCCCGACTTCAGCGCCAGTTCGATGCGCCGCGGCTGATTGCCGGTCTCGACGGCGTCCCAGTCGACCTCGCCCGAGTACAGCACCGCGTTGCGGCCGCGGCCGATGTCGACGAAGGCCGCCTCCATGCTGGGCAGCACGTTCTGCACGCGTCCGACGTACACGTTGCCGATGAGGGATGCATCCTGATTGCGGGCGACGTAATGCTCGACGAGCACGTTGTCCTCGAGCACGGCGATCTGGACACGCCCGTACTTGGACCGCACGACCATGACGCGGTCCACGGCCTCGCGGCGGGCGAGGAACTCGGCCTCCGTCACCACGGGGCGACGACGCCCCGCTTCCCGCCCGTCACGGCGACGCTGCTTCTTCGCCTCCAGGCGCGTGGATCCCTTGATCCGCTGCGGCTCGGTGACGTACTCCACCGCGCGCTGACGGGGAGCCGGCGGCTGCTCGGCCTCCACCAGGTCGTCGGCGCCGTTGGCGCCGCGCCGGCGATTGCGGCGGCGGGCGCCGGCAGGACCGGCGGGCTCCTCCTCGACCGGGCGGGCGGCCGGCAGCTCGGGGATCTCGGGAGCGTAGAAGTGCAGCGCGGTGCTCACCGACGACACGAAGGTCTCCGGCAGCAGACCCAGCGACACCGCCGTCGGCGGTCCGGATGGCTGCTCGGGCTCGGCGGGCCGCGCCTCGGATGCGGCGGGCTGCTCGGGCTCGGCAGCCTGCGCCTCGGGTGCGGGAGCGTCGTCCGGCTGCGCCTCGGATGCGGCGGGCTCGTCCGGCTGCGCCTCGGATGCGGCGGGCTCGTCTGGCTGCGCCTGGGACGCTGCATCCTCGTCCGGCTGCGCCTCGGGTGCGGGGTCTTCTTCCGCTTCGGGCAGCGTGAGCGCGGCGGGCGCGCCCTCGTCACCCTCCACGGCCTCGACCGCGTCGAGCACGGCTTCGGCCTCGGTCGAGGCAGGCGAGGCGGCGGAGGCTTCCGGCGCGCTCAGGGTCTCGTCGGTGTGTTCCGGCTGGTTTTCTGTTGCATCGGCCATCTCTGGCGTACTCCTCGAGGGCGACACCGCGCGTCACCCGGAAACTCATGCGGCGCCGCACCCGGCGGTGCCACGAACTCTCTCGGTCTGCAGTCGGCCCGAAGCTCGTACTGCGAAAGGCGTCCATCGCCCGAAGTCTGTCGTGATGCGGTTGCGGCGCGGCCGCGGTGCATCATCGTCCATTATCGCACTTCCGGGAGCTCAGCGCAGTCAACTCACCGAACCGGTCTTATCTCCGGCGCGCGAGGGCGGCGGCGTCCAGGCCGCGGTGCCATAATCCCGCCATGACCACAGCGCCCTCCCCCGCTTCACCGAAGGCTCTGGCGGTATGGCTGGTGATCGCCGGGGTCGTCGGCTGGTGGGCGGCATACTCGCTCACGATGGAGCGCCTGCAGCTCCTCGCCGATCCCGGATCGACGGCGTCGTGCGACTTCAGCGTCCTCATCCAGTGCGGCAAGAATCTCGACTCGTGGCAGGGCAGCGTCTTCGGCTTCCCCAATCCGATCCTGGGACTCACCGGGTGGATGGCCCCCGTCGTCGTGGGCATGGCGTTACTGGCCGGCGCGCGGTTCGCCCGCTGGTTCTGGTGGCTGTTCACGCTGGGGACGGCCGGTGCGCTCGCATTCGTGGTGTGGCTCATCGCGCAGAGCATCTTCTCGCTGTCGACCCTGTGCCCGTGGTGCATGGTGACGTGGGCGGTGACGATCCCCACCTTCTACGCCGTGCTGCTGCACGTGCTGCGGGAGGGAATCCTCCCCGCCTCCCCCGCGGTACGCCGCGCCGCGGGTGTGCTGATGAGCTGGCTGCCGCTCGTGGTGGTCCTGTCCTTCGCCGTCATCGCGATCATCGCGCAGCTGCGCCTCGACGTGATCGGGTCGCTGTGAGGTCGCGGCGTTCTGCGGTCGCACTGGCGCTGAGCATCCTCGCCGGCGCGACGATCGCCGGCTGCGCGTCGACGACGCCGGAGCAGGTGTGCGTTCCGGAGCTCGCGGTCACTCCCGACGCCCCCCGCCCCGGGCGCATCGTGACCGTGCAGACGGTCCGCGCATGCCCCGCCGAGGAGGGGGTGCGATGGGAGGTGCGCATCCAGCCCGCGGACGCGACGATCCCGCTCGCACGTGCTTTCGTCGAGCCCGAGGCGGACGGCTCGTTCGCGGTGCGTATCACCGTCCCACCCACGATCGGCCCAGGACCGGCGATCGCGCACATCGCGAACTACTGGGAATCGGCCACGTGCCCCGACGGCGCGAGCTGCGCCGACGCCTCCGTCACCTTCGAGGTGCGCGAATAGGTCAGCCGAACCAGATCTCGAGTTCGCGGGCCGCGGACTCGGGGCTGTCGCTGCCATGCACGAGGTTCTGCTGCACGGCCACGCCCCAGTCCCGTCCGAAGTCACCGCGGATCGTCCCCGGTGCCGCGGAGGTGGGGTCGGTGGCGCCGGCCAGCGAACGGAATCCCTCGATGACCCGGTTTCCGGCGAGGCGGATCGCCACGGCGGGGCCGGACATCATGAATTCCAGGAGCGGCTCGTAGAACGGCTTCCCCTCGTGCTCGGCGTAGTGGCGCTCCAGACGTGCGCGGTCGGGCTCGACGAGCCGGATGTCCACGAGCGCGTAGCCCTTCGCCTCGATGCGCGCGAGGATCGCCCCGGTCAGCCCGCGGGCCACACCGTCCGGCTTGACCAGGACGAGGGTCTCTTCGGTTGCCATGTTCATTCTCCGTTCGAGGTTCCGTGCGAGGCGGCGGCGTTGCGCCGATCCAGAGCCGCCCCCTTGATGGTCGCATACGCCCACATGCCGCCGAAAATGAGCGCCACGAGCCCCAGGGCCGGAAGGAGCAGAGCGCCCAGGGCCAGGATCAGCTGCAGCACCCACCCGACCGCGATGGCCCAGCGGTGGCGCAGCATGCCCGCGGTGATGACCATCAGGGCGGCCAGGACACTGCCGCCCACCACGGCCCACCACGGCTCGATCCCCGGCGGCACCTCCTTGAGCCCGAACACGACGAGGCCGCCCAGGAAGACGACGATCGACTCGAACCCGAGGACGACCGCCCCCAGTGATTCCGCCGCGCCCCGGCGCCGCCGAACGCGCGACGTCATGCCTGCCACCCGTCTTTCCAGCCTTCGACCTCGGCAACCCTCAGGGCCTCGCCGGCCAGCACGACCGAACCGGCGATCACGACCGCCCGGCGATCGGATGCCGCGGCCCACTCACGCGCCGCGTCCGCGGCGTCCTCGACCCCGTGGTGCACGGTGACGGCGAGACCGGCGGCTTCGGCCAGATCCGCCAGGGAATCGGGGTCGCTCGCGCGCTCCGAATCCGGTGCGGTCGCGAACAGGTGTGCGGTGACCGGGGCGAGCGTCTCGACTATCCCGGATGCGTCCTTGTCGCCCAGCACTCCCAGCACGACACCCCACTCGTCCACATCGAACGATTCCCGCAGGGCCGTGACCAGCGCACGTGCGCCGTGGGGATTGTGGGCGGCGTCCACGAGCACCGTGGGGTGGGCGCCGACCAGCTGCAGGCGACCGGGAGAGGTCACCTGCCCCAGGCCATCGCCCACGACCTCCTCGGTGAGCGGCTGGGAGGCGCCGCCGATGAGCGATTCCACGGCGGCGATCGCCAGTGCGGCGTTGGAGCCCTGGTGCGCGCCGTACAGCGGCAGATACTCGTCCGCATACGTGCCGGCGAGGCCCCGCACGGAGATCTGCTGTCCGCCGACGGCCAGGCGCTGCTCGGCGAGGGCGAACTCGTCCCCCTCGAAGGCGATCGTCGCGCCGCGGGATGATGCGGCCTCGCGCAGCACGCGTGCGACGGCCGCATCCTGCTGGGCCGACACGACGGCCGCACCGTCTTTGATGATCCCCGCCTTCACGCGCGCGATCTCGGTGAGCGTCGACCCCAGCCGATCGGTGTGGTCCAGATCGACCGGGGTGATCACGGCGACGTCGCCGTCGGCGGTGTTCGTGGAATCCCACGACCCGCCCATGCCCACCTCCAGGACGAGCACGTCGACGGGGGCGTCGGCGGCCACGACGAAGGCCAGGACCGTGAGCAGCTCGAAGAACGTCAGCGGCGCATCACCGGCGGCGATCAGCTCCGCGTCGACGAGGTCCACGAACGGGGTGATCTCGTCCCACGCATCGGCCACGGCGGCGTCGGAGACCGGTTCGCCGTCGATCAGGATCCGCTCGGTGAAACGCTCCAGGTGCGGGCTCGTGAACATGCCGGTGCGAAGGCCCAGCGCACGCACGAGGCTCTCGATGATGCGGCTGGTCGACGTCTTGCCGTTGGTGCCGGTGATGTGGATCACCCGGTAGGTGCGCTGCGGATCGTCGAGCAGCTCGAGCACGCGGCGCGTGCGCTCCACGCGCGGCTGCACCCACTGCTCACCCTGTCGCTGCAGCAGCGCGGCGTACACCGCGTCGGCGCGTGCGCGGTCGTTCATGCGTTCTCCTCCATTGCCAGCCGGGTCACCCCGACGCGGAACGCGCCGGTGTTGGCGAAGGCGCCTGCGGCGAACTCGCCGGTGTGGTCGGCGTCGGCGTCCGGCGTCGAGCGCAGCGTGCCGCGTGCGAGCACCGTGGCCCCGCCGGCGACCACGCACGCTTCGCGGGCGAGGGTCTCCCCCGCGATGTCGGCGACGTCGAAGGCCGTCGTCACCGCGGCCGCATCGGCATCGTCGTCGAACGCGAGCACGAGACGGATGCGGTCACTGACATCGAAGCCCGCCGCCTTCCGCGTGTCCTGCACGGCCCGGATGACGTCCCGCGCGAGCCCTTCGGCCTCCAGCGCCTCGTTGGTCGTGGTGTCCAGGACCACGAAACCTCCGGTGGGCAGCACAGCCAGCGCCTCGCCCTCTGGGCGGCCCGCCGTCTCGACGAGGAGGTCGTACTCGCCCGGCTCCAGCGCGATCCCCCCGGCCGTCACGACGCCGTCGACCTCCTGCCACTCGCCCGACCGCGCGGCCTTGATCGCCTGCTGCACGAGCTTGCCCAGGCGGGGTCCGGCTGCCCGCGCGTTCACCGTCAAGCGGTGCGAGATGCCGTACTCGGCCGCCGTTCCCGGCTCCAGCTCGATCAGATCCACGCGCTTGACGTTGAGCTCGTCGCTGAGGATGCCCTCGAACTGCCGCAGGGAGTGGGCGTTGGCCATCACGACCGTCAGCCGCGGCAGCGGCAGCCGGACGCGCTTGCCCTCCTTCTTGCGCAGGGCGTTGGCCACGCGCGAGACCTCGCGCACGGCATCCATCGCCGAGCGGATGTCTTCCGCGCCGGCGAAGGCGGCCGCATCCGGCCAGTCGGCCAGATGCACGCTGCGACCGCCGGTGAGGCCCTGCCACACCCGCTCGGTGACCAGGGGCAGGAGGGGGGCGGCGACGCGCGTGAGGGTCTCGAGCACCGTGTAGAGCGTGTCGAACGCTTCGGTCGAGGACGGGTCGTCTTCGCTCACTCCGAGCCAGAACCGGTCGCGCGAGCGGCGGATGTACCAGTTGGTGAGCACCTCGCCGAAGTCGCGCAGCCGCTCGCACGCGGTCGTGGAATCCAGTCCGTCCAAGTCGGCGGCGACGTCTCGCACGAGCTCGCCGGTGAGGGCGAGGATGTAGCGGTCGAGCACGTCGGTGGAGTCCGTGCGCCACACCGCCTCGTACCCGTCGGTGCCCCCGGTCCCCGAGCCTGTCGAGGGGCCTGCGGCGTTGGCGTAGGTCGCGAAGAAGTACCACGCGTTCCACAGCGGCAGGAGGAACTCGCGCACGCCGGCACGGATGCCCTCCTCCGTGACGACCAGATTGCCCCCGCGCAGCACGGAGCTTCCCATCAGGAACCAGCGCATGGCATCAGAGCCGTCGCGGTCGAACACCTCGCGAACGTCCGGATAGTTGCTCAGCGACTTCGACATCTTCTGCCCGTCGCTTCCGAGCACGATCCCGTGCGCGGAGACGGCCTTGAACGCCGGCCGGTCGAACAGCGCGGTCGACAGGACGTGCATGACGTAGAACCACCCGCGCGTCTGCCCGATGTACTCCACGATGAAGTCCGCCGGCGCGTGCTCATCGAACCACTGCGCGTTCTCGAACGGGTAGTGCACCTGCGCGAACGGCATCGACCCGGAGTCGAACCAGACGTCGAGCACGTCTTCGATGCGCCGCATCGTGCTGCGCCCGGTCGGGTCGTCGGGGTTCGGACGGGTGAGTTCGTCGATGTACGGCCGGTGCAGGTCGACATCCCCCTGCTCGTTGCGCGGAAGCCGGCCGAAGTCGGCCTCGATCTGGGCGAGGGAGCCGTACACGTCCACGCGGGGGTAGGCGGGGTCATCGCTCTTCCACACCGGGATGGGCGAGCCCCAGTACCGGTTGCGGCTGATGGACCAGTCGCGGGCGCCTTCGAGCCACTTGCCGAACTGCCCTTCCTTGACGTTCTCCGGCGCCCACGTGATCTGCGCGTTGTTCTCGATCAGGCGGTCCTTGATGTCGGTGACCCGCACGAACCAGCTCGAGACCGCCTTGTAGATGAGGGGGTTCCGGCACCGCCAGCAGTGCGGGTAGGAGTGCTCGTAGCTCGCCTCGCGAACGAGGCGCCCGCTCTGGCGCAGGAGCCGGATGAGCGGGGTGTTGGCATCCATCCACAGCATCCCGGCGACATCGGCCACCTCCGGCAGGAACCGCCCGCCGTCGTCGAGGGAGAGGATCGTCGGCAGCCCTGCCGCATCCGCGAGGCGCTTGTCGTCCTCACCGTACGCGGGCGCCTGGTGGACGATGCCGGTTCCGTCGGTGGTGGTGACGTAGTCGTCGGCGACGATGTGCCACGCGTCGTGCGTGCCCCACTGGTCGGCGTCGGCGTAGTAGTCGAAGAGCCGGTCGTAGGCGACGCCGGCCAGCTCGGCACCGAGCACGGTCTGCTCGACGGCGGCCGCGGCGTCCTCCGCCGAGGCGTAACCGAGGTCTTTCGCGTAGCCGGGGAGGAGGTCTTCGGCCAGCAGGTACCGGTGCGCCGAGGTCTCGATGGCGTCGTCGGCCTCGCCGCCGGGCGTGCGGTGCACATCGGCAGCTCCCGCCGGGCCACCCGGCACCACGACGTAGCGGATGCCGGGACCCACCGCGAGCGCGAGGTTGGTCGGCAGCGTCCACGGCGTCGTGGTCCACGCCAGTGCGCGGACGCCGGTGAGTCCGAGCACCTCGGCCTTGGCCCCCACGAGGGGGAAGGTGACGGTGACCGACGGGTCTTGACGGGTCTTGTAGACGTCGTCGTCCATGCGCAGCTCGTGGCTGGACAGCGGCGTCTCATCGCGCCAGCAGTAGGGCAGCACGCGGTAGCCCTCGTAGGCGAGCCCCTTCTCGTGCAGCGACTGGAACGCCCACAGCACCGACTCCATGTACGTGGTGTCGAGCGTCTTGTAGCCGCGCTCGAAGTCGACCCACCGCGCCTGGCGCGTGACGTAGTCCTGCCACTCGTGCGTGTACTCCAGCACCGAGGCGCGGGCCTTGGCGTTGAAGGTCGCCACGCCCATCCGCTCGATCTCGTCCTTCTCGGTGATCCCGAGCTGCTTCATCGCCTCCAGCTCGGCGGGCAGACCGTGCGTGTCCCACCCGAACACACGGTCGACCTTCTTGCCGCGCATCGTCTGGAACCGCGGGAACACGTCCTTGGCGTACCCGGTGAGCAGATGGCCGTAGTGCGGCAGCCCGTTGGCGAAGGGCGGGCCGTCGTAGAACACCCATTCCTCGGCGCCGTCGCGCTGGGCGATCGACGCGCGGAAGGTGTCGTCATCACGCCAGAACGCGAGCGTGTCGGCCTCGATCGCCGGGAACTTCGGGCTCGGCACGACGGCGGCCACGGCCGCCGGCTCCGGGCTCGTGGATGCATCGGCAGCGGGTCCGAACGCGGACTTCGGGTAGGTCATGTCTCTCCAGCAGGTCGGTGTTCACCTGCGAGGACGACCCTTGCGGACCGCGGTACCACCCCGCGTGACTTCCCCGGCGGTTCGCGCCGAGAGGAGCCCTCTCTCACTGCGGCTGTGACGGGCCTGACCCGCTCGGTTCTACTGAGGGCCGATCGCCCTGTTCTTCCGAGAGCTCCCCGGTGATGGCCGGATCGATGCTCGTGTCCACGATTGTACCCGCCCGAGGGCTACCGCGCGGCGAGCAGCTCCCGCGTGAACGGATGCTGCGGCACGGCGAACACCGCAGCCGTCGCGCCCGCTTCCACCACCGCGCCGTCCTGCATGACGACGACCTCGTCGGCGACGGAGGCCACCACGTCCAGGTCGTGGGAGACGAACAGCATGGTCAGGCCCCGCTCCTGCTGGAGCCGGTGCAGGAGGGCGAGCACACGTTCGCGCACGGTCGGGTCAAGCGCCGAGACCGGTTCGTCGAGCACGAGGATGTCGGGGGCGGGCGCGAGCGCGCGGGCGATCGCGGCGCGCTGACGCTGTCCGCCCGACAGCTGCGCGGGGCGGCGGCGGGCGAGGCCGGGGTCCAGGCCGACCTCCGCGAGGAGAGCCGCCACCGCCGCGGGACGCTCCGCTCGCGGCACGCCTCCGGCCGCCAGCGCCTCACGCAGCGATCGCCCCACACTCCATCGCGGATCGAAGGCGCCCAGCGGGTTCTGGTGCACGAACTGCACGCGCCGCCGCAGCGCGGCGTCGTGTCCGCTCCCCCACTCCACCCCGCCGATGCGCACCTCACCGGCGTCCGGGCGCGTGGCACCGACGATCATGCGGGCCAGCGTGGTCTTACCCGACCCCGACTCCCCGACCACGGCCAGCGTGCGCCCGGCGGGCACCTCCAGCGAGACGTCGCGCACGGCAGGGCGGTCGAACGTTTTCGAGACGTGACGCACGGTCACCGCCGGCGGCCCGTCCGCAGTCGACACCGCGCGCGGCTCGTGGCGCGCCGCATCCACGAGCGCGCGCGTGTACGGATGCCGCGGGTCACCGAGGACGTCGGCCGCGGTCCCCGTCTCCACGAATCCGCCCTCCCGCATGACCGCGATGCGATCGGCGACGCGCCGCACCGCGGCCAGGTCATGGCTGATGAGGACGACCGCGACCCCGCCGTCGGCGATGCCCCGCAGAAGGTCGAGCACGCGCGCCTGCACCGTCGCGTCCAGCGCCGTGGTCGGCTCGTCGGCGATGAGGATCGCCGGCTCCGCTGCCAGGGCGGAGGCGATCAGCGCGCGCTGACGCTGCCCGCCCGACAGCTCGTGGGGGTACTGGCGGGCGCGTCGCCGGGGTTCGGGCAGGGCCACGTCGGCGAGCAGATCGTGCACGCGGGCACGGCGGGCAGCGCGGCGCATGCCGGGCTCGTGCAGTCGCAGCGGTTCGGCGACCTCGGCACCGATGCGTCTGAGCGGGTCCAGAGACACCAGCGCATCCTGAGACACCAGCGCGACGCGTGCGCCCCGCATCCGTCGCCACCCTCGTTCGCCGAGGGTGCGCGCGTCGACGCCGTCGACCTCGAGTTCGTCGGCGGTGACGACGGCGTCGGCGGGGGTCAGCCCCAGCAGCGCGCGGGCGGCGAGCGTCTTGCCGGCGCCGGATTCCCCGACGATCGCCAGGCACTCCCCCGGCGCGACGTCCAGATCCACCCCGTCCACGACGACGGATGCTCCGAACGACACGCGCAGGCCGCGCACCCGCAGGCCCGTCATGGCGTCCGCCCGTCCGCGCGGGCCCGGAGGGTGCGGCCGAGGACCGTGGCGGCCACGACCGTGAGCGTGATCGCGGCACCGGGGAAGACCGCGACCCACCATGCCTGCCCCAGGACGTTGCGACCGCCGGAGAGCATCAGTCCCCACTCGGGGGTGGGCTCGGTCGGCCCCAGGCCCAGGAAGCTCAAGCCGGCTGCGGCAAGGATGCTCGAACCGATGCCGATCGTGGCCAGCACGCTCAGGGCCCCCAGCACCGCCGGCAGCACGTGGCGTGCGAACGCCCTCGGTGCGGGCACGCCGAGGATCCGCGCGGCCTCGACGTGCTCGGCGGTGCGCAGCGTCCGGGTCTGCGCGCGCGCGAGCCGCACATAGACGGGGATCGCGGCGATCGTCACCGCGATCGCTACGTTGGCGCCGCCCGGGCCGAGGATCGCCACGACCACAAGGGCGATGAGGAACTCCGGGAAGGCCAGCAGCACATCAGTGGCACGCATGGCCACCGCATCCACCAGTCGCGGCGAAACGCCCGAGAGCGACCCGATCACGAGGCCGATCGTCAGTGCCAGGCCCGTCGCCAGCAGACCGATCCCGAGAGACCGCGACGCGCCGTGGACGACGCGCGAGTACACGTCGCGACCGCTCTGGTCGGTGCCGAAGAAGTGCTCGGCGCTGGGCGGGAGCAGCGCCTGCGTCACGTCGGTCTGCAGGGGATCCTGCGTGGCGAACAACTGGGGGGCGATCGCCATCAGCGCCGCCGCGCCCAGCACGGCGGCGGCGGCACCCACCAGCACCCGCGCGCCGACGCTCATGCCACGCTCCGCACGCGTGCCGCGGTGGTGCCGGCGTCGCGCAGGCGCGGATCGAGGATCGGGTAGAGCACTTCGACGACCAGCGTGACGACGACGAACACGAGAGCGCTCAACAGGATGATCCCGGTGATCACCGGCAGGTCGCGGTCGGTGATGGCGGAGAGGGTGACCCTGCCCAGGCCCGGCCGGGCGAACACCGTCTCCACCAGCACCGCCCCGCCCAGGAGCGACCCCACGAAGTATGCCGCGAGGGTGACAGCCCCCGTCGCGCCATGGCGCAGCGTGTGGTGCACCGTCAGCCACGCCGTGCCCGCACCGCGTGCCCGCACGGTCGTGGCGAAGGGCTGCCGCTCGGCCGCTTCGATGCCGTCCCGCAGCACCTGTCCGAGCAGGGCCGCCACCGGGAGGGCGAGCGTCACGGCGGGGAGGACGATCGTCGCCGGGTTCCGCGTGCCCGACACCGGGAACCATCCGAGGCCGAATGCGAACACGCTCAGCAGCACCAGCCCGATCCAGAACACCGGGGACGACAGGACGATCAGCTCCACGGCCGCGACGGTGCCCCGCGCGACGCGCCCGCGCGCCAGGAGCGCGACCACCAGCGCCAGCATCGCCGCCACGGCGAGCGCCGTCGCCGTCAGCTGCAGGGTGGGCGCCAGCTGACGGCCGATGACCTCGGCCACCGGCATCCGCAGCTGGTACGACTCCCCCAGGTCGCCGCGCAGCAGCGCGCCGAGGTAGGCGACATACTGCTCGAACGGCGGGCGATCCAGGCCCAGATCGGCGCGGATCGCGTCCTTCACGGCGTCGCTCACCTGCGCCTGCGGTCCGAGCATGACCTCGACCGGATCGCCGGGGATGAGCCGGAAGGCGACGAAGGCGAGCGTCGCCGCACCCCACAGCACCACGACGACGGAGACGGCCATGCGGCCCAGGCTCGCCAGCACGCGCGTTGCACTGCCGGTGGTCATCGTCTCCTCCGCGCCGGGTGCCCGCGACGCCGTCAGCGGGTCAGCCCAGGGTGACGTCGTAGAACAGCGGGCGCCCGTACAGATCGTAGGTGAGCCCGGAAACGGTCTCCCCCACGGCCGTGATGAGCGACGGGCTGTACAGCGGGACGATCGCCACGTGCTGGGCGTTCCACTGCTGGAGCTGCGCGTAGATGTCGGCGCGCGCATCCGGGTCGGTGGTGGCGATGCCCTGTGCGAGCAGGGCGTCCACGGCGGGGTCGCTGACCTGCGAGGCGTTCTGGAACCCGTCGGTGGCCAGGTGGCTGCGGAGGAGATCCGGGTCGACGCCCGAGAACCCCCAGTCCGTCAGGTCGAACGTCTTCGGACCGTACTGCTCGTTGTAGGCGCCCGGCTCGAGCACTTCCCGCACGATCTCGAACCCGACCGCCTTCAGGTCGGACTGGATGGCGTTGGCCAGCGCCACGCGGTCATCGGGGACCGGCGTCCACGCGATCCACCGCGCCGACAGGCGCGTGCCGTCCTTCACGCGGTAGCCCTCGGCGTCGCGCGCGGTCCACCCCGCCTCATCCAGCAGCCTGCCGGCCTCGTCGGGGTCGAACTCCCACGTCCCCTCCAGCGACGCGTCGTACGCGGGCGTGGTGGATCCGAGGATGCTCCACGCGCGCGGGAACTGGCCGTGGAAGATCTCCGTCACTGCGGTGTCCACGTCGATGGCGCGGGAGAACGCCTGGCGCACGCGCTCATCGGCGAAGACGCCGTACGCCTCGTTGAGGTAGAGGGAGTACGGCAGGCCCGGGTACTCCACCGAGTCGACCGTGAGGGAGTCCGGCAGCTCCGCGGCGAGGTTCGGCGGGATGTTGCTGGCCAGATCCGCCTCGCCGCTTTCCACGACGCCGGCGCGCACGGCCGCCTCGGGCAGGATCTCCACGCGCAGCGTCTCGAACTGCGCCGCATCCGCGCCCGACGGTCCCCACGCGTAGTCCTCGTTGCGCGTGTACACGATCTCCTGATCGGGGGTGTACTCGGTGAGCTCGAACGGCCCCGTGCCCACGGTGATCCCCGGCCCGCCGGCCTTCAGCTGGTCGGCGGATTCTTCGAGCACCGCCGGGGAGTAGAACCCGAGCAGCGCCGTACTCGCCGCCTGCAGGAACGGGGCGTACGGCTGCGTGAAGCTCACGCGGACGGTGTCCTCGTCCACCACCTCGGTGCCGGCGTAGAACTCGCCGCCGAGCATGCTCGCCGCCTGGGCGGATGCCGTCTCGGGGTCGGCGATGCGGTCGAAGTTCGCCTTCACCGCGGTCGCGTCGAAGACCTCGCCGTCGTGGAAGGCGACGTCATCGCGCAGCGTGAACACGTACGCGGCGCCGTCGTCCTCGATCTCCCAGTCCTCCGCGAGCCACGGCGAGAAGGTGCCGTCGGGCTCCTGGTGCACGAGCGAGTCCAGGACGACGCGCTGGATCATGGCCGAGACATCCAGCTGGCTCGTCTGCGGATCCATGTGCCCGGCCGAGAGGTTCGCGCCTTCGATCGCCCAGACCACCTCACCCCCGCCATCCGCATCCCCTCCGGAGCCGGCGCACGAGCTGAGGGTCACTGCGGCGACGGCGGCGAGTGCGACGGGCAGGAGCCGACGCGAGCGGGAGAAGGGCATCGTGGACCTCGAGACGAAGAAGGGGCGGGTCAACCGTATCCGGTTTCTGGACGCAGTCGATCAACGCATCCTCCCGTCCCCGCATTCCCCCCTGCTCTCCCCTTCCCCCTCTCCTCCCTCCCGCCGCCTCGCGCCGCCGCCCGTGGCCTCAGCGAGCGGAGGAGATGTCGGCAGCGGAGGGCCGATCGGGTCGAATCCCCCCTCCCTTCCCGACACCCCCTCCGCTCGGCGCGTTCCCACGGCGGCCCGCTCGGGGGGCGCGGGCCGGGGAGCGGGCCGGAACGCGGCAGCGGCCGAACGGTAGAATCGGAGCGATCCCACACTCAGGCACGCTCACACAGTGCCGCACATATGGAGGAGACCCCATGGCCGACGCGCACATCCCCGACAAGCCCGCCCTGGAGGGTCTCGAGCAGAAGTGGGATGCGGCGTGGTCCGCGCAGGGCACGTACCTCTTCGACCGCGCCCGCGCCCTCGAAGCGGGCCGCCCGGGCGTGTTCTCCGTCGACACACCTCCGCCCACCGCATCCGGCAGCCTGCACATCGGCCACGTGTTCAGCTACACGCACACCGACGTGAAGGTGCGCTTCGAGCGCATGCGCGGCAAGACCGTGTTCTACCCGATGGGCTGGGACGACAACGGCCTGCCCACCGAACGCCGCGTGCAGAACTACTACGGCGTGCGGTGCGATACCTCCCTGCCGTACGACCCCGACTTCACGCCGCCCTTCCGCGGCGACGCGAAGAGCCTCAAGCCGGCCGATCAGATCCCGATCAGCCGTCGCAACTTCATCGCGCTGTGCGAGCAGCTGACCCTCGAGGACGAGAAGCAGTTCGAGGATCTCTTCCGCCAGCTCGGCCTCTCGGTGGACTGGACCCAGACCTACCGCACGATCTCCGACGACACCATCCGCACGAGTCAGCTCGCGTTCCTGCGCAATCTCGACCGGGGCGAGGCGTACCAGTCGATGGCCCCGACGCTGTGGGACATCGACTTCCGCTCGGCGATCGCCCAGGCCGAACTGGAGGATCGCGATCAGCAGGCGTCGTACCACCGCGTCGCGTTCCACAAGACCGACGGCTCGGGCGACATCCTCATCGAGACGACGCGTCCGGAGCTGCTTCCCGCGTGTGTCGCCCTCGTGGCCAACCCGGACGACGAGCGCTATCAGCCGTACTTCGGCAAGACGGTGCGCACGCCCCTGTTCGATGTCGAGGTCCCGGTGCTCGCGCACCCGCTCGCGCAGAAGGACAAGGGCACCGGCATCGCGATGATCTGCACCTTCGGCGACGTCACCGACATCATCTGGTGGCGCGAACTCGACCTTCCCAACCGCACCATCCTCGGCAAAGACGGTCGCGTGCTGACCGAGGCTCCGGAGGTCATCGCGACGGATGCGGCCAAGGCGGCGTACGCCGAACTCGCCGGCAAGACCGTGTTCAGTGCCAAGAAGCGCGTCGTGGAACTCCTGCAGGAGTCGGGCGATCTGCTCGAGGTGTCCAAGCCCTTCACCCACCCGGTGAAGTTCTACGAGAAGGGCGACCGCCCGCTCGAGATCGTCTCCACGCGGCAGTGGTACCTGCGCAACGGCGCTCGCGACCCGAAGCTGCGCGAGACGCTCATCGAGATGGGACGCGGCATGGGCTGGCACCCCGACTTCATGCGCGTGCGCTATGAGAACTGGACCAACGGCCTCACCGGTGACTGGCTCGTCTCGCGTCAGCGGTTCTTCGGCGTGCCGATCCCGGTCTGGTACGCGCTGGACGAGAACGGTGAGCGCGACTACGACCGTGTCCTGACGCCCGATCCCGCGCGGCTTCCCGTCGACCCGACGACGGATGCGCCGGACGGCTACACCGAAGACCAGCGCGGCGTGCCGGGCGGGTTCGAGGGCGAGAAGGACATCTTCGACACGTGGGCCACGTCCTCCCTCACCCCCCAGCTGGCCGGCGGATGGCAGCGCGACGAGGAGCTGTGGAACCTCGTGGCGCCGTTCGACCTGCGCCCGCAGGGGCAGGACATCATCCGCACGTGGCTGTTCTCCACGATGGTGCGCAGCGTCCTGGAGGATGACCGTGCCCCGTGGACGGATGCGGCCATCTCCGGGTTCATCGTCGACCCCGACCGCAAGAAGATGTCGAAGTCCAAGGGCAACGTGGTGACGCCCGCCGACATCCTCGACGCACACGGCACCGACGCGGTGCGCTACTGGGCCGCATCCAGCCGCCTCGGCGCCGACGCGGCGTTCGATCCGCAGAATCCGACGCAGGTGAAGATCGGTCGCCGCCTCGCGATCAAGCTGCTCAACGCCGCGAAGTTCGTCCTGTCCTTCCCCGTGCCCGAAGGGGCAGAAGTCACGCACGCCCTGGATGCGTCGATGCTCGCGTCCCTCGACCAGGTGGTGCGTGAGGCGACCAAGGCGTTCGACGCATACGACCACGCGCGCGCCCTGGAAGTGACCGAGGCGTTCTTCTGGACGTTCTGCGACGACTACCTCGAACTGGTGAAGGAGCGGGCATACGACCGCACGGATGTCGGTCAGGCCTCGGCGGCCCTCGCCCTGCGCACCGCCCTGTCCACCATGGTGCGACTGTTCGCCCCGGTGCTGGCCTTCGCCGCGGAGGAGACGTGGTCATGGTTCAACGACGGGTCGGTGCACACCTCGGCGTGGCCCGAGCCGCTCGGCATCGACGGCGACCCAGCCGTCCTGTCGGCCGTCGGGGAAGCCCTCATCGGCATCCGGCGAGCGAAGACCGAGGCGAAGGTCTCGCAGAAGACCTCGGTCGCCTCGATCACGATCGCTTCGCCGCGTGCCGACGCCCTGCGCCTCGCCGAGGGCGATCTGCGGGCAGTCGGCCGCATCGAGCAGCTCGAGATCGTCGACGCGGAGACGACGTCCGTCGTCGCCATCACGCTGAGCCCGCAGGAGGACTGATGCAACTCGGAACCCGTTGGAGCATGGGTGAGCGTCCCCCGGCAGCCGTGCCGGAGGCGCTCCACGAGCAGATCGCCGCCGTTGAGCGGCTGCTCCCGGCCGACCAGCTGGCGCACCAGCCCACCCCCCGCTGGACGCTCACGTGGCTCGAACACCGGCCCGTCGCCGAGCTGGACACCGGCGTGATCGTCACGGTGGGCCGCGACGGAGAGGTCGTCGTCCGCAAGGACGACGACACCGGGATCTCTTAGTCCCCAGTCACGGATGCGGCGTCGGCCTCGGCGCCGGCCTCACGCGTGCCGCGGATCAGGAGCCGTGCGCTCACGAGCGCGGCGACGAGGACGATGCCGGCGGCGATGGCGAACGGCAGACGCAGATCGAACCGCGCCACCCACCCGCCGATCACCGTCGCGATGGGGAATAGACCCCACGTCAGCATGCGGTTCACCCCCAGGACGCGTCCGAACAGGTGACCCGGAACGATCTGCTGGCGCAGCGCCCCCCACGGCACGTTCCAGAGCGAGACGGCGAAGGCGAACACGGCGTAGGATGCCGCGGCGGGCAGTGGCCCCGGCGCCAGCCACGTGCAGGCCAGACCGACGGCGCACACGAGGTTCGCGCTGAACATCACCGCGCCGCGTCCGAACCGCTCCACGAGGCGGGCTGCCACGAGGGCACCGAGGAGAGCGCCGACGCCGATCCCCGCCGTCACGAAGCCGATCGCCGCGGGCGGCACGTGCTGTTCGTCGAGGAAGTAGAGCACCATGGTGGCCTGCGCGAACGTCAGCGCGGAGCCGATCACCGAGGTGAAGACGACCATGGCCCGCAGGTACCGGTGACGCCACAGGTAGCGGATGGCCTCGCGGGCCGGGACGGAGGCGGGGGGAAGCGGCGCGGCGACCGGGGTGGCGGCGGGTCCCGTCGTCTCCACGTCGGGCGCGGGAACAGGTCCCCGCAGCGGCCGCGCAGCGGATGCGGGCAGCAGCAGCGCCAGGAGCACGGGAACGACGAACCCGACCGCGCCGGCCCACAGCGGCACCGTGATGGCCACCCCGAACAGCACGCCGCCGACGGGCGCAGCCACGAAGCCGTCGATCGTCACCTGCGCGGTCTGGATGCGCCCGTTGGCGCGATCCAGCTGGTCGCGCCCGACCACGCCGGGCACCACGGCGTTGGTGGCGTTGTCGAACAGGGTCTCCCCCAGCCCGAACAGCAGCGTGCCGATCAGCAGCGCGGTGATGTCGAGCGCACCCCACAGCGCGTACAGCGCAAGCCAGAGCGCCACGGCGGCGCGCAGCCCGTTGGCGATCGCCATGACGATACGGCGGTCGAAGCGATCGACGATCATGCCGGCGGGAAGGCCGAAGACCAGCCACGGCAGGAATGACACCGCCGCCAGCAGCGCGATCAGCAGCGGGTCGTCAGTGAGCGTCGTGGCCACCAGCGGGACGGCGATGCGCCCGATCCCGTCGGCGAGGTTGCTGAAGGCGGCGGCCGTCCACAGCTTCCCGAAATCCGGCCCGAGCGGCCTTCGCCGAGAATCGCGGACGGACATGGTCACGTCACCGCGGAAGGAGGCCCAAGTGCACCGCGGCGGCATGCTCGTGCATGCGCGGCATCCGACCGGCAGACGGTTCCGCGGGCGCGGCGGAGCGCTCGGCCCGCGCGCGGATGCGGGCCTGGGCGACGCGCTCCAGCTCGCGGGCGAGCCACAGGAGCAGCCGATCGGCAGGCGACGGCGCGAGCGCACGAGGGGTGGGCGATGCGAGGGAGGTCATCTCAGGCTCCTTCCGGGGGCAGCGGGAACACGTCGGAGCGGATCGTCACGGGGCGCACGTCTTCGCCCTGCTGATCGCGATAGGTGTCGACGGTCTCGTCGATGATGGTCTGGATGCGGCTGGTCAGAGCCGCCAGCTGCGCGGAGGTGAGGCGCGCGGTCCCGGTGGAGATCATGGACGCCCCGCGCCACTCTTCCGGCTCCGTGTCCATGGCCGTGGCGATCCACGCCATGAGCTGCTGGTGGCGCCGGTTGAGGGTCTCGGTCATGACCACCTGCATGGCGGCGCGTCCCGCCGGCGTGCGCGCCGCTTCGGGCCCGGAGAGCTCCACGCCGCCCACCGGGCGCTCCCACCACCGCTCACGGCCGGTTCCGCGCCCGGTCACCTCGCGGATGAGGTCCTGCCGTGCCAGTGCGCGCAGGTGGTAGCTGGTCGCTCCGGAGGATTCACCGGTGAGGGCCGCCAGGGAGCTGGATGTCTGCGGGCCGTACTGGCTCAGGATGTCGTAGATCTGCACGCGCAGTGGATGCGCCAGCGCACGCAGGGCCCCCGCATCCAGAATGCGATTGGGACGCTCGGGGCCGCCTTCTGCTTCGGTCGTCGTCTCGCTCGCCATAATGCAAAGGTACCTTTGCATAGATTGTTTTGCAACCCTCTCTTTGCATACTCACCCCCACGGCTACGCTGGCGGGATGGATCGCACCAACCCCGTCCTCGCCGAGAGCCCCCTCCCCCACGGCCTGCCCGATTACTCCGCGATCCGGCCCGAGGACTATCTCCCCGCATTCGAGCACGCCTGCGCCGTGCAGCGGACCGAGGTGGACCGCGTCGCAGCCCAGCCCGCCTCCCCCACGTTCGAGAACACCATGCGCGCCCTCGAGCTCAGCGGAGAGCTGCTCGAGCGCGCTGCCCACACCTTCTACACCGTGGCCTCGGCCGACGCCACCGCCGAGATCCAGGAGATCGAGGAGACCCTCGCACCCCTCATGTCGGCGCACCAGGACGCTATCGTCCTGGACGCGCGCCTGTACGCCCGGATCAGCACGCTGCACGAGGCCCTCGGCGAGAGCGCGGGGACGGATGAGGAGCGCTATCTCGTCGAACGCTGGTTCCGGGAGATGTCGCGGGCGGGGGCGGGGCTGGACGATGCGGCCAAGGAGCGCCTGATGGCGCTGAACCAGCGACTGTCGGTGCTGACCACGACGTTCGAGAAGAACCTCCTCGCCGACACGAACGAGCTGGCCGTCGTCTTCGAGGACGCCGCCGATCTCGACGGGCTCACCGCCGGGGAACTGTCAGCGACCGCACAGGCCGCCACCGAGCGCGGGCTCACCGGCACGCACGTCGTGACGCTGACGCTCTCCACGGGTCACCCCTATCTGTCCTCTCTCACGGTGCGCGAGAGCCGTCGCCGCATCCTCGCTGCATCCCGCGCGCGGGGCGCACGGGGCAACGCGCACGACAACCGCGAAGTGCTGCGCGAGATCGTGCGCCTGCGCGCCGAGCGGGCCCAGCTCCTCGGCTACCCGGACCACGCGGCGTACGTCACCGCCGACGAAACCGCAGGGTCGCCGGAGGCCGTGCACGCGATGCTCCGCCGCCTGGCGGTGCCGGCCGCGCGCAATGCCCGCCGGGAACAGGAGAAGCTGCAGGCGATCATCGACGGCGAGTCCGTGCCGTTCGCGCTCGAGGCGCACGACTGGGCTTTCTACACGGAGAAGGTGCGGGCCGCCGAGTACGACCTCGACACCGCCGCTCTCCGGCCGTGGTTCGAGGCCGAGCGCGTCCTGCGCGACGGCGTCTTCTTCGCCGCGGAGCAGCTCTACGGCATCGGGTTCCGCGAACGCGACGACCTGCACGCCTACCACCCGGATGCGCGCGTGTTCGAGGTGTTCGAGCCGGACGGCTCATCCCTCGGGCTGTTCGTCCTCGACCTCTACACACGCGACACCAAGCGCGGCGGCGCGTGGATGAACTCGATCGTCGCGCAGTCCGAGCTCCTGGGCACGACGCCGGTCGTGGTCAACAACCTCAACGTCTCCAAGCCGGCGCCGGGCACTCCCACTCTCCTCACGCTCGACGAGGTCACGACGCTCTTCCATGAGTTCGGACACGCCCTCCACGGCCTGTTCGCGCGTGTGACGTATCCGCACTTCGCCGGCACGGCGGTGTTCCGTGACTTCGTCGAGTTTCCGAGCCAGGTCAACGAGATGTGGATGTTCTGGCCGGAGGTGCTCGCGAACTACGCGCGCCACATCGAGACCGGACAGCCGCTGCCCGAGGACGTCGTGGACCGGCTGCACGCGTCGGAGGCGTTCAACCAGGGCTTCGCCACGAGCGAGTACCTCGCCGCATCCTGGCTCGACCAGGCGTGGCATTCCCTGTCGCCGACGGCGGCCGGGGAGAGCATCGACGTCGGCGCCTTCGAGGCTGCCGCTCTCGCCGACATCGGACTGGACAACCCGGTCGTCCCACCCCGGTACGCCTCGACGTACTTCGCCCACGTCTTCTCCGGCGGATACAGCGCCGGGTACTACTCCTACATCTGGAGCGAGGTGCTCGACGCCGACACCGTGGAATGGTTCCGCGAGAACGGCGGGCTTCGCCGCGAGAACGGCGACCGGTTCCGGCAGCGCCTGCTGGGGGTGGGCGGTTCGAAGGATCCGCTGGAGGCGTATCGCGACTTCCGGGGACGGGATGCCGACATCCAGCCGCTGCTGGAGCGACGGGGTCTCACGGACTGACCGCGAACGCTAGGGCGCGGCGAGCTCTCCGACGAACGATCGCACACGCGCGGCCAACTCGTCGGGGATCTCCGCCGCGGTGAAGTGGCCTCCGGCGGACAGCCGCTCGAACACGCGCAGATCGCGGTAGAACCGACGTGCGAGCACTTCCGGGTAGTCGTGCTCGTGCCGCTGGATGAACACCGCGGCCGGCACATCGGTCGGGGCCATCGGACCCGGTTCGTCGGCCCCCTCGTAGTAGGGGCGGAACGACGTGCCGATGGACTGCGTCACCCAGTAGATCATCGCCTCCGTGAGGAGCCGGTCGCGCCCGATTCGCGTCTCGATGGCGCGCGGGTCGCCCGCGGGCACATCGGCCCACTCGACGGTCTTCTCCACGATCCACGACAGCAGTCCCGCCGGCGAGTCGTTGAGTGCCGCGGCGAGGGTGTCGGGTCGCGTCGCCTGGACGTGCCCGTACGCGCCGTGGGGGCCGTGGTCGGCGGCGAGGCGCGCGAAGAACGCCTGCACCTCGGGCTCGGTCGCCGCGTCGCGCTCCTCCTGCGTACCGAAGTGCGCGTGCGTCGCGATGATCCCGAGCACCGCGTCCGGATGTGCCGAGGCGAGCAGGTCGTTGACGTTCGCCGATACGTCCTCGCCATATGTCACGTACCGCTCGTATCCCAGCGCCTCGGTCATGAGAACGTGCATCGTATGCGCCAGACGCTCCTCGGTCATCGGCGCGTCGGGATACGGCGAGGAGAATGCGAACCCGGGGAAGCTCGGCACGACGACATGAAAGTCGCGCAGGCGGTCGGCGAAGTCCAGCTGCAGGGCGAACGTGTGGGGCCACCCGTGCATGACGAGCAGCGCCGGGGCGTCAGGATCCTCCGCGCGCAGATGGACGAAGTGCACGCGTGCGCCGTCGATGTCTGCCGTGAACTGGGGGTGCGCATTGAGCTCGGCTTCGCGGGCACGCCAGTCGAAGGTCGACCATGACGCCACCAGCTCACGCAGGTACTCGTCGGTCATCCCCGAAGGCATGCGGCGGGGCGAGTCGGGCAGGAACCGAGTGCGGGCCAGCCGCTCGCGCAGATCGGTCAGCACCTCGTCGGGGACGGAGATGCGGAACGGTGAAACGGGGATCATGCGTCCACGCTAGAGGCGGCCGCCGACACCGCGACGGTCAGGCGCTCTTGCGCTTCTGGTGCAGGACGAGCGTGGGCGCGGCACCCTCGTCGACGGCGGCGCGCGTGATGATCACCTTGGCCACGTCGTCGGCCGAGGGGATGTCGAACATGATCGGACCGAGCACATCCTCGAGGATGGCCCGCAGACCGCGCGCGCCCGTCTTGCGCCCGACAGCGAGGTCGGCGATGGCACGCAGGGCCTCTTCCTCGAACTCGAGCTGCACCCCGTCGAGCTCGAACATGCGCTGGTACTGCTTCACGAGGGCGTTCTTGGGTCCGGTGAGGATCTCCATGAGCGCGTCCTGATCGAGCGGGTGCACCGAGGCGACGACGGGCAGACGTCCGATGAACTCCGGGATGAGACCGAACTTGTGCAGGTCTTCGGGGAGCACTTCGCTGAAGAGGTTGAGGTCGCCGCCCTTGTCGTGCAGCGGCGCGCCGAATCCGACGCCGTGCTTGCCCACGCGTGAGGAGATGATGTCTTCCAGCCCGGCGAATGCTCCGGCGACGATGAACAGCACGTTCGTCGTGTCGATCTGGATGAACTCCTGGTGCGGGTGCTTGCGCCCACCCTGGGGCGGCACCGACGCGACGGTGCCCTCGAGGATCTTCAGGAGCGCCTGCTGCACGCCCTCCCCCGATACATCGCGCGTGATGGAGGGGTTCTCCGCCTTGCGGGCGATCTTGTCGACCTCGTCGATGTAGATGATGCCGGTCTCGGCGCGCTTCGTGTCGAAGTCGGCGGCCTGCAGGAGCTTGAGGAGGATGTTCTCGACGTCTTCGCCCACGTAGCCCGCCTCAGTGAGCGCGGTGGCGTCGGCGACGGCGAACGGCACGTTCAGGCGCTTCGCGAGCGTCTGGGCCAGGTAGGTCTTGCCGCAGCCGGTCGGGCCGAGCAGAAGGATGTTGCTCTTGGCGATGTCGACGTCTTCGGCGCGCTGCTCGGCGGGCTGGAGCGTGCCGTGTGCGCGGATGCGCTTGTAGTGGTTGTACACCGCCACCGACAGCGCCCGCTTCGCGGGGTCTTGGCCGACGACGTATTCCTCGAGGAAGGAGAATATCTCACGGGGCTTGGGCAGATCGAAGTCGGAGACCACGCCGGAGGAGGACTCCGCCATCCGCTCCTCGATGATCTCGTTGCACAGCTCGACGCACTCGTCGCAGATGTAGACGCCTGGCCCCGCGATCAGCTGCTGGACCTGCTTCTGGCTCTTCCCGCAGAACGAGCACTTGAACAGGTCGGCGCTCTCACCGATGCGTGCCATGCGCTCCTCCTCATCCCGTGCAGGACCTTGGTCCAGGGTGTATCGAGCCTAACCGCTGCAACCGACATCGGAGCGTATTGCGACGCCGATGGCGCAGCGTGTGCGCAACGACGAAGCCCCCGCCGCGATGCGACGGGGGCTCCGGTGAGTGCGTTCAGCGCGTGAGCGCCGCCGTGGGCGTGCGCTTGCGGGTGGTGAGCACCTGGTCGACCAGGCCGTACACGACCGCCTCCTCCGCGGAGAGGATCTTGTCGCGGTCGATGTCCTTGTTGACCTCTTCGGCCGTCTTGTTCGAGTGCTTGGCCAGCGTCGCCTCGAGCCACGTGCGCATCCGCATGATCTCCTGCGCCTGGATCTCGATGTCGGACGCCTGGCCGTGGCCGGCCTCCCCCATCGCGGGCTGGTGGATCAGGATGCGGGCGTTCGGCAGCGCCAGACGCTTGCCCGGCGCGCCGGCTGCCAGCAGCACGGCCGCCGCCGACGCGGCCTGCCCCAGCACGACGGTCTGGATCTGGGGCGAGACGTACTGCATCGTGTCGTAGATCGCCGTCATCGCGGTGAAGGAACCACCGGGTGAGTTGATGTACATGATGATGTCGCGGTCGGGGTCCTGGCTCTCCAGGACCAGCAGCTGCGCCATGACGTCGTCGGCGGATGCGTCGTCGACCTGCACACCGAGGAAGATCACGCGGTCTTCGAACAGCTTGTTGTACGGGTCCTGGCGCTTGTAGCCGTAGGCGGTGCGCTCCTCGAACTGCGGGAGGACGTAGCGGCTGCCGGGCATCTGCAACGCCTGCGGGTTCGCGCCACCGAAAGTGGGTGTCTGCATATCGGGAATGTCCTTCTCTTTCGACGCGGGTCTCAGGCGTCCGCGCCGTTGTCGGCGGTGCCGCCGCCGCCGATGACGTCGGTGGCGGATTCGCGGATGTGGTCGACGAAGCCGTACTCGAGCGCCTGCTGGGCGCTGAACCAGCGGTCACGGTCGCCGTCGGCGTTGATCTGCTCGACCGGCTTGCCGGTCTGCGCCGCGGTGATCTCGGCGAGCCGCTTCTTCATGTCGAGGATGAGCTGCGCCTGGGTCTGGATGTCACTGGCGGTACCGCCGAAGCCACCGTGGGGCTGGTGCAGCAGGACGCGGGCGTTGGGCGTGATGTAGCGCTTGCCCTTCGTGCCGCTGGTCAGCAGCAGCTGACCCATGGAAGCCGCCATGCCGATACCGACGGTGACGATGTCGTTGGGCACGAACTGCATCGTGTCGTAGATCGCCATGCCGGCCGTGATGGAGCCGCCGGGCGAGTTGATGTAGAGGTAGATGTCCTTCTCGGAGTCTTCGGCAGCCAGCAGCAGGATCTTGGCGCAGATCTCGTTCGCGTTGTCGTCGCGCACCTCCGAGCCGAGCCAGATGATGCGGTCCTTCAGCAGCCGGTCGAAGACGCTTGTTGCGACCAGGGGTTCGGGCATGTGTGCTCCAATTTCCGTTCGATCTGGCATTGAATCTACCGGCGCTCCCCGGGTGGGGTACGCGTGTTCGCCGTCGGCAGATCAGGCGCGTCGTTCCGCGATCTCCCGCGCGTACCCGGTCACCGACCGCGTGTACCGGGGCAGGTGGGGAGCCAGTGCCTGCAGCGCGACCGCGGCCGCGCGATCGGCGTCGCCGGCCGAGACGAGCGCGAGGGCGAGGAAGGCCGCCACCGCGTCGTGCAGCGCCGTCCCCTCGGTGCGGTCGTACTCCGCTTCCAGCAGGGCGAGCGCCTCATCCACCCGCCCGAGGTTGCGCAGCGTGCTGGCCAGCTGGATCACAGCCTGCGTGCGCACGTCCGGGGCGAGCGGGCTGCGCAGCGCCGCCCGGTACAGCGGCTCGGCGTCCTCCTCGAGGCCCGCGGAGTCGCGGGCACCCGCCCGCTCGTAGAGAGCACGGGGGTCGTCGTCATCCCGTTCCGCCGCCAGCGCGTCGATGGCGGCGATCCGCTCGAGGTCGCTCAGGCCGGCGTCGGCCCACACCGCGTCGACACGCGCGTTCCAGTCGTCGCTCATACTCACTCTCTCCGTGCACAAGGGGGTGGGCGCCGTGGCTCCCACCCCCTTGTCACGCACCGTCGGTCACTCCGCGGCGTCAGCCTTCTTCTTCTTGGCAGGGGCCTTCTTCGCGGGGGCCTTCTCGGCCGGAGCCTTCTCGGCGGCCTTCTTGGCAGGCGCCTTCTTGGCAGGCGCCTTCTTCGCGGGAGCCTTCTCGGCCGGAGCATCCTCGGCCGGAGCATCCTTCGCGGCAGCCTTCTTGGCGGGAGCCTTCTTGGCGGCCTTCTTCGGCGTCTCCTCGGCCGCGAGCACCTCGTCGGCGTCCGCAGCGGCGTCGGCGATCTCCTGCGCCTCCTCCACCACCTCTTCCTCGGCGGCGGCCTCGTCTTCGACGGCGACGAAACCGGTCAGGTCGACCGGCTTGCCGTCGGTGTCGACGACGGTGACCTTGCTGAGCGCGACGGCGAGAGCCTTGTTGCGGGCGACCTCACCGACGAGGGCCGGCAGCTGGTTGCCCTGCTGCAGCGCGTCGACGAACTCCTGCGGCGCCATCCCGTACTGGGCGGCGGACTGGATGAGGTACTGGGTCAGCTCGTCCTGCGACACCTGGACGTTCGCCTGCTCGGCGACCTTGTCCAACAGCATCTGCGTGCGGAACTGCTTCTCGCTGGCCTCGGTGACCTCGGCGCGGTGGGCGTCGTCCTCGAGGCGGTTCTCGTTCTCGAGGTGGGTGTGCACCTCGTCTTCGATGAGCTGCGGCGGCACGGGGATCTCCACCTTCGCGAGCAGCTCTTCGACGAGCTTGTCCCGCGCGGCCGACCCCTGCGCGAACGTCGACTGCTGCGCGACGCGCTCCTTGAGGCTGTCACGCAGCTCGCCGATGGTGTCGAACTCGCTGGCGATCTGGGCGAAGTCGTCATCCGCTTCGGGAAGCTCGCGCTCCTTCACCGCCGTGACGGTGACGGCCACCTCGGCCTCTTCGCCGGCGTGGTCGCCGCCGACGAGCTTGGAACGGAAGGTCGTCTCCTCGCCCGCGGTGAGCGATTCGATCGCCTCGTCGATGCCCTCGAGCAGTTCGCCGGATCCGACCTCGTACGACACGCCTTCGGCGCGGTCGATCTCGGTGCCCTCGATCGTGGCGACGAGGTTCAGCTCGACGAAGTCGCCGGTGGCGGCGGGGCGGTCGACCGTGACGAGCGTGCCGAAGCGGCCGCGCAGGCGGTCGAGCTCCTCGTCGATCGCGGCGTCGTCGACCTCCGCAGCATCCACGGTGATGGTGATGTCGTCGTAGTCGGGCAGGTCGAACTCCGGACGCACGTCCACCTCGACCTCGACCACGAGATCGCCGGAGAAGTCCTTGAGCTCGGGGAGCGACACGACCTCGGCGCTGGGACGGCCGATGACGCGGACGCCCTGGGCTTCGACGGCCTGGCGGTAGAAGCTGTCCAGGCCTTCGTTGACGGCGTGCTCCAGGACCGCGCCGCGACCGATGCGCTGGTCGATGATCGGAGCCGGCACCTTGCCCTTCCGGAACCCGGGGATCTGCACGTCCTGCGCGATGTGCTCGTATGCGTGAGCGATGCTCGGCTTGAGCTCGTCGGGCGAGACCGTGATGTGCAGCTTGACCCGCGTGGGGTTGAGCTTCTCGACGGTGCTGTTGACCATGCCTGTTCGTTCTCCTCGTGTGTTCCGCGCGCATACGCGAGCGGTCGTAGGTCCGGTTCGTGGGGTTTCGTACGTCGGGGCGACAGGATTTGAACCTGCGGCCTCCCGCTCCCAAAGCGGGCGCTCTACCAAGCTGAGCTACGCCCCGGGCGATGCGCACGTGCGCGCACGACGAACGGCCCCGCAAAGTCTAGTCGATCCGCTCACGCTCGACCTGTGCCGCCGGCTCGGGCCGGTGGGGACATCGCCGTACGTGTGTCGCCCGGCACGCCGTCACACCACGATCGCGCCTGTTCCGCGCATCCGCGCCATCCCTTTACGTGGCGGACGCACCGAAGTGGCGCGAACCCGAGGCCCGGCGTGCCGCGCGTCGGGAGATGCGCCGGCGTTCGGTTAGACTCGGGATGCTGCGGCGCGAGCCGCCGCGGGGATGTAGCTCAATGGTAGAGCCTCAGTCTTCCAAACTGATGGTGCGGGTTCGATTCCCGTCATCCCCTCCACATCCGCACTTTGCGCCACCGCACCCGCGCCCGAACTCCTCAAGAACGGCGCCTACGGGTGCGACCAGGCCGGTATTCGCCGCCTCCGGGCGCGGATTTGCGGAGTTCGGGACGGAAGGCCCGCTCACGCACCGAGCAGCGGACCGGCGCGTCAAACCCGTACGGCGGAGCGGCGGCGGCGGCGGCGGCGGCGGCGGCGGCGGCGGCGGCGGCGGCGGCGGGGCACGGTAGGCAGGCGCCCGCGCGGGTTCCAACCCGGCTCATCCCCTCCACCTCCGCACTTTCCGCCGCCGCACCCGCGCCGAACTCCTCAAGAACGGCGCCTACGGGCGCGACTGGGCCGGTATTTGCCGCCTCCGGGCGCGGATTTGAGGAGTTCGGGACGGCACGCCCGCGAGCGGCGGCACACGGGGTCACGGCACGCGAGCGGCCGTCGGAGCCGCGAGCCAGAAGCCGGCGGCGGGCTTGGGTCAGGCCAGGGCGGCGGCGTGCGTGCGGAGGTGGTCGCGGTAGACGTCGGCGTTGCGGCGGAGGCGAGCGCGCTCGTCGTCGGTGAGTTCGCGCCGCACCTTGGCCGGAACACCCGCCACCAGGGAGCCGTCGGGGATGACGGTGCCCTCCAGCACGACCGCTCCCCCGGCGATCAGGCACCCCGCGCCGATGACGGCGCCGGAGAGGATGACGCTGCCCATGCCGATGAGAGACCCGTCGCCGATGGTGCAGCCGTGGACGACGGCGTTGTGCCCGACCGAGACGTTCTCCCCGATGCGCACGGGCGAACCGGAATCCACGTGCACCGACACGTTGTCCTGGAGGTTGCTTCCGGCCCCGACGGTGATGGCGGCGCTGTCGGCGCGCAGGACGGCGTTGTACCAGACGCTCGCCTCCGGGGCGAGGCTCACGGCGCCAACGATGCGGGCACCGGGGGCGACGAAGGCGGTCGGATCGATCGACGGGGTCGCGTCGGGGAGGGCGAGAACGGTGGCGTCGGCGGCGATCGTCATGCCGCGAGCCTACTCAGGCCGCGCGAGCGCATCGCGCACCGCCATGGTCAGCCACGGCGCGAGCGTGTCGGCGAAGGTGACCGTCAGGTGGTCCTGGTCGCGGTACACGTTGGCACCGCCGACCACCGGGGAGCAGGTCTCCCCCGCGCAGTACACGTCGGTGAAATCCAGGAGCGTCACGCCGTCGGCGCCCTCGGCGGCCGCGCGCACGGGGTCCTCGGCCACCAGCACCTCCGAGCGCGGGGCGTCGCACTCGGCGGCGTCGCGGATGCGGAGGCACTTGTTGGGATCGGTCTCCCACACGGGATTGTCCACGACCGTGATGACCGGCACCCCGCGATCGGTCATCGTCGACCATGCCTCCCGGTAACCGGCCACCGCCGCCTCGAACGAGGAGTCGAACCCGTCTGCGGAGTACGGCGTGGTGGCGATGGCCGCCGTGAGGACGGCATCCACATCCGAGGCGGCCAGTTCCTCGGCCACCCCCGCGCGCCAGTCGGTGCACGCCTGCCCGAACGCCCCGGGCGTGGACAGGGGTGTGGCATTCCATGGGCACGCGCCCTTGAAGTACGTGACGAGGCGCCACCCCTCGTCTTGGGCGATCCGCTGGAACGTGGGCAGCAGCTGGTAGGCGTGACTGTCTCCGACGAGGGCGACGGTGGGGGCATCGGCGGCCTCGGAGCCGAACTCGCACGAGACGACGTCGGCGTTGTTCAGCTGGACGAAGCACTGCTCGTCGGCTGGTCGGTCAACGCCGGCGAAGCCCGGCGCCGGCAGCACGGTGTCGTTCCACTCCGTCTCGGCGCACTCCTCCGACAGCACGGCGGCCGCGCCGAAGCAGTCCGGCGGATCCTCCCGCAGCTGCTCGAGCGCCTGCACCCCGTCGCGGTAGGCGGGCGCGTTCACGGCCCACGCCGCGCCCGCGGTGCCGCCCACCAGCAGCATCGCCGCCAGCGACGACCACAGCGTCACGCGCGCCGGGCGGGAGGTCAGCGCCCGCCAGGAGCGGGTGGGATCCTCCACGAAGCGCTTGGTCAGCCAAGCCAGGACGAAGCACAGCACCAGCAGCGCGACGCGGTGGTAGATCGTCAGGCCCCAGAACGGCACCGACGGCGCGATCACGATGAGCGGCCAGTGCCACAGGTACAGCGAGTACGAGATGTCGCCGACGAACTGCGCCGGGCGCAGCGACAGTATGCGCGTCGGGTACCACCAGCGCTCGGTGTTCGACGCCGCGATCACCGCTGCCGCACCGAGGGTGGGAAGAGCGGCGGCGTAGCCGGGGAACGGCGTCTGCCCGTCGAAGCGGAACGCGACGAAGACGAGCGTCAGGATGCCACCCCATCCGAGCACGAAGCTCACGACGGGATGCTGCACCCGCAGCAGCGGAACGAGCGCGATCATCGCCCCCACGCCGAACTGCCACATGCGCCCGAAGGTCACGAAGTAGGCGGGGGCGGGGTCGGTGAGGGTGAACACGACGCAGAAGACGAAGGACGCCGCCGACACGACGCCGAGCACGACGAGCACGGCGCGGCGCGTGGAGCCGCGGAACCACTTCACCGCGATCCATGCCGCCAGCAGCATGAGCAGCGGCCACATGACGTAGAACTGCTCTTCGAGCGACAGCGACCAGTAGTGCTGCACCGTCGTGGGCTCGCCGCCGTGCCCGAGGTAGTCGGCGGAGGTGAGAGCGAGGAACCAGTTCTCGACGTAGAACGTGGATGCGACGATCTCCTGCACCTCGTTCGGCAGAGCCGAGGTCGGGGTGAGGTAGGGCGACATCGCCACCAGCGCGCAGAACAGCAGCACCAGAAGCGACGCAGGCAGCAACCGGCGCGCGCGGCGCGCCCAGAACTGAGCGAGGCGCACCGTGCCCGTCGCGGTCAGCTCGCGCATGAGGTGCCCCGTGATGAGGAACCCGGAGATGACGAAGAAGACGTCGACGCCGACGTAGCCGCCGGGCAGCCGCCCTGGCCAGAAGTGGTAGAGCACGACCAGGAGCACGGCGATCGCGCGCAGACCCTGCACGTGCGGCAGGAAGCGCGCCGGCTCGGCGTGCTCGGGAGAGCGGCCGGGAGGCAGGCGGCGCCGCAGTCGCGCCGGGTCGCCGAGGTTCTGGGGAGCGGGGAGCGGGTCGGCGGAAGGCACCACTCGACGGTAGTCGACGCGGAGCGCGCGGCCGGGATTTCGGCCCACCGACGCCGTGTAAGCCCAGCCTTCGCTTCCTTGCGCAATGCCTCGGCCTGAGTAGCGTTGTCTTCCTCGGGCATCCCGTGCCCAGTACGGAGGCGAGAATCATGACTCACACGCACACCACGCCGGCCACCGCAGCCGACCCCACCGTCGCCGCAGCCGCTGCCCAGTTCCTCAGCCCGGTCGTCGCGGGCCTGACCGCCCTGTCGGTCAACGGAAAGCAGGCGCACTGGAACGTGCGCGGATCCAGCTTCATCGCGATCCACGAGCTCCTCGACACCGTCGTGGACCACGCCCGCGAGTGGGCTGACGACGCCGCCGAGCGGATCGTCGCACTCGGCCTGCCCGTGGACGGACGCCTGGCCACCGTCGCCGAGAAGACCTCGTCGGCCGTTCCGGCCGGGTTCACCCCGTGGGAGGACATGGTCCGCGACGTCATCGCCGACATCGACGGCGTCCTCACCGACCTGCAGGCGGCCATCGACGGCCTCGACGAGATCGACCTGACCAGTCAGGACGTCGCGATCGCGATCAAGGAGGGCCTGGAGAAGGACCGCTGGTTCCTCTTCGCCCACCTCGCGGAGTAAGCATGCCTCGACGAAGCCCCCGGTGCTGCCGGGGGCTTCGTCGTGTCATCGGGCGTGGGTGACCCGCCCGGCCACGAGGGTCGCCTGCACCTGCATGGCCCGCAGGCCGGCCTCGTCGGCGGCGCGCGGATCCGATGCGCACAGCGCCAGGTCGGCGACCGCGCCCGGTTCGATCCGCGACGCGGCGCGGGAGCCTCCGGCGGTGGATGCGGCGAGGGCGACGCCCAGCGGGAGCCGCTCGTGCGGCTGCCACGGGTCTCGCCCGCCCCGCGTGCGGAACACCGCCCCGGCCATCGCCGCCCACGGGTCCAGCGGGGTGACCGGAGCGTCCGACCCCAGCAGGAGGTTCGCCCCCGCGTCGGCGAGCGACCTCAGCGGATAGGGCTGCGCCGTCTGGTGTGCCCATACGGTGTCCACGAGGTCGCGGTCATCCAGTGCGTGCTCGGGTTGCACGCTCGCGGCCACCCCCAGACGAGCGAAGCGCGGGATGTCGGCATGGCGCACGAGCTGGGCGTGCTCGATCGAGCCGTGCGCGCCCGTCATGGCGAACGCGTCGAGAGCCGCGGTGTTGGCGACGTCGCCGATGGCGTGCACGGCGCAGCCCAGACCCGCCGCCGTCGCGCGCGTCATGAGCTCGAGCAGCCTCTCCGGCCCGACGGTGAGCATGCCGTTTCCCCCGTCGTCGCCGTAGGCGTGCGAGCACGCCGCCGTGCGGGTGCCCAGCGAGCCGTCGGTGATGACCTTGAGTCCCCGCACCCGGACGAGGCCTGCGGGGTCGCCGTGCACGGGATCGCCCGTGCGCAGGCCGGCCGCGATCGCGAGGTCGAGGTGCTCGGGGTAGATCCCGTACTCGATGCGCAGCAGGTCGAAGCCGTCGCCCACGCGGCGCTGCCACGCGTCGTGGTTCCATGCCATGTCCAGGTCGACGATGCCGACCACCCCGCGTGCGGCCGCCGCGCGCGCGAACGCACTCACCCGCCGGTCGCCGGCGGCGGCATCCACCGCGTTCAGGCGGCGGGAGATCTCGAACGCGTCCGCCTCGCGCAGCACGCCGTCGGCGGGGGCGGGGAAGCCTTCGCGGCGCAGCGCGGCGGAATTCAGCCACACGCTGTGCACGTCGGCGTTGATGAGGTAGGTCGGCACCTCGCCGGTGGCCCGGTCCAGCGCGTCCCGGCTCGGCCGGTCGGCCCAGAACGCGTCCCGGAAGCCCGTGCCCACCCGCCGGTCGTCGACGGGCGCCACCGACCCCATGACCGCCGCCGCCTCGGCAGCGGATGCGGCGTGCCCGAGGGGCACGCGCTCGCCGGCGAGCGCGGCCTGGAGCATGTGCACGTGGTGATCCCACAGCCCCGGCACGATCCATCCCCCGTCGGCGTCGAGCACCTCTCCGACCGCGCGCAGCGCTCCGGTCGGGGCGATGTCGGCGATGCGGCCGTCCGCGAGGAGGATGTCGACCGGGCCGTCGTCGGGGAGCAGTTCGCTGCCCTCACCGGCGATCCGAGCCGCGCGGATCGTCCCGACGCGCGTCCCGATCATGCGCGCCGCCGCGCGTCGGCCGCCCTCTGCATCTCCGCCGCCAGCAGCGGCTGCGCGTACGGACCGTCGCCGGACAGTTCGGCGATGATGGTCTCGACGACTTCGGGGTCCTTGTTCTGGCTCAGCTTGCGCTTGGCCACGACGCGCGAGGGGGTCAGGCGGAAACCCACCGTGCCTTTCTCCAGCCGCTCCACGAACGTCGCGTCGTTGGGTCGTTCCCACAGCTGCCGCGGCTGGGGCAGGGCGCTTTCGAAGCGCGCGACGAGGCGGTCGAGCACCCGCAGGTTCTCCTCCGGCGTGAGCAGCTCGGGCACCCCGGTCAGGTGCGCGGAGAAGAAGTTCCAGGTGGGCACGGATGCCGCGTCGCCGTACCAGCCCGGGGAGATGTACCCGTGCGGCCCCTGCACGACCACGAGCAGCTCCCGCTGACCCAGCCCGTGGATGAGGTCGTCGGGCTTGCCGACGTGCCCCACGATGGTGAGGTCGTCGCGGTCGTCATCCAGCAGCACGGCGTAGTGCGAGGCGACCAGACCGTCCTCGGTCGCGCTGACGAGCGTGACCCACGGGTTCTCCTCCACCAGCCGCCGCAGTTCGCCCATGTCGGTGACCGCGAAGCTCGGGTTCTGTCGCATGGACGCAAGCCTATTGCCGCGGGAGAGCCCGGCGCCGGTGCGCTCGGCCGGGCGCCCCGCCACGGCGGGACGGACGGAGCCGACCCGATGCCGCGGACCCTCCGATCGCGGCGATCACCGCTGGCAGGAGGGGCACCAGTAGAGGTTCCGCCCCGCGGCCTCCTCGACGACGATCTCCGTCCCGCACACCCGACAGGGCAGCCCCGCGCGGTGGTAGACCCAATGACGATCGTCACGGCTGGCCATCGCCCGCCGGTAGGCGTCGGGATCCAGATCGTCCATGGTCATCATCTGACCGATGTCGACGCCGATCGTCAGCAGCCGGGCCCAGTCGCGCCACAGCCCACGGACGAGCTCTTCGGGGACATCGCGCCCCGGCGTATGCGGGTTCAGGCGCGCGCGGAACAGCAGCTCCGCGCGGTAGACGTTGCCGATGCCGCTCACGACGGACTGATCCATCAGGAGCAGGCCGATCGCCGTTGCGCGGCGCCGCACCGCGGCCACGAAACGCTCCTCCCCCGCCTCCGTGCCGTCCACGAGCGGATCGGGCCCCAGCTTCGCGATCGTCGCGGCGACCTCGTCCGGGGTCTGCAGCACGCACGCGGTCGGGCCGCGCAGGTCGGCGCACGTGACGTCGGTGAGCAGGCGCAGGCGCACCTGCCCCACCACCGGCGGCGGCCACTCCAGCTCTTCCTGAAGCCCCGTGGTCTGCTCCGACATGCGCACGCGCCCGCGCGCCCTGCGGGGGGCGCCGATGGACGACAGCGAGTTCTCGCCGGCGGCATCCAGGATCGGCTCGGCGCCGAGGTCGGTGCCGCGCTGGTTGGTCTGCCCCATGCGACCGTTCGCCGCAGCGATCGTGGGGTCGACGAGGATCTCGCCTGCGAAGTCCCACGCACCGTACAGGCCCAGGTGCACCCGCAGCCACAGGTCATCGTCGAACTCGAGGAACATCTGCTTGCCCACCGCCCGCACAGAGGTCGCTGCGCGCCCGGAGATCAACTCGGCACCCTCGGCGAACCGGCCCTGCGGACTGGATGCGGCGAGCGGGCGTCCTACGAAGTTGCGGTCGAACTGGCGGGCGATGCGATGGACGGAGTGCCCTTCGGGCATCAGCCCGCCTCGGGGTCGAACCCGTCGCCGTCGGCGAGCACGGCGGGCCCGGCGGCCCCGGCCCGCGGGTCGGGCTCCAGCGCCCCGTCGATTTCGAACGCCGCGATCTGGGCGATGCGGCGGGAATGCCGCTCCTCACCGGAGAACGGCGTCGCGACGAAGCGGTCGATGAAGGCGGACGCCTCGTCGAACGTGTGCTGGCGGGCGCCGATCGCGATCACGTTGGCGTCGTTGTGCTCGCGGGCGAGCTCGGCGGTGGCGATGCTCCACACCAGGGCGGCGCGCACGCCGCGCACCTTGTTCGCCGCGATCTGCTCGCCGTTGCCGGAGCCGCCGAAGACGACGCCGAGGGCCTCGATGCCATCCTCCTGATCGCGCACGACCGCCTGGGCCGCGCGGATGCAGAAGGCCGGATAGTCATCGAGGGCGTCGTAGTCGACCGGACCGTGGTCGATGACTTCGTGCCCCTGCGCAGCAAGGTGATGCTGCAGCTGCGTCGAGAAATCCAGGCCCGCGTGGTCGGTGGCGATGTGGATGCGCATGACTGTCATCCTAGGGAGCCACACCGGCGGCGGCGGGCTTGAACCCGGCCCGCACGTTCTCGCAGCAGCCCGGCCGGCAGACGTCGAACCACGGTCCCAGGGCTGTGGCGTGCGGGCGTTCGGCGGCCGGGGTCCCCCGCAGCCGCTCCTCGATGAGGTCGACGAGTCCCGATACGTACGCCGGATCCACGCCGGGCGTGGGAGTGCGCACTGCGCGCAGCCCCGCCTCGGCCGCCGCCTCCATCGCTTCGGTGTCCAGGTCCCACAGAACCTCCATGTGGTCACTGACGAATCCCAGCGGCACGATCGCGACCGCCTCGACGCCCTCGGCGGGAAGGCCGGCGATCACGTCGTTGACGTCGGGTTCCAGCCACGGCTGCTGCGGCGGCCCCGACCGGGACTGGTAGACGAGCTGCCACGCGACGTCGGCGACGGATTCGGCGAGTTCGGCCATCACCAGTTCGGCGACCGCGCGGTGCTGGGCCGCGTACGCGCCGCCCTCCCCGAGCTCCAGATCGCGCGGGCCGGAGCGCTCGGCATCGGCGAGCGGAATCGAGTGGGTCGAGAAGAGCACCCGGATCGCCTCGGGCGCGATGCCCTCGGCAAGGAATGCGGTGACCGCCGCGCGCACCCCTTCCACGAACGTCGTGACGAAACCCGGGTGGTCGAAGAACTGGCGCACCTTGTCGATCGTCACGGTCTCACCCAGCCCGGTCGACTCCAGCACCCGCGCGAAGTCCTCGCGATACTGGCGGCAGCTGGAGAAGGAGCTGTACGCGCTGGTGGCGATCGCCAGGAGGGTGGTATCGCCGGCGGACGCAGCATCCTGCACGGCCTCTTCGAGATAGGGCGACCAGTTGCGGTTGCCCCAGTACACCGGCAGCCCCAGACCCCGGCGCTCGATCTCCGCCTCCAGCGCCGCCTTCAGGGCACGGTTCTGCGCGTTGATCGGGCTCACCCCGTCGAAGTGGCGGTAATGGTGCGCGACCTCCTCCAGGCGCTCATCGGGGATGCCGCGCCCCCGGGTGACGTTGCGCAGGAAGGGGATGACGTCGTCCTGCCCCTCCGGGCCGCCGAAGCCGGCGAGGAGGATCGCGTCGTACGCGACGGGTTCTTCGATCCACGGCAACCCCGAACGCGCGGCTGCGCTGGCGTAGGGGACGGGGTCGGATGCGGGGGGCTGGGGGGCTTGTGGCGGCACCCCTCCATCCTCTCACCGCCCCCGCACCCGCTCTCCGTTCCCGGGGACCCCGGCGCTAGGCTGTTACGGTTGCCGCCGGCGCCAGCAGCGCCTCGCGACATCCCGCCTCTTACCCCTGGGAGCATGCACGTGCCTGGAGAGAACCTCACCCGCATCGAGGCGCAGGAGCGCCGCGCCGTCGTCGACACCCACTCGTACGAGGTCACCCTCGACCTCACGCGGGGCGCGGAGGTGTTCGGGTCGCGGACGGTGATCCGCTTCGCCGCCACCGAAGGCGCCGACACCTTCGTCGACCTCATCGCACGCGAGGTGCGCGAGATCACCCTCAACGGCCGCCCGGTCGACCTCGCCGCCTTCTCGGACTCGCGCATCGCCCTGACGGGCCTGGCCGGCGAGAACGAACTGGTCGTGGACGCGGACTGCCTCTACACCAACACCGGCGAGGGACTGCACCGCTTCGTCGACCCGGTCGACGACGAGGTCTACCTGTACTCGCAGTTCGAGGTGCCCGACTCCCGGCGCATGTACGCCGTCTTCGAGCAGCCGGATCTGAAGGCCACGTTCCAGTTCACCGTCACCGCACCCGAGCCGTGGGCGGTGGTGTCCAACTCCCCCACGCCCGAGCCGCAGCGACACGGCGACGGGACGGCGACCTGGTCGTTCGAACCCACCCCGCGGATCTCGTCATACATCACCGCGCTGATCGCCGGGCCCTACGAGTCGACGTTCTCGGAGCTGACCAGCTCGTCCGGCCGCGTCATCCCGCTGGGCGTGTACGCGCGCAAGAGCCTGTGGCAGTACCTGGATGCCGACTACGTCTTCGACAAGACGCGTGAGGGCTTCGCCTACTTCGAGGAGAAGTTCGCCTACCCGTACCCGTTCGCCAAGTACGACCAGCTGTTCGTGCCGGAGTTCAACGCCGGCGCCATGGAGAACGCCGGCGCGGTGACCTTCACCGAGTCGTACGTGTTCCGCAGCAAGGTCACCGACGCGATCAAGGAACGTCGCGTCGTCACGATCCTGCACGAGCTGGCGCACATGTGGTTCGGCGATCTGGTCACCATGAAGTGGTGGAACGACCTGTGGCTGAACGAGTCGTTCGCCGAGTGGGCCTCCACGATCGCCACGGCCGAGGCCACCGAGTGGACCCACGCGTGGACGACCTTCAACGCCATGGAGAAGACGTGGGCGTACCGGCAGGATCAGCTGCCCTCCACCCACCCCGTGGTCGCCGAGATCAACGACCTCGAAGACGTGCAGGTCAACTTCGACGGCATCACCTACGCCAAGGGCGGATCGGTCCTCAAGCAGCTGGCCGCCTGGGTGGGCATCGAGCAGTTCTTCGCCGGCGTGGCGGCGTACTTCGCCAAGCACGAGTGGTCCAACACCGAGCTGCCCGACCTGCTGTCGGAACTCGAGGCCACGAGCGGGCGCGACCTCAGCGGCTGGTCGAAGAAGTGGCTCGAGACCGCCGGCGTCAACACGCTCTCCCCGCTCATCGACGAATCCTCCGATGGCACGATCTCCCGCTTCGGGATCATTCAGACCGCACCGGCGGATTACCCCACGATCCGTCCGCACCGCCTGGGCGTGGGCTTCTACGAGCTCACCGACGGCGCCCTCGAGCGCGTGCACTACCTGGAGCTGGACGTCGACGGCGACCGCACCGATGTGCCGGAGCTGAACGGGCACCGCCGCCCCGACCTCGTGCTGCTCAACGACAGCGACCTCGCCTACGCCAAGATCCGCCTCGACGAGCGGTCGCTTCGCACGGCGATCGCCCATCTGAAGGACATCAGCGACCCGCTGGCCCGCTCGCTGGTGTGGGGCGCGGCGTGGGATCAGACGCGGGATGCCGAGGCCTCCGCGAGC
Source organism: Microbacterium lushaniae (assembly GCF_008727775.1). Lineage (NCBI taxonomy): Bacteria > Bacillati > Actinomycetota > Actinomycetes > Micrococcales > Microbacteriaceae > Microbacterium > Microbacterium lushaniae. The sequence goes on from NZ_CP044232.1 coordinate 2,032,540, forward strand.
GACTACGTCGACCTGGTGCTGCGCAACATCGGCTCCGAGACGGAATCGACCACCGTGCGCACGACGCTCGCGCAGCTGCAGCTGGCGGCCAACTCCTACGTCACCCCGGAGAGCCGGGACGCCACGCGCGAGCGCGTCGCGGCGGGACTGTGGGAGCTGGCGCAGGCCGCCGAGGCGGGCAGCGACAGCCAGCTGCAGTTCGTCACCGCGTTCGCCTCGGCTGCCGCCACCGCCGATCAGTGGGAGCAGGTGCGCGCCCTCCGCGACGGCGAGACGTCGCTGGAGGGCCTCGAGATCGACACCGACCTGTCGTGGCAGCTGCTGGTCTCCCTGGCCGCGGGCGGGCGGGTCGGCGTCGAGGAGATCGACGCCGCGCTCGAGGCCGACAACACCGCCAAGGGCGGGGAGTTCGCCGCGCAGGCGAAGGCCGCGCTGCCGGATGCGGCGGCGAAGGCCGCGGCATGGGACGCGCTCGTCGCCAACGACGACGCCCCCAACACGATCGTGCGCGCTGCGGCGGCCGGCTTCGTCCACCCGGCCACGGTGAACACGCTCGCCCAGTTCGTGACGGCCTACTTCGACATGCTGCTGCCGGTGTGGGAGTCGCGCTCCTACCAGATCGCGCAGTACCTGATCGTCGGTCTCTACCCTGCCCCCCTCGCGAACGTCGCGCTGCGCGACGCCACGCGCGCGTGGCTGGCCGAGCACACCGACGCCCCGCCCGCCCTCCGCCGTCTCGTCAACGAGAACCTCGCGGGCGTGGAGCGCGCGCTGTCGGTGCAGGAGCGCGACGCGGAGTAGAGCGGCACGCCGCACGGATGCCTCGACGCTCAGCCGGCGCCGAGGCATCCGTGGCTAGCATGGGCTGGATGTCCGCACCCACTCCGCCGCCCGAGACCTCCGTCACCTCCCCCGACTTCTGGGTGCGCGTCGGCGAGGTCGCCGCCGACGTCGGCCTCAAGGCCCTCAACGTCGTCGTCGTGATCGCGGTGAGCGTGCTGCTGGCGTGGCTCCTTCGGTTCGTGATCCGCCGCGTCGTGGGGCGCATCGTCACCGGCGCCAAGAGCAAGGCGAACGTCGACGACACGCAGGCCCTGGAGCGCTCGCCCCTGAGCGCGGTCCGGCTCGTGCAGCGCACGCGCACGCTCGGATCGATCCTGCAGAACATCGTCAACGTGGCCGTCGTGGTCATCGCCCTCGTGCTCATCGCCGGGATCGTGGCGCCGAACATCCTCGCCTCCCTGACCCTGCTGACCGCCGCGATCGGCGCGGGCCTGGGTTTCGGCGCGCAGAACATCGTCAAGGACGTGCTCAACGGGATCTTCATCGTCGCCGAAGATCAGATCGGCATCGGCGACGTCGTCGACGTCGGCCTCGCGACCGGCGTGGTGGAGTACGTCAGCGTCCGGATCACGCACGTCCGCGACGTCAACGGCACGCTGTGGTACGTCCGCAACGGCGAGATCACGCGCATCGGCAACATGTCGCAGGGCTGGTCGCGCGTCATCGTCGACCTGGCCGTCCCGGCCGACGCCGACGTCGACGAGGTCGAATCCGTCATGCTGGGGGCCGCCCAGACGCTGACGAAAGACCCGAAGTGGCGCACGCGCATCATCGAGCAGCCCGAGATCTGGGGCCTGGAGTCCGTCAGCGGCGACGCGCTCGTCATCCGCATCGTGATGAAGACCCGCGCCAACACCAAGGATGATGTGGCCCGCGAGCTGCGGATGCGCCTCAAGGTCGCCATCGAGGAGCTGGGCCTGAAGATCCCCCAGCTCAACTCCATCGTCCTCTCCGGCCCCGAAGGGGCCCAGCGCGTGCGGGGAGCCAACCCGCCCAGGACGCGCCCGAACCCGGTGACGCCGGAGCGCCCCGTGTGGAAGCCGCGCCGTAAGCGCAACACCGCGGAGGATTCCGGCGGGAAGGACGCCGCCGCATCCTCGAAGACCCCACCGGCCCCCGCGCCCAAGACTCCGCCGGCCCAGCGCGCCCCCGGGAAGCCGGCCGCCGACAAACCAGAGGGGCCCGGCACATGAGTGAACCACTGAGCTTCTTCGACGAGGTCGGCGGTGAGGCGGTGTTCCGCCGCCTGGTCGAGGTGTTCTACCGCGAGGTGGCCCTGGACGACGTGCTCAAGCCGATGTACCCCGAGGAGGACCTCGGTCCCGCTCAGGAGCGCCTGACACTCTTCCTCATGCAGTACTGGGGCGGGCCGACGACCTACAGCCAGGGCCGCGGTCATCCCCGCCTGCGGATGCGGCACATGCCGTACGCCGTGGACGCCGACGCGCGCGACCGGTGGCTGCGCTGCATGCGCACGGCGGTGGACGAACTCGAGCTGCCGCCGCTGCACGAGGCCACCCTGTGGGATTACCTCTCCCGGGCCGCCTATGCCATGGTGAACACGATCGACGCGACGGGCGACCGGGGAGTCCGGCCCTCGCTGCCGCTGGCGGGAGACGACCGCCGCTGACCGCCGGGACGACGAAGGAGTCGCCATGACCGTCCGGACGTACGACACCGACCTGCTCATCATCGGGTGGGGCCTGGCGGGCCTGGTCGCCGCACGCGAGGCTCTGCGGGCGGGAAAGCGGATCGTCGTGGTCGACCAGGAGTCGCGCACCAACCTCGGGGGCCAGGCGTGGTGGTCCTTCGGCGGCCTGTTCTTCGTCGATTCCCCCGAGCAGCGACGGCTCGGGATCACCGACTCGCTCGACCTGGCTCGGCAGGACTGGTTCGGCACCGCGGGCTTCGATCGCCCGGAGGACGCGCGGCCGCGGGAGTGGGCCGAGGCCTACCTCGCCTTCGCCGCCGGCGAGAAACGCGCCTGGCTCAAGGAGCTGGGCGTCGGGTTCTTCCCCATCGTCGGGTGGGCGGAGCGGGGCGGGTACACCGCACTCGGTCCGGGTAACTCCGTGCCCCGCTTCCACATCGCGTGGGGTACGGGTCCCGGCGTTCTCGCGCCGTTCCAGGCCGCGCTGGAAGACGCCGAGCGGGACGGACGCGCCGTCATCCTGCCGCGTCATCGCGTCACGCAGCTGCGCACGGACGGGGGCGTGGTCACGGGCGCCGCCGGCGATGTGCTCGCACCCACCGGCGCGCCGCGGGGCGCCGCATCCTCGCGCGAGGGCGTCGGCGCGTTCGAGGTGAACGCGGCGGCCACCGTCGTCGCTGCCGGCGGCATCGGCGGCAACCACGAGCTGGTCCGTGCGCAGTGGCCGGCGCGCCTGGGAGCACCGCCGACGTCCATGGTGGCGGGGGTGCCGGCCTACGTCGACGGATCGATGCTGGGCATCGCGGCCGCAGCCGGCGGCAGGCTCATCAACGGCGACCGGATGTGGCATTACGTCGAGGGAATCCGCAATTGGGACCCGGTGTGGCCCTCCCACGGCATCCGCATCCTGCCCGGCCCCTCATCGGTGTGGCTGGATGCCACCGGCCGGCGCCTGCCCGCTCCCCTGTTCCCGGGCTTCGACACGCTGGGCACCCTCGCTCACCTGCGCACCACCGGCTACGACCACTCGTGGTTCGTGCTGTCCTCGCGGATCGCCGAGAAGGAGTTCACGCTCTCCGGCAGCGAGCAGAACCCCGACCTGACCGGCAAAGACCTGGGGCTGCTCGTGCGTTCGCGCCTGGGCAAGGGCGCGGCCGGCCCCGTGCAGGCCTTCCTCGACCACGGCGAGGACTTCGTCGTACGGGGCGACCTGGACGCCCTCATCGCCGGGATGCGGGCCCTTCCCGGCGGCGAGGCGCTCGACGGCGCACGCGTGCGCACCGAGATCGAGGCACGCGACCGCGAGATGGCGAACGACTTCACCAAAGACGCCCAGATCGCGATGCTCCGCTCCGCGCGCGCCTTCCGCGGCGACCGCATCATCCGCACGGCCGCACCTCACCGCATCCTCGACCCCGCCGCCGGTCCCCTCATCGCGGTCAGACTGCACGTGCTCACGCGCAAGTCCCTGGGCGGTCTCGAGACCGACCTGGGCGGCCAGGTGCTCGGCGACGGCGGCGCCCCGATACCGGGCCTGTACGCCGCCGGGGAGGCCAGCGGGTTCGGCGGCGGTGGGATGCACGGCTACCGCGCGCTGGAGGGGACGTTCCTGGGCGGCTGCCTGTTCTCCGGCCGTGCGGCCGGGCGTGCGGCGGCTGCGGCGCTGTAGCGCGGCGGCCGTTCCTCAGGCCGCGCCGGTGCGGCGAACGGGCGTCAGTCCCGCCCGCAGGGGCCCGCGGACCAGGACGTGCCCGCGCTGGAGCGAGATGCGTGTCCACGGTCCGGCTGCGCGCAGGACGGCCGTCTCTTCGCCGGCGATGAACCCGAGGGCGAAGGCCGTGAACGCCACCCCCAGCGGCAGGTCGCGCAGGGCGTCGTCGGGCGGGCCCCACACCTGGGCGCGCACCGCCCGGACCGCGTCCTCCCCGGCATCGACGGGCACCCGGTCGGCGACCGCCGCGATCCCCCACTGCGCGCGGGAGGCCAGGACGGATGCGGCCACCTCCCCCGCCGCGGCCCACCCGCCACGCGGCGGCGACACCCCGGCCCAGCTCGCCGACAGGGCCGTGGCCGGCAGCGCGACGGATGCGGGGTCATCCAGCGCCGTCGTGAGCGCGTCCGCGGCGACGACGAGGTCGCACTCGAGTTCGGGGTCCACGCCCATCACGCGCATACCCAGGATCGTGGGTGTGCTGTCGCCCAGGCCCCGGGGGGCCAGCGGAGCGCAGGTGACCACGAGCGTGCCGGCCGCGGCGCGCAGTCGCACCGCGCCGTCGCCGAGGCGGGAGGCACGCGAGGCGAAGGTGAGCAGATCCGCCGCGGCCTCGGCGTCGGGGAAGATCAGGCGCGGGGACACCCGCCCTAAACTATCAAGGGGCGGTGGACACCCGCCGGTAGGAGGACGAGTGTCGGACGCGATCGATCCGGTGCAGGGGCTGCTGGACGTACTGGATCTGAAAGACGCCGGCGCACGCACCACCGAGGACATCTTCACCGGCACGTCCCAGCCGATGCCCACCGGTCGCGTGTACGGCGGTCAAGTCCTGTCGCAATCCGTGGTCGCCGCCGCGCGCACCCTCCCGGCGGATCGCATGATCCACTCCATGCACGGCTATTTCCTGCGCCCCGGCGACGTCGAGGACGGCATCACCTTCTCCGTCGACCGCATCCACGACGGCCGGTCCTTCTCCACGCGGCGCACGCAGGCCTACCAGGCAGGCGTGCCGATCTTCTCCATGATCGCCTCGTTCCAGGACGAGGACCCGGGCGTGGACCATCACGAGCCGATGCCCGAGGTCCCGAACCCCGAAGACCTGCCCGATCCGGCGCTGGGCGCCGAGGCGCAGCATCCCATGACCCGCCGGTTGTTCACTCAGCGACCCGTGGACCTGCGCCACGTCCCCTCGTCGATCTACTTCGAGGTGGCCGGCGACCCCGTGCCGCGGCAGGCGGTGTGGATGCGCGCGCGTCGGCGCCTGCCCGACGACCGGCTGCTGCACCGAGCCGCCCTCGGGTACCTGAGCGATCTGACGATCCAGGAGCCGATCCTCCGCGCCCACGGCATCCCGTGGTCGTATCCGGGGCTGCGGGTCGCGAGCCTGGATCACGCCATGTGGTGGCACCGCGACGCCCGGGTGGATGACTGGCTGCTCTACGTGCAGGAGTCCCCCAGCGCCCGCGGCGGACGGGGACTGGCCACCGGGCGCATCTACACGCGCCAAGGCGTCCTGGCCGCCAGTGTGGCCCAGGAGATCATGGTCCGCATCCCTCAGGACTGACGGCGCCGCCCGTGGTCGATCGGGTCGTCGAGGAAGGGCGTCCAGGCGGCGCGCTCCTCGGCGCTCCAGCGCTGCGGGCGGCCGGTGGCGGTGTCGACGATCACGACCACGGCCGTGGCGCGGGCGTACAGCACCTGCTCCTCGTCGCCGAGGGGACTGTACACCTCGAAGCACACGTCGGCGCTGGAGCCGCCGATGCGCCCGATCCACAGCTGCACGTCCAGCGGGCGCTGCCCGTACGGCACCGGCCGGTAGTACTCGATCTCCTGCCGGGCGATGAGGGTCGCCCGGGCGCCGCCGTTTTCCAGCACGTCCATGTCGAACACCGCGGTGGGAAGCGGCTCGGCCGTGCCGTCGCCGCGCCAGAACGCCCGCAGCCGGGCCTCTTCGAGCAGTTTCAGCATCGAGGTGTTGTTGACGTGGCCGAGCGCGTCCAGGTCGCCCCACCGCAGGTGGATGGGGATGTGCAGCCGCGGCCGGTCAGTCACGCGTCAGCTTGCGGTAGGTCGAGCGGTGCGGGTTGGCGGCGTCCGGGCCGAGGCGCTCGATCTTGTTCTGCTCGTACGCTTCGAAGTTGCCCTCGAACCAGTACCACTTGTCGGGGTGCTCCTCGGTGCCCTCGTACGCCAGGATGTGGGTGGCGATGCGGTCGAGGAACCACCGGTCGTGCGTGATGACCACCGCGCAGCCGGGGAATTCCAGCAGGGCGTTCTCCAGCGACCCGAGGGTCTCGACGTCGAGGTCGTTGGTCGGCTCGTCCAGCAGCAGCAGGTTGCCGCCCTCCTTGAGCGTGAGGGCGAGGTTCAGCCGGTTGCGCTCACCACCGGAGAGCACACCGGCCTTCTTCTGCTGGTCGGGACCCTTGAAGCCGAACTTGGACACGTAGGCGCGCGAGGGGATCTCGACCTTGCCGACGGTGATGATGTCGAGGCCGTCGGAGACGACCTCCCACAGGGACTTGCTCGGGTCGATGTTGGCGCGCGACTGGTCGACGTAGCTGATCTTGACCGTCTCGCCGATCTTCAGCTCGCCGCCGTCCAGCGGCTCGAGCCCCACGATGGTCTTGAACAGCGTGGTCTTGCCGACGCCGTTGGGTCCGATGACCCCGACGATGCCGTTGGGCGGCAGGCTGAAGCTGAGTCCGTCGATGAGGGAGCGGTCACCGAAACGCTTCTGCAGGTTCTTCGCCTCGATCACGACGCTGCCCAGGCGCGGCCCCGGCGGGATCTGGATCTCCTCGAAGTCGAGCTTGCGCGTACGGTCGGCCTCGGCGGCCATCTCCTCGTAGCGCGCCAGACGCGCCTTGGACTTGGCCTGGCGTCCCTTGGTGTTCGAGCGCACCCAGTCCAGCTCTTCGGAGAGGCGCTTGGCCAGCTTGGCGTCCTTCTTGCCCTGGACCTCCAGGCGCTCGCGCTTCTTCTCCAGGTAGGTGGAGTAGTTGCCCTCGTAGCCGATGAGGCGACCACGGTCGACCTCGGCGATCCATTCTGCGACGTTGTCGAGGAAGTACCGGTCGTGCGTGACGGCGATGACGGCGCCGGGGTACTTCTGCAGGTGCTGCTCGAGCCACAGGACGCTCTCGGCGTCCAGGTGGTTGGTCGGCTCATCCAGCAGGAGGAGGTCGGGCTTCTGCAGCAGCAGCTTCGTCAGGGCGACACGGCGCTTCTCACCACCGGACAGCGGCGCGATCTCGGCGTCGCCGGGAGGTGTGCGCAGCGCGTCCATGGCCTGCTCGAGCTGGGAGTCGAGGTCCCACGCGTCGGCGGCGTCGATCTCCTCCTGCAGTGTGCCCATCTCCGCCAGCAGCGCATCGAAATCGGCATCGGGGTCGGCCATGAGACCGGAGATCTCGTTGAAGCGGTCAACCTTGGCCTTGATCGCGATGCCGTCCTGGATGTTCTCCAGCACGGTCTTGGATTCGTCGAGCTCCGGCTCCTGCATGAGGATTCCGACGGTGAAGCCCGGGCTGAGCTTCGCCTCGCCGTTGGACGGAGTGTCCATCCCGGCCATGATCTTCAGGATCGTCGACTTTCCCGCGCCGTTCGGACCCACCATGCCGATCTTGGCACCGGGAAGGAACGCCATCGTGACGTCGTCGAGGATCAGCTTGTCGCCCACGGCCTTGCGGGCGCGCACCATCGAGTAGATATATTCCGCCATAACCTGTCCAGTCTACGGTCCGCCGCCGCGACCGCCGCCGCCCACGCGCTGCCGCGCGCGGGCGGGCGACGTCACCAGTCGATCGGGCGGGTGTTGCCGACGAGGCATCCCCCGGTCTGGAGCCCGGGCATCACGGCGGTCACGGGGTCGCCCGTGGCCGGCCCGACCTGGCCGATGAGGCAGTCTTCGCCCCACCGCACGGAGAACTGGATGCTCTCGGCAGGGTTCCCCACCGTCGACTCGTCGGCGGTGACCTGCATGGCCGCCCGGTCGAACCCCGCCGCTGTGAGGGCGTCGATGTACGCCCGCCCCACCACCGCGTCCGGCCCGGCCCACACCCCCTGCACGACGTCGGTGAAGAACGGCAGGTTGTCGTCGGCGGTGCCGCCGGGAACCAGTGCGGGTCCGGTCGGCGTCGGCGCAGGCGTCGACGGCGCCGGTGCCGGAGACGTGGCCGACGGCGTGGGCGCGGGCTCGGGCGTGCACGCGGTGACTGTGGCAGCCAGCGCTCCCGCGAACATGAGGGCGGCAAGACGCCGGGTCACGAGCGTTCGGGCCACGAGGGAAGTCTATGCCGCCTCAGAACGGAGTCTCGTCCGAGCCGGCGGGCACCCCGGAGCCCCGGTCCGCACCGGCACCCACCAGATCCGCAGTCGCGGCCGGGATGGTCCAGCCGCTCGCATCGGTGGCGCCCGCCGCGGTCTGCTCGCCGGTGCGGGTCTGGTCGCCCGCGCCGCGATCGGATTCCCCGCCGTCCGCTCGCTGATAGGACGTGGTCCCCCACAGCAGGTCATGGCCGACGGAGTCGGCGTCGATCTCGGCGGTCGTGCCGCGCTTGGTTCCGGTGTCCCAGTCGCGCAGCCGCAGCCGGCCGGTCACGACCACCCGGTCACCCTGATGCAGCGACGCGTAGGCGTGCTCGCCCAGCCCGCGGAACGCCGACACCGTGAACCAGTTCGTGTACTGCTCCACCCACTTCCCGCTCCCGCGGTCGAACCGCCGGTGCGATGATGCCAGCCGGAACGAGGTGACCCGCACCCCTTCGGCGATCGTGCGCTGCTCGGGCTCGGTGGCGATGTTGCCGGTGACGGTGATGATCTCGGTCATGTCGCATCCTCTCGGTCGGATGCTCCGGTGACCGCGTGCCCGTCGGACACCGGAGCTGTCACCATCGTCGCGAGCCGACGGAGGCGCGGACGGGCCGGTGCCCGGGCTGGGGACAAGGGCGCTCGAACGCCGCCTGGGGAGGAGGGTCAGCCGGTGATGAGGTAGTCGGCGAAGCGGGCGCGCACCTTGCTGACCTTGGGCGCGGCCACGGCCAGGCAATAGCCCTGCGTGGGGTTCTTCGCGAAGAAGTCCTGGTGCGCGTCCTCTGCGGGGAAGAACTCGCCGAGAGGCTCGATCGTCGTCACGATCCCGCCGTCCCACCACTGCGACGCCCGGTCGCGCGCGGCCTCGAAGACTCGGCGCTGCTCGTCGTCGGCGAAGAACATCGCACTGCGGTACTGGGTTCCGATGTCTCTGCCCTGCCGGTTCAGCTGACGCGGGTCGTGCATCGTGAAGAACGCGTCGAGGATGATGTCGGAGGAGATCACCTCGGGATCGAAGGACACTGCGACGGCTTCGGCGTGGCCGGTTCGTCCCGTGCAGACCTGCTCGTAGGTCGGTGAGGGGGTCTCACCGCCGGTGTAGCCGGAGACCACGGAAGTCACCCCGCGCAGGACACGGTAGGCGGCATCCAGGCACCAGAAGCAGCCGCCTGCCAGCACGAAGGTGGTCATGAGTCCTCCCCGGGATCGGCCGTCGCCTCCACGTTACGCGCTCCGCTCACCGGCCCCGGCGGCCTCCGGCGCCGGATGTCGGAGGGCGTGCCTAGCGTGGGAGACATGATCACGATCGACACGCCCGAGCTGCCGGCTCCGGCCTGGGCGCGCCTGCGCGTCGTCGGCCGCGGTCGGTGGCGGGTGGCCGACCGTTCCGGACGCGTCATCGGTCACGTCCACCGCGTCGCCACCGACCACGGATGGCGGTACGCCGCCGAGCGCTTCCACGCCCCGTCCCGCTCGTTCCGCCGGCTCGGTGAGTTCTGGACGTCCGATGAGGCGCTGGAGTGCCTCAAGTACCAGCGCTGAGCAGGTATCAGGGCTGAGCAGGTATCAGGGCTGAGTCACACGACGGCGTCGAAGCGTTCAGCCCGTCCCAGCGGAGCGCCGGCGACCACCTCGGGCCACGTGTCGGCGAGGATCCCGGCCGCGCGCGCGAGCTCGTCCGGCGGCGACGTGAAGGGGACGCGCAGGTGCCGGTCGTGACCTCCTTCGACGGCGAAGCGCGCACCGGCGGACAGGTACAGGCCGCGCGAGCGCGCGGCGATGACGAGCGGGGAACTCAGCGGAGCATCCAGCTCCACCCACAGCGAAACGCCGCCGTGCACCCGCGGAACCTGCCATTGCGGCAGCAGCGACGCGAGGGCTGCGCTCAGGGCATCGCGGCCTGTGCGCAGACGCTCGCCGCGTTGCACGATGATCTCGGGCATGCGGGGCAGCAGCGCCGCCGCGACGGCCTGCTCGAATTCGGGCGTGCCCAGGTCGTGCACGGGCCGCGCCGCCGCAAGCCGCCGGATGATGTCGGCCGGAGCCCGCACCCAGCCGACCCGCAAACCGCCCCACACCGTCTTGCCGAGGGAACCGATGCGAACAACGCGCGTGTCGCCGGCGAAGGGCTCCGGCCCGCCGTCATCGTCGATGACGAGGTCGGCGATCGTCTCGTCGATGACGACGAGCGTTCCGACCCGGTCGGCCGCCGCCGACAGCGACGCGACCTCCTCGCGCGTCATCGTCCGGCCCGTCGGGTTCTGGAACGAGGGCATGAGGTAGGCCAGGACCGGCAGCGTGCGCGCAAAGGCCTGCTCGGCGCGGTCCAGATCCCATCCGTCCGCCGTGCTCACCGGCACCGCCACCATCCGCGCTCCCGCCCGGCGGAAGGCGTCGGCGGCATGCGGGTAGGTCGGCGTCTCGATGAGGACCCGGTCGGCGCGGCCGAGGAGCACGGCGGCGATGAGATGGATCGCGCTCTGCGCGCCGGAGGTCACCAGCACCTCGTCGGCATCCGTGGGAATGCCGCGCTCGCAGTACCGCTGCGCGATCTGCTCCCGCAGTCCCGCGTGTCCGACCACGTCGTAGCCGGAGCGCGCGACCAGCGTCGCCGCTCCGGCGGCCACCTCGGTGATGACGCCGGCCAGGCCGGGCCACGCGGGCGGTGAGGCCTGCTGCAGGTCGATGGCGTCGGCGACACCCGGCCGGACGCCCGGGTCGGTGCGGACGAGTGGCAGGGTCACACTGCCCGACCCGCGCAGGCTCCGGATGTGTCCGGAGTCGCGGAGGCTCCGGTACGCCGCGGCCACGGTGGTGCGACTGACACGCAGGGCGGAGGCCAATTCACGCTCGGCCGGGAGCGCCGTGTGCGCCGCCAGGCGGTTGTCCAGGCACAGCAGCCGCACCGCGTCCGCCAGCGCCTCGTACGCCGGTTCGCTGCTGCGCCACCCACCCAGGCCCGCCGCCAGCGCACGTGCGGAGATGCGCGAATCCATGCATGCCACCGTAGCGGAATTGGACTCTGGGGTGCGGGCCAATCCGATGATGGGATGGGCGTGTGCCTCGCCGGATCCTTCAGCTGCTCGTCGGGCTCGCGCTGTACGGATTCGGGTGCGCCCTCACCGTCACCGCCGGGCTGGGCGTGGACCCCTGGACGGTCCTCGCGGAAGGTCTGTCCCTGCGGACAGGCATCGGCGTCGGCTGGATGACGAACCTGCTGGGCGCGGTCGTGTTGCTGGCGTGGATCCCGCTGCATCAGCATCCGGGCATCGGGACGCTCGCCAACATCGCGCTGGTGGGGACGGCGATGCAGGCCACTCTCGCCGTCGTGTCGACGCCATCGGCACCGCTCCCCCGCGTCGCCATGCTCGGCGCGGGTCTCGTGGCGGTGGCGGTGGCGTCGGGCCTCTACATCGGCGCGCGCTTCGGCCCGGGGCCGCGCGACGGGCTCATGACCGGCCTTCATGCGCGATTCGGAACACCGATCTGGCTCTGCCGGCTCGCGGTGGAGGGCTCGGTGCTCGTCCTCGGCTGGTGGCTCGGCGGCACGGTGGGAATCGGTACGGTCGTCTTCGCCGTGAGCATCGGACCGCTCGTGCACATGGCACTGCCGCTCTTCGACATCCCGCCGGAGAACCGCTCGCCGCAGCCGGGTGCGGTCAGTGCTCCCGGTACTCAGGCGGCTCGGCGCCCGGCTTGAGGTGCGACTGCAGCGCCCGCTTGGCGATGTCCATGGACGGATACGTGCCCAGCGCGGCATCCGCGCCCGCCATCTGAACGGTGTAGCCGTCGCCGTCCTTCTGGATCTTCCCCACCGCTCCGGCGGGTCCATATGCCACCCAGAGGCGTCGAGTGCTCGTCTGGCTCATCGTCGATCCGTCCCTTCCCTGGTGCGCGTCCGACGCTACGCCGCACGGCGGCGGGGCACCAGTGCACGCGGCCGCCGGCATCGGTAACCTGGGAGATCGACCCCCAGTAGCTCAGTGGATAGAGCAGCGGCCTTCTAATCCGCCGGTCACACGTTCGAATCGTGTCTGGGGGACGTGCGACACCGGGGGGCCCGCCGTCCTCATTAGGATGGACCACATGGTGGGAGCTTCCGAGAACGACCGCCTCGTGTGGATCGACTGCGAGATGACGGGACTCGACCTCACCGTCGATGAGCTCGTCGAGATCGCCGTCGTGGTGACCGATTTCGAACTGACCGTGATCGACCCGGGGTTCCAGATCGTCATCAAGCCCGACGAGTCGGCCCTGGCGAACATGAGCGAATTCGTCACGGAGATGCATCGCACCTCCGGGCTGCTGGAGGAGATCCCTTCCGGCGTCTCGCTGGCCGACGCCGAGTTCCAGGCACTGGAGTACATCCAGCGGTTCGTCCCCCTCGAGGGCAAGGCGCCGCTGGCGGGGAACACGATCGGCACCGACCGGATGTTCCTCGCGAAGTACATGCCGCGCGTGGACCGCTGGCTGCATTACCGCAATGTCGACGTGTCCAGCATCAAGGAGCTCTCGCGCCGCTGGTACCCGCGCGCGTACATCCACGCTCCGGCCAAGAACGGCGGCCACCGCGCCCTCGCCGACATCCACGAGTCCATCCGCGAACTGGCGTACTACCGCGGCGCCGTCTTCGTCCCCGAGCCCGGACCATCCAGCGATGACGCGCGCGCAGTGGCATCGGCGACGGTGTCCGCGTACCCCTTCTCGATGTGAGAGAATCGTCTGGTTGCCCCGCGAGAGCGGGGCGCATGGTGGGTATAGCTCAGTCGGTAGAGCACCTGGTTGTGGTCCAGGGGGTCGCGGGTTCAAGTCCCGTTACTCACCCCAATACGGTCGTGCGAGCGCGCATGCCGGAGGGTCGCCGTGCGCTCGCGGCGGTCGGCTAAGTTGGAACAGTCCGCGCCGGACCCTGTGACCATGCCCTCCTCCCTCACCCGCTCCCACCGCCCGGCCCCGTCACCGTCATGATCGATCTGAACGATGACGCCCCGGGGCCGCGCAGCATGGATGCCGCGACCTTCGAGCAGCTCGTGGTCGAGGAACTGGACCGCCTCCCCGACGACATGGTCGACGGGCTCGACAACGTCGTCTTCGTCGTGGAAGACCGCCCCGAGGACGGCTCCCTGGACCTCCTGGGCCTCTACGACGGCTGGTCGTTGACCGAACGCGACCGGTACGGCAGCTCCGGCGAACTGCCCGACCGCATCATCCTGTACCGCGAGTCGCATCTGGCCGCGTGCGAGACGCTCGAGGACCTGCGCGACGAGGTGCACACGACGCTCGTCCACGAGATCGCCCACTTCTACGGCATCGACGATGCGCGCCTGCACGAGCTGGGGTGGGCATGAGCGGCACCCTGATCGAAGAGGACGTGCGGCGCGACACCGCCGCCGTGTCCGATCGCCCCTGGCAGACGGTCGTCTGGAACGACCCGGTCAACCTCATGAGCTACGTCGTCCACGTGTTCCGGACGTACTTCGGTTACCCGCCGGCCGAGGCGACCCGGCTGATGCTCGCCGTGCACCACGACAGTCATGCCGTCGTGGCGGAGGGGCCGCGCGAGCAGATGGAGCTGCACACCGCAGCGATGCACGACTACGGGCTGTGGGCCACCGTCCGGAAGGCTCCCGAATGAGCGGGCGACTGCTCGTGCTCGAGCTCACGACCATCGAGGTCTCGCATCTGATCGCCATCACCGAGCAGTTCCTCGAACTGGTCGGCGATACCGGCTCGTCGCGCGATCCGGCGGTCGCGCGCCTCGTGCCCGACGCCTACCCCGACGATCCGGACGCGTCCGGCGATTTCCGCCGCCTCACCTCCGGTGACCTCCTCGACCGCCGCGCGGCTGACGCCCGCACACTGCTGGGCACCCTCGCCCAGCACGGTCCGGTCCCCGCCGTCGCCGACCTGGACGAGCGCACCGCGATGCGCCCGCTGACGGTGACCCTCGACACCGAGGAATCCGCCGCGTGGCTGCGCACCCTGGCCGCGCTGCGTCTGGTCCTGGCATCGCGCATGGGCATCGTCGACGAGGACGACGATCCGGTCGACGATCCGCGCGCCGTCCTGTACGACTGGCTCGGCCAGCGGCTGGACGCACTCGTCGCCGCCGTCGGCCCGGCCTGACCTACCACCGGCAGGCGAGACCGCCGCTGACGCGTAGGCTCGATGGTTATGGCCGCCGGCGCAACAGTCCACACGTTCGCAGTGCAACTGGCCGACGTGGATCGAGGCGTGTACGACGACTTCGCGCTGCGGGTGGCCCGTCACCCCTCCGAGACCGACGCGTTCATGATGACGCGCGTCCTGGCGTACTGCCTCGAGTACGAGGAGGGCATCGGCTTCAGCGAGGGCATCTCGGCCACGGATGAGCCCGCCGTACTCGTGCGCGACCGCACCGGCCGCGTCACGGCCTGGATCGAAGTGGGGGCACCGGATGCCGAGCGCCTGCACTACGGCAGTCGGCTCGCCGAGCGCACCCGCGTGTACACCCACCGCGACCCCGCGAAGCTCGTCGCCTCGTGGGCGGGGAAGCGCATCCACCAGGCCGAGACGATCGTCGTCCACAGCTTCGATCCGGGGGTCATCGACGCCGCCGCATCCCTGGTCGAACGGCGCAACACGATGACGCTCTCGATCACCGAACGCCGTCTCTACCTCGACCTCAACGGCACGAGCCTCGACTCGGCCGTGCACGACCTCGCGCTCGAGGCCGCCTGATCACAGCAGCGTGAAGCTCGCCGTGGCGTGGCGCTGCGGCTCGTCGGCCGCCAGATGCGCGTCTTCCTGCGCGGCCCAGCGCTGCCAGTGCGGGCGATAGCCGTCGCCGTCGCGTGCCAGCGCGCGCGCCCGGCGGGCCGGCTCGGGCGCGTCCAGCCACACCCGCAGGTCGCCGAGGAGCGCGGTGCGGGGTGTCAGAAGGCCCGAGCCTTCCACGATGAGCGGCAGAGACGGATCCACGGCGTGCGCTTCGGCGCGCTCGCCACGCGCCCAGTCCCATCGCTGCCACACCCCGACCACGCCGCGGGCGTGCGGCACCAGGACCGACGAGCGCGCGTACTCCACACCTTCCGCCAGACCGTCCCAGCCGGGGTAGAGGGAGTCCAGCGCGACCAGCTGAACGCGCCCCCGCTGGGGCCAGCGCGCGACCAGCAGCCGCGCGAAGGAGGTCTTCCCCGCACCGCTTCGGCCGTCGATGAGAACGACCGGGTTGGCCGCCGCGACGCCGCGGACGGCGTGGGCGACCGCATCCGCCGCCGTCTCCAGCGCGCGGGCGAACGGGTCGGGGCTACTTCTTGAGTGCCCGGATGACACGGCTGAGAGCGCGCCCGGCCACCCACACGAACGGGATCGCCACGGCCAGGAACGAGACGATGTTCGGCTCGAACCGCAGGTCGTCACCGCGGCGGATGTAGGCGCCCAGAGGAACCGTGTAGCCGCCACCTCCCCCGCCGCCGTTGCCGGACTCATCGGCGCCGCCGCCGAAACCGGTCCAGGTGAGGGCGACCGGCACGAGGCGGACGCCGTCGACGTCGAGCTGCTCTCCGTAGGCGGCGGTGACGCCGAACTGCGCGGCTTGTTCACCGAGTTCGAGTGCGATGTTGGGCATGCTTCCACCGTAGTGCCCGGCGGCGGCTGTTCCCAGCGTCACTCCCGGGAGGGCAGCGGATGCGACGGCAGCGACCCACCGTCGCGGCGCGGGCCGAGCAGTGCCGCGCGCGTGATGGCACCCCGTCCGAACCGCTCCGCGGCCCCGTCCAGCGCATCCTCCACGGCCCGCCACTCCTCGTCGTCGTCCCACAGTCCCAGCGGGCCGGCCGCAGACCGCAGTTTCTCCGCGCGCACGCCGATCAGTCGCACCGGGAGGGGCCGGGGGATGGCGTCGAACAGCTCGATCGCCGCCTCGCCGATGCGCTGGCCCACCGCCGTCGGTTCGGCGAGGGTGCGCGAACGGCTGAGCGTGGTGAAATCCGAGAACCGCACTTTGATCGCGACGGTGGCCGACTCCACCCCGTGCCGGCGCAGGCGCGTGCCCACCCGGTCGGCGAGGCGGCGCAGCTCCACATGCAGCACGCGGGTGTCGGCGATGTCGACGGCGAACGTCTCCTCGTGACCGATGCTCTTCTCGACGTGCTCCGTCTGCACCTCGCGGGCGTCCACCCCGTGCGACAGCTGCCACACCCGCTCCCCCATCGCCGGCCCGAGCGCGCGATCGAGGATCGGACGTGGCGAGGCGAGCACATCGGCGACGGTGCGGATGCCGCGGGATTCCAGCGCCTCGGCGGCCTTCGGGCCGACGCCCCACAGCGCGCGCACCGGACGGGCGGCGAGGAACGCGAGCGTGTCGGCTTCGGGGACGACCAGCAGGCCGTCCGGCTTGCTGATCGTGGACGCCATCTTGGCGACGTGCTTCGTCGCCGCCGCCCCGACACTGCACGTGAGCCCGGTCTCTTCGAGCACGCGGGCGCGCAGCATCCGTGCGATCTGGGCCGGACTCCCCCACAGCCGGCGCGCGCCGCGGACGTCCAGGAACGCCTCGTCGATCGAGAGCGGCTCCACCAGCGGGGTGAAGTCGCGGAAGATCTCCATGACCGCCCGGGAGAGCTCGGTGTAGCGGTCGAAGTGCGGCATGACGACAACGGCCGTCGGGCACAGGCGCAGCGCCTGCGACACCGGCATCGCCGAGCGCACGCCGAAGCGCCGCGCCTCGTACGAGGCGCTGGAGACGACGCCGCGACCTTCGGGCGACCCGACGATGATGGGTTTGCCGCGCAGCGAGGGATCGTCGAGCGTCTCGACCGAGGCGTAGAACGCGTCCATGTCGACGTGCAGGATGCCCGCGCCGGTGTCGTCGGCGCCGTCGGCGGAGACGATGCGTCCCGATCCGTCGCCGCGTCCCATACGTCCATTCTCCCCGCCGCCGCCGACATCCCGGCACCGCCCCGAATCAGGAGAATCGCCCGAGTCAGGACCGGATCGCTCCGGATGCTCCTGACTCGGGCGATTCTCCTGATGTGGGCTACTGCGCGGCGCGCTCCAGCACGAGCTCGCGCACGCGCGCGGCGTCGGCCTGACCCTTCATCGCCTTCATCACGGCGCCGATCACGGCCCCGGCCGCCTGCACCTTGCCGTCGCGGATCTTCGCCAGCACGTCCGGCTGCGACGCCAGGGCCTCGTCGATCGCGGCCAGCAGCGCGCCGTCGTCGGACACGACGGCCAGGCCGCGCGCATCCACGACCTCCTGCGGCGTGCCCTCCCCGGCGATGACGCCCTCCAGCACCTGGCGTGCGAGCTTGTCGGTGAGGGTGCCGGCGTCGATGAGGCGCTGCAGCGCGGCGACGTTCTCCGGCGAGACGAGGTCGGTCGCCTCACGGTTCTGGGCGTTGGCGATGCGGCTGATCTCGCTCATCCACCACTTGCGGGCCGCCGCGGGCGACGCGCCCGCGGCCACGGTGGCATCGACCTCGGCGAGCAGGCCCGCGTTGACGACGCCCTGGAAGTCGATGTCGGCGAAGCCCCACTCGCCCTGCAAGCGGCGGCGGCGGGCGGCCGGCGGCTCGGGCAGGGCCGCGCGGAGTTCTTCGATGAGCTCCTCGGAGGGAGCGACGGGAAGCAGGTCGGGCTCGGGGAAGTACCGGTAGTCATCGGCGTCCGACTTGGGCCGGCCCGGCGACGTGGTGCCGGTGTCCTCGTGCCAGTGACGGGTCTCCTGGATGATGGTGCCGCCGGCGGCGAGGATCGCCGCCTGGCGCTGGATTTCGTACCGCACCGCGCGCTCGACCGAGCGCATCGAGTTGACGTTCTTCGTCTCCGTGCGCGTGCCGAGCTTCTCCTGCCCGCGCGGGCGCAGGGAGACGTTGGCGTCGCAGCGCAGGTTGCCCCTCTCCAGCCGGGCCTCGGAGATGCCGAGGGACAGGACGATGTCGCGGATGGTCTGCACGTACGCCTTCGCCAGTTCCGGGGCCGAGTGCTCGGCGCCGAAGATCGGCTTGGTGACGATCTCCACGAGCGGCACACCCGCACGGTTGTAGTCCACGAGGGAGTACTCCGCGCCCTGGATCCGACCGGTCGAGCCGCCCACGTGGGTCAGCTTGCCCGCATCCTCCTCCATGTGCGCGCGCTCGATCGGCACGGTCACGAGGGTGCCGTCGGGCAGCTCCACTTCGACGGAGCCCTCGAAGGCGATGGGCTCGTCGTACTGCGAGATCTGGTAGTTCTTGCCGAGGTCGGGGTAGAAGTAGTTCTTCCGCGCGAACCGGCTCGAGGGAGCGATCGAGCACCCCAGGGCGAGCCCGAGGGAGATCGAGAAGCGCACGGCCTGCTCGTTGACGACCGGCAGGGCTCCGGGGAGCCCCATGTCCACCGGAGCGACGAGGGTGTTGGGAGCGGCGTCGTGGTTGTCGGAGTGGGCGGGGTTCGGCGCTCCGGAGAACATCTTCGTGCGCGTGTTCAGTTCGACGTGCACCTCGAAGCCGAGCACGGGCTCGAACAGCTCCAGCGCCTCATCGAAGCCCATCAGCGTGTCTTTCGCCATCAGCGGCTCCCTCCGTTCGGTCCCTGAGCTTGGGGAAGGGCGGGTGCGCGGTCCAGCAGCGGGCCGCCCCACTCCTCCACGAGCAGCGTCTCCAGGGCAGCGCCCACCCGGTACAGGCGGGCATCCTCCCGCGCCGGTGCGAGGAACTGGATGCCGACGGGCAGCCCGTCCTCCGCGGCCAGGCCGGAGGGGATCGATATCCCCGGCACGCCGGCGAGGTTCGCCGGGATCGTCGTGACGTCGTTGAGGTACATCTGCAGCGGGTCATCGATCTTCTCGCCGAAGCGGAAGGCCGTCGTCGGGGCCGAGGGCGTCGCGATGACGTCGACCTGCGCGAAGGCGGCGTCGAAGTCGCCCTGAATGAGGGTGCGCACCTTCTGGGCGCTGCCGTAGTAGGCGTCGTAGTATCCGGCCGACAGCGCGTAGGTGCCCAGGATGATCCGTCGCTTGACCTCGTCGCCGAAGCCCGCGTCACGGGTGGCGGCCATGACCTCCTCCACGGTGGCAGCGGCGTGCGGGGTGACCCGCATCCCGAACCGCACCGAGTCGAACTTGGCCAGGTTGCTGGAGGCCTCCGCCGGGAGGATCAGGTAGTACGCGGCGACGCCGTACTCGAAGTGCGGCGCGCTGACCTCGACGATCTCGGCGCCCTGGGCCGCCATCGCCGCGAGCGCATCGCGGAACGACGACGCGACGCCCGCCTGGAAGCCGCTGTCGGGGAGTTCGCGGATGACGCCGACCTTCAGTCCCTTCAGGACCTGCCCGGTCGCGCCGTCGCGCGCGGCGTCGGCGAACGACGGCCAGGAGTCGGTGAGCGAGGTGGCATCGTGCGGATCGTGTCCGGCGATGACGTCGTGCAGGAGCCCCGCATCCAGCACCGTGCGCGTGACCGGCCCGACCTGATCCAGGCTCGAGGCCAGCGCGATGGCGCCGTAGCGGCTGACGCCGCCGTAGGTGGGCTTCATCCCCACCGTGCCGGTGACGTGCGCAGGCTGACGGATCGAGCCGCCCGTGTCGGAGCCGAGGGCCAGCGGCGCCTCGAACGCGGCCACCGCCGCCGCCGATCCGCCGCCGGAGCCGCCGGGGATCCGCTCGCGGTCCCACGGGTTGCGCGTCGGGCCGTACGCGGAGTGCTCGGTGGAGGATCCCATCGCGAACTCGTCCATGTTCGTCTTCCCCAGCGGCACGAGGCCGGCCGCGCGGGAGCGCGCGACGACCGTCGCGTCGTAGGGCGAGAGGTACCCCTCGAGGATCTTCGAGCCGCTCGTGGAGGGCATGTCGGTCGTGACGAGCACGTCCTTGATCGCCAGCGGCACGCCGGCGATCGGGCCGAGCTCCTCGCCGGCCGCGCGACGGCGGTCGATGTCGGCGGCGACGTCGAGGGCGCGGGCGTTGACGTGCAGGAAGGCGTGCAGGTCGCCGTCGACGGCGGCGATCCGGTCGAGGTGGGCCTGCGTGGCCTCCACGCTGGACACCTCCCCGGCCGACAGGCGCGCGGCGAGATCGGACGCGCTCAGGCGCGTGAGGTCGTCGGTCACTGCTCCTCCCCCAGGATCGCGGTCACGCGGAAGCGGTTCTCCGCCGCATCCGGGGCGTTCTGCAGCACCTGGTCGAGGCTCAGCACGTCGCTGGGCACGTCGGTGCGGAACACGTTCTGCAGTGGGATCGGATGACTCGTCGCGACGACGTCCGGCGTGGCGACCTCCGAGACCTTCGCGATGTTGTCGACGATCACGTCGAGCTGACCGGTGAGGCGCTCGACCTCCTCGTCGCTGAGCTGGATCCGGGCGAGCACACCGAGATGGCGCACGAGATCGGGGGTGATTTCAGACACCCCCCCAGTCTAGGTTCTGCCGCGCGACCCCCCGATGCATGCGGGCGCGTGGGCGATCGGGGCCATGGCGCACGAAATAGGGTGGCGGGATGACCACGTACGACCCGCCACGACCCTGGGTGAACAGCTACGCCGACGGCGTGCCCGCCGATCTCGACCCGGTGAGCGGGTCGCTCGTCGACATCGTCGCCGCTTCGGCGCGGGATTACCCGGATGCTCCGGCCCTGGAGTTCTTCGGTCGCACGACGTCCTACCGCGAACTCGAGCAGCAGATCTCCCGCGCCGCCGAGGGCCTGCGGGCCAGGGGCGTGCGAGCGGGCGACCCCGTCGCCATCGTCCTGCCGAACTGCCCGCAGCACATCATCGCCTTCTACGCGGTGCTGCGCCTGGGCGCCGTGGTCGTCGAGCACAACCCGCTCTACACGCCCCGCGAGCTGCGCAAGCAGTTCGAAGACCACGGCGCCGCGCACGCCATCGTGTGGAGCAAGGTCGTCGGCGCGGTGCAGGCCTTCCCCGACGACGTCCGCGTGGACACGCTCGTGGTCGTCGACCTCACCCGCGCGATGCCGCTGCGCACGCGCGCCGCGCTGCGGCTCCCGATCGCGCGGGCGCGCGAGTCGCGGGCCGCTCTGCATGAGAAGGTCACCGGCACGGCGACGTGGGAAGACCTGCTGCGCGCCGAGCCGCTGCCCACGACCTATCCCCGGCCGGGCACCGACGATCTCGCCATCATCCAGTACACCTCCGGCACGACCGGCACGCCCAAGGGCGCCGCGCTCACGCACCGGAATCTGCTGGCCAACGCCGCGCAGGCGCGCGCCTGGGTTCCCGCCATCCGCCGGGGCGACGGATGCGTCGTGTACGCGGTGCTGCCGATGTTCCACGCCTACGGCCTCACCCTGTGCCTCACCTTCGCCATGTCGATGGGTGCGCGGCTCGTGCTGTTCCCCAAGTTCGACCCCGACCTGGTCCTCGCGGTGACCAAGAAACGGCCGGCGACGTTCCTGCCGCTCGTTCCCCCGATCGCGGAGCGGCTGCTGGCCGCGTCGCGGGAGAAGGGCATCTCGCTGGCGGGCACGGGGATCGCGATCTCGGGCGCGATGGCCCTGCCGCACGACCTCGTGGTGCCCTTCGAGGAGGCCACCGGCGGCTACCTCGTCGAGGGCTACGGCCTCAGCGAGTGCTCGCCCGTGCTGATGGCCAACCCCGTCGCCGACAACCGCGTGCCCGGCACCGTCGGCCTGCCCCTCCCGGGCACCGAATGCCGCGTCGTCGACCCCGACGACCCCCGCACCGACGTCCCGGCCGGCGAACGCGGCGAGCTCGTGGTGCGCGGACCGCAGGTCTTCGGCGGCTACTACGGCAAGCCCGAAGACACCGAAGCCGTCTTCGTCGACGGATGGTTCCGCACCGGCGACATCGTCACGATCGACGAGGCCGGCTTCGTGCGCATCGTCGACCGGATCAAGGAGCTCATCATCACCGGCGGCTTCAACGTCGCCCCCACCGAGGTGGAGAACGTGATCCGCCAGCATCCGCAGGTCGCCGACGTCGCCGTGGTGGGTCTTCCGAGCGACCGCTCGGGCGAAGAGGTCGTCGCCGCCGTCGTCCTGGACGACACCGACGACGACGTAGACGTGGAGGCGATCCGCACGTTCGCGCGCAGCATCCTCACCCCCTACAAGGTGCCGCGGCGCATCTTCGTGGTCGACGAGCTGCCGCGCTCGCTCATCGGGAAGGTGCAGCGCCGTCAGGTCCGCGAGCGCCTGCTCGCGCTGACGTCGGGAACCTGACACCCGCGATGAGTGCCCGCCCCGGTGGGGGCAGCTGCCGAAACAGCACGGTAACGCGGGGGAACCGGCGCCGAAATCCGTCCTCGCCACACTGAGGTCCTCGACAGAAAGCGACGGACCCCATGGCCACGACCGTTCCCCCGACCCTCACGAGCGCGCCCCCCGCCCCGACCAGGGCGCGACGCTACGGGAGAGCGTTTCGCCACCCGGCCGCCCTCATCGGCATCGCCGCGATCGCGGGCATCGCCTTCGGCCTGCTGGTGGGCGACTGGGCGGCCAACGTCAAGTTCATCGGCGATCTGTTCATCCGCCTCATCCAGATGTCCATCGTGCCGCTGGTGATGGTCTCCGTCATCGTCGCGACCGGATCGCTCAGCGGCACCGGGATGGGCAAGCTGGCCGGACGCACGTTCTCGTGGATGATCGGGTTCTCGGCCGTCGCCGCCCTCGTCGCCTGGGGACTCGGCACCCTCATCCAGCCCGGCGCGGGAATGGTCTTCGACGGCGAGCTGGATCCCGCCCTGGCGGAGTCGGCCTCGCAGGCGACGGGATGGCAGGACACGATCCTCGGTTTCGTCTCGACGAACATCTTCTCGGCCATGTCGACGGCGACGATGGTGCCGATCATCCTGTTCTCGCTGCTGTTCGGCCTCGCCTTGAACAGCTACATCGCCAAGACCGGCAGCCGCCTGGTGCTGGACTTCCTCGACCAGGTGCAGCAGATCGTCCTGACGATGATCCGCTTCGTGATGTACATCGCCCCCATCGGGGTCTTCTGCCTGCTCGCGGCGCTGGCCGGCGACGTCGGCTTCGCCGTCATCACCTCCGCGGTGGCCTACCTCGGCACGACCCTCCTCGGTGTCGTGATCATCACGGCGCTGTTCGTCGTGGTCGTGACCGTCCGCACGCGTCTGAGCCCGTGGCGCCTTCCCGCCAAGCTCGCCGAGCAGACGGTGGTGGCCATCACCACGACGAGCTCGGCGGTGACCTTCCCCACCGTCCTGCGCAACGCCGTCGAGAAGGTGGGCATCAGCCGGCGGGTGGCGAACTTCACCCTGTCGGTCGGGCTCACGATGGGCTCGTACGGTGCGGTCCTGAACTACATGATCGTGGTGATGTTCCTCGCCCAGGCCGGCCGGGTGGAGCTGACGGCGGGTCAGGTGGTGCTCGGGATGGCGCTGGCGATCCTGCTCAACATGGGCACGATCACGGTTCCGGGCGGGTTCCCCGTGGTCGCGATGTTCCTCGCCACCTCCATCGGGCTCCCCATCGAAGCGGTCGGACTCCTCATCGCCGTGGACTGGTTCACCGGGATCTTCCGGACGTTCCTCAACGTCAACGGCGACACGATGGTGGCGATGCTCGTGGCGCAGTCGACGGACGAGATCGACCGCGACGTGTACAACGGCACGGCCGCAGCCGCCCCCGTGCACGTCGACGTGGCCGAGCACCAGGATCGCTTCGCCCGCGCCGACGCCGCCGACTGACCCTGCCCGCGCTCACCGGCCGGCCCGCATCCACCGAGGGGCCGGCCGGTCCGTGCGCCGGTCGACGCGGGCCGCGTGTGCTTGACATGGTGTGCGCTCCAGATGGTTTCATGCCCCCATGACGACAGATACCGACGGCATCGCCCTGGGCACGATGTATTTCGGAACCCGGCTGGATCAGGCCACGTCCTTCGCGATCCTCGATCGCTTCGTGGAACGAGGTGGGCGCTGGCTGGACACCGCCGACAACTATGCGTTCTGGACCGACGGGTCGGGCCTGGGCGGTGCCAGCGAGACGGTGATCGGAGCGTGGCTCCAGAGCAATCCGGGCGTGCGCGAGGAGGTTCTCCTCTCGACCAAGGTCGGCGCGGATCCGACCGTCGCCGGAGTGTGGCCCGAATCCATGGAAGGGCTGCGGCCGGACACCATCCGTGACGCCCTCGCCCGCTCCCTCGCCCGGCTGGGCACCGATCACGTCGACCTGTACTGGGCGCACGTGGAAGACCGCTCGGTCGACCTCGACGCCCAGGTGGAGGCGTTCGGCGCACTCGCCGCAGACGGCCGCGTGCGCCGGCTGGGAGCATCCAACCACGCGACCTGGCGCGTCGAGCGAGCCCGGAGCCTCGCCCGGTCCCGCGGAGTGGAGCCCTTCACGGCCGTGCAGCTGCGGCACACGTACCTCCAGCCGATTCCCTTCGCCCCGCTCCCGGACCAGGGCCACGTCGTGGCGACCCCCGAGGCGCTGGACTACACCGGGTCGGAGGGACTGGCGGTGTGGGCCTACAGCACCCTGCTCACCGGTGCGTACACGCGGGAGGAACGTCTGCAGGAGCCGTACCGTCACGCGGACACCCGGCGTCGCCTGGCTGCGCTGGACCGCGTCGCCGCACAGCTCGGCGCCACGAGGAACCAGGTCGTGCTGGCGTGGCTTCTCGGCTCCACCCCGCAGGTCACCCCCATCGTGGGGGTGTCGGGCATCAGTCAGCTCGACGAGACGATGGACGCGCTCGAGCTCCACCTGGGTGCCGACGCGCGAGCCGTCCTGGACGAGGAGGTGGCCCGATGAGCGCGACGTTCACGATCGGCGAGGCGAGTGCGTCGAGCGGACTCTCACCCGACGCACTCCGCTACTACGAGGAGGAGGGGATCATCGGCCCGCTGGGTCGGGACGCCTCGAACCGTCGGCGGTTCAGCGAGAGCGACCTCGCGTGGATCGGGGTCGTCACGTGCATGCGGGAGGCGGGCCTGGGGATCTCCGAGCTGCGGGTGTTCGCCGCACTGCTGCGCGGTGGCGACACGTCAGAGGACCCCGTGACCTTCCTCCGGGGGCGCCGGGCAGCGCTCACTGCGCGCGCCGACCTGCTCGCGAAGGCGATCGGCGTCCTCGACGACAAGATCGCGTACTTCAGCCGGATGTCCGCGCCGGCCGCGGAGGATGCTGCGGCGGCGCGCGTGCACGTCTCCGGTTAGCACCAGCCGCCGCCGCGCCACGGGTCGCCGTCCAACTCCCCCGCCACACGCCGGGTCAACGCGAACGAACGCCGGGGCGCCGGGTCGCTCTCAGCGATCGCGCTCCTCGGGGTCGAGACCGTGCGCGGCGCGGCCACCATCGACCGGGATCACCGCGCCGGAGAGGAACGATGCCCCATCCGAGAGCAGGAACCGGATGACGGCGGCCACCTCCTCCGCCTCGCCCATGCGTCCCAGCGGCTGCAGCCGGGCGATCGCGGCACCGAAGGCGGCACGTTCGGGCTCGGGCAGCTCCTCGAGGTGTCGATCGGATCGCACCGTGCGGATGGATCCGAGGGCCACCGCGTTCACGCGGATGCCGTCGGGGCCGCAGTCCACCGCCAGGGCGCGCGTGAGTCCTTCCACGGCGGCCTTGGCCGTGGCGTACGGGAGGCTTCCGCGCACGGGTCGTGCCCCCTGATGCGAGCTGACGTTGACGATCGCGCCGCCTCGCCCGATGCGGCGGAACTCCCGCACGGCAGCGGCGCATCCGACCACGGCGGGGCGCAGGTTCGCGTCGATCACGGCCATCGTGGCGTCGGCGCCCGCCTCGTCCAGCCACACGTCGGAGAACACCGCCGACACGTTCACCCAGCCACCGAGGCCGCCGAGCACTCCCGCCGCCCGTACCGCCTCGTCGGCGACCTCGGGGTCTCCCCCGTCGCCGCGGACGATGGCGATCCCGTCGGCGGATGCGACGGGCGCGACGTCGACGGAGACCACGGGGATGCCCTCCTCGCGCAGCGCGGAGACGAGCGCCGCGCCGATGCCGCCGGCGGCACCGGTCACGACGACGGCCCGGGTCATCCCGCGTCCGGCGCGATCGCGTCGAGCGCGGCAGGACCCTCCGTCACGAGCACGTGGAACTGCGCGGCGTCGATGATGCGCACGCCCAGTTCTTCGGCCTTGCCGAGCTTGGATCCGGCGCCCGGTCCGGCGGCGACGAAGTCGGTCTTCTTCGACACGCTCGATGCCGCCTTGCCGCCGGCGCGGAGGATCGCCTCCTGGGCACCCTCGCGCGTATACCCCTCGAGCGAGCCAGTG
This sequence comes from Microbacterium lushaniae, assembly GCF_008727775.1. NCBI lineage: Bacteria > Bacillati > Actinomycetota > Actinomycetes > Micrococcales > Microbacteriaceae > Microbacterium > Microbacterium lushaniae. Next base: position 2,059,263 of record NZ_CP044232.1, read on the forward strand.
GCGACCACTGTGACCCCGTCGAGGACCCCGCCGCCCCCGGCCGCGGCCCCGGGCCCGGGGTGGCCGGGCGTTGTCAGTTGCGCGCCGGCCGCAGTCCAGCGCTCGACGATCTCCCGGTGCCAGTCCACCGCGAACCAGTCGGTCACCGCATCCGCGATGATGCCGCCCACGCCCTCCACGGCGGCGAGCTCGTCCCGCGAGGCTGCGCGGATGGCATCGACCGACCCGAACCACTGGGCGAGGGCGCGCGCAGCGACGGGGCCGACGTGACGGATGTTCAGCGCCACGAGAAAGCGCCACAGCTCCTTGGTCTTGGCCTTCTCCAGCTCCTCCAGCAGTGTCACCGCCTGCGCCGACGGCTGCGGGCCGGTCGCGCCGGCCTTCTTCTCCGCGGCACTGGGATTGCGTCGGAAGGGCGCCCGCCGCACGGGATCGCCGGTCTTCTCATCGACACGCGGCTCGCCGGTCTCGGTGTCGCGGACGATCACCTCGATCGGCACGAGCTGCTCGAGCGTGAGGTCGAACAGTCCGGCCTCGGTCTCCAGCGGAGGCTGCTCGGGCACGCTCGGCTGGGTCAGGGCGGCCGCTGTCACCTCACCGAGCGCCTCGATGTCGAGCGCGCCGCGCGAGCCGATGTGCTCCACCCGCCCGCGCACCTGAGCGGGGCATGCCCGCGTGTTGGGGCAACGCAGGTCGATGTCTCCCGCTTTCGCCGGGCTCAGCGGGAATCCGCATTCCGGGCACTCGGTGGGCATGACGAAGGCGCGTTCGCTGCCGTCCCGCAGCTCCACGACCGGGCCGAGCACCTCTGGGATGACATCACCGGCCTTCCGAAGCACCACGGTGTCGCCGATGAGCACTCCCTTGGCCTTGACGACCTCCTGGTTGTGCAGCGTGGCCTGGCGCACGACGCTGCCGGCGACCCGGGCGGGGGCCATCACGGCGAACGGCGTCGCCCGGCCGGTGCGGCCGACCGAGACGACGATGTCCAGGAGCTTCGTGTTGACCTGCTCGGGCGGGTACTTGTACGCGATCGCCCAGCGCGGCGCGCGACTGGTGGCGCCCAGCTCGTCGTGCAGCGCCAGCTCGTCGACCTTCACCACGACGCCGTCGATCTCATGCTCGACGGTGTGGCGGTGCTCGCCGTATTCGGTCACGAACTCCAGCACGCCGTCGATGTCGTCGGATGTGCGGAAGTAGGGGCTCGTGGGCAGTCCCCACTCCGCCAGCAGACCGTACACCTCGCTCTGCGATGACACCGGGGGCGCCGGCCACGCGCCGATCCCGTGCACGAAAAGGCGCAGTGACTGCAGGCGGGCCCGCCCGGCCTCCAGTTCCAGTCCGCTCTTCTTCTCCAGCTGCTGCCGCAGTCCGCCGCTGGCGGCGTTGCGCGGGTTCGCGAAGGCGGGGAACCTCCGGGCGGCGCTGCGGGTCGCCTTCTCCTCGTCGCCGCCGCGGGCGAGGGACTCCGCGACGACGCGTTCGCGCAGGCGCGCCTGGAGTGCGTTGAGCTCATCGAAGGCCGCCACCGGGATGAACACCTCGCCGCGCACCTCCACGAGGGGCGGATGGCCCGTACCGGACAGGCGCTGCGGGATGCCAGCCACCTGCAGCGCGTTCCCCGTGACGTCCTCGCCCACCCGCCCGTCGCCCCGGGTGGCGGCCGAGGAGAGGACGCCGTTCTCGTAGCGCAGGCTGATCGCGAGGCCGTCGATCTTGAGTTCGGTGAGCCAGCGGATCGGCCGGCCGGCGGAGGCGGCGGTCTTGACGCACCAATCACGCAGTTCGTCGGAGCTGAACACGTTGTCCAGGCTCAGCATCCGCTCGGCATGCTCGACCGGCGCGAACATCGTGCTCTCGGCAGCGCCCACCGACTGCGTCGGGCTGTCCTGCCCCTGGAGTTCGGGGTGGAGCCGCTCGATCTGCTCGAGCCGACGCATCCACTCGTCGTAGGTGGCGTCGTCGACGAGCTCGGCGTCACGTCCGTAATAGGCCTCGCGGGCGTCGAGGATGCGCGTGGTGAGGTCTGCCGCCTCGGTGCGCGCCTCGTCGAGGGTCAGGTCGGGGAGTTGGTCACCGTTCGCCACCCGGCCAGTCTAGAGAGGGGCACCGACGCCGCCCCGCCCTTGCGCAGGTCCCAGACCGCCACCCGGCGCAGGCATGCGGCGAGCGCGCGCGGCACTGCGGCTTCAGGCGGGGACGGGAACCGCCGACACCGTCCGGTCGATCGTGAACTGACCGATCACCCGGGTGCCGTCGTACAGCACGGCGGTCTGACCAGGCGCCACGCCGTCGAACGGGGCGTCAGGGACGACGGAGAGGGTGCCGTCCGCCCACATCGCGCGTGCGGGCACAGGGTCGGCGTGAGCTCGGATCTGCACGTGACACGCGAACTCCCCCGGCTCGGGCGCGCGGCCCGCCCACGTGTACCGCGAGCCCGAGATCTCCGACGTCGCGAGGGCCTCCTTCGGCCCGACCACCACGGTGTTGCTCACCGGACGCACTTCGAGGACGAAGCGCGGCTTGCCGTCGGGCGCCGGAGTGCCCAGCTGCAGGCCGCGGCGCTGCCCGACGGTGTAGGCGTGCGCACCCTCGTGGGAGCCGACGACCGCACCGGCACGGTCGACGATGGGGCCCTGCTCGGCGCCGACCTTGTCGGCGAGCCATCCGCGGGTGTCACCGTCGGGGATGAAGCAGATGTCATGGCTGTCGGGCTTGTGCGCGACGGTGAGGCCGCGCGCCTCCGCCTCGGCCCGCACGAGCGCCTTGGACGGCGTGTCGCCCAGCGGGAAGTACGTGTGCGCGAGCTGGTCGGCCGTCAGGACACCCAGGACGTACGACTGGTCCTTCGCGGCATCCGACGCCCGGTGCAGCTCACGTCCATCGGGCCCGTCGATCAGCGTCGCGTAGTGCCCCGTGCACACGGCGTCGAAGCCGAGTTCGAGCGCGCGCTCGAGCAGGGCGGCGAACTTGATCTTCTCGTTGCACCGCATGCAGGGGTTCGGCGTGCGGCCCGCGCGGTACTCGGAGATGAAGTCGTCGATGACGTCGTCGCGGAAGCGCTCGGAGAAATCCCATACGTAGAACGGGATGCCGAGGCGGTCGGCGGCGCGACGGGCATCCATCGCGTCTTCGATGGTGCAGCATCCGCGGCTCCCGGCGCGGAGGGTTCCGCCGGCTCGGGAGAGCGCCAGATGCACGCCGACCACATCGTGCCCCGCTTCCACGGCGCGGGCAGCCGCGACCGCGGAGTCCACTCCCCCGCTCATCGCCGCCAGAATCCGCATTCCTCCAGTCTACGAGCGCGCCCCGAGCGCGGGCTGGGCGGACGGCGGGTTCTCCGCGCCCCTGCGCAGAATTCAGGAGATCCGGGCGTTTCGCCGCCCCGGAGCCGACACCCACCGGCGTGTCTCCTGAGTTTTGCGCAACGGCAGGGCGGCGCCCAGGCGTCCACGGAGGCCCGAACGCCGGGCGGCAGGACGGCATGACGGACGCGGCGTCGACCCACCACTCCCCGTCACCGCCACCGCCACCCCGGGGTCGGCCCGGCCATCCGCCGGCGGCACTGCGCAAAACTCAGGAGATCCGGGCCCCTGGCCGCCCCGGAGCCGACACCCACCGGCGTGTCTCCTGAGTTTTGCGCAACGGCAGGGCGGCGCCCAGGCATCCACGGAGGCCCGAACGCCGGGCGGCAGGACCGCATGACGGACGCGACGTCCACCCGCCACTCCCCGTCACCGCCACCGACAGCCCGGGGCAGGCCCGCGACAGCCCGGGCCATCTGCCGGCGGCACTGCGCAAAACTCAGGAGATCCGGGCCCCTGGCCGCCCCGAACGCCACCCCCACCGGCGTGTCTCCTGAGTTTTGCGCAACGGCGGGTGGAGACCCGACCTCGACGGCGGACGCGAACGCCGGGCGGCAGGGCGTCGGCCGGTGAGCCGGGCGTCAGCGGCGAGCGCGGGCGGCGGCGGATGCGGCGCGCGCGTACGCGTCGGGAAGGGCGGCGAGGAAGGCGGACACGTCGGCCTCGGTCGAGGTGCGCCCCAGGGTCAGGCGCAGCACCGAGCGCGCCTCGCGCTCGGAGCGACCCAGGGCGAGCACCACGTGCGACGGCTCCGCGACGCCGGCCTGACACGCCGAGCCGGTCGAGACGGCGATGCCGGCCTGATCCAGGAGGAACAGCAGGGTCTCCCCCGCCGCGTCGGGGAACAGGACGTGCACGTTGCCGGGAAGGCGCTCCTGCGGGTCGCCGAGCAGCTCCGCTCCCGGGACGAAGGCGCGGATGCCGCGCACCAGCGTGTCGCGCAGCTGCGAGAGTCGCGCGGCCTCCCCCTCGCGCTCGGCCTCGGCCAGCTCGGCGGCGACGGCGAACGCGGCCGCTCCGGCGACGTCCTGCGTGCCGGCCCGCAGGCCCCGCTGCTGTCCCCCGCCGTGCACGAGCGCGCCCAGACGCGCCGAGCGGGCCACCACGAGCGCTCCCACCCCGACCGGCCCGCCCACCTTGTGCGCCGACAGGCTCATCGCGACCAGTCCGGCGCCGGCCTGCGCTTCACCGCGCCACGCGGCGAAATCCACCGGCACGTGTCCGAGGGCGGAGACCGCGTCCAGGTGCAGCGGCGCGCCGGCGCGGGCGGATGCGGCGGCCAGCGCCGCGGCATCCTGCACGGTGCCCACCTCGTTGTTGGCGACGAGCGCCGTCGCGAGCGCCGACTCCGCGGCGGCCTCCTCGAACAGGCCCGGATCGATGCGTCCCACCCCGTCCAGCGGCACGCGCCGCAGGGCGGCGCCTTCGCGCTCGACGAGCCACGCCACGGTGTCGGTCGTGGCGTGATGCTCCCCGTCGGGCAGGGCGACGGCGCCGGGGCGATCGCCTCGCGCCCACCACAGTCCCTTCACCGCCGTGTTGATCGACTCGGTGCCGCCGGAGGTGAAGACCACCTCCACCGCCTCGCATCCGAGGACGGCGGCGAGGCGCTCACGGGCCTCCTCCAGCACGCGCCGCGCGGCCTGACCGCCGCCGTGGATCGAGGAGGCGTTGGCGCCGACGGATGCGGCCGACAGCCACGCCTCGGCCGCTTCCTGCCGCAGCGGCGTCGTCGCGGCGTGGTCCAGGTAGACCGGCATCCGCCACCTCCCGTCGTCACGCGCCCGACGCACGACCTAACTACTGTAGATCGCATGGCGCGACCCGAAGCTGATCCCGTGCCTCCCGTCCGGGCGGGCCTGCTGGACGCCGTCTACGACGATCTCGGGGTGCGTCAGGGGCCCGAGGGCGGCACGCTGCGGGTGTGGTCGGGGCATGCCGACACCGTCGAGCTCGTCGTCTTCGACGACGTCGACCTGGACTGGGCGATCGCGACCCTTCCCCTCGCACCGGTGGGGGGCGGGGTGTGGGCGGTCACCACGGAGCTGCTGCGGCCAGGGGCACGGTACGCCCTGCGCGCCGACGGTCCCGCTGCGCCCGGCAACACGTTCAACCGCGAGACGCTCCTGCTCGATCCCTATGCGCGCGGGATCGTCACCGGCGGGTTCGGCGATCACCGGGCCGTCGTCGTGGACGGCGGGTTCGACTGGGGCGGGGTGCCCAAGCCGGCCGTGCCGCTGGATCGCACCGTCATCTACGAGGCGCACGTGAAGGGACTCACCAAGCGCCACCCCGGCGTCCCGCCGGCCCTGCACGGCACCTACGCCGGCCTGGCCCACCCCGCGATGATCGAACACCTCGTGGCGCTGGGGGTCACGAGCGTCGAGCTGCTGCCTGTCCACGCCTCCGCGACCGAGCCGCGCCTGCTCAACCTCGGGCTGACGAACTACTGGGGGTACAACTCCGTCAACTTCTTCACGCCGCACGCCCGCTACGCGACCGCCGAGAATCGTCGCAGCGGCCCCGAGGCGGTGCTGCGGGAGTTCAAGGGCATGGTCCGGCTGCTGCACGAAGCAGGGCTCGAGGTCATCCTCGACGTCGTCTACAACCACACCGCCGAAGAGGGGCTGGGCGGCCCGCGGTCGAGTCTGCGCGGACTGGACAACCGCTCGTACTACCGGCAGCACGACGACGGGACCTACATCGACGTGACCGGATGCGGCAACTCCGTCGACACCGCCACCGACGCCGCCGCGCGGCTCGTGCTGGATTCGCTGCGATATTGGGCCGACGACGTGCAGGTGGACGGGTTCCGTCTCGACCTGGCCGTCACGCTCGGTCGCGACGGCGCGCACACGTTCACGCCGGATCATCCCCTGCTGCGCGCGATCGTGGACGACCCCGCCCTCGCCGGGGTCAAGACGATCGCCGAACCGTGGGATGTCGGCATGGGCGGCTGGCAGACCGGGAACTTCGGAACCGGCTGGCACGAGTGGAACGACCGCTATCGCGACCGCGTGCGCAATTTCTGGCTGAGCGACGTGGATTACGCCCGACGCGCCGACACCTCCCCGACCGGTATCGGCGGGTTCGCCACGCGCCTGGCGGGATCGTCGAACACGTTCAGCGCCGAGCGCGGCCCCCTCGCCAGCGTCAATTTCGTCACCTCCCATGACGGGTTCACGCTGCACGACCTGGTCTCCTACGACGTCAAGCACAACCTCGCCAACGGCGAGCACGGCAGGGACGGCGCCGACACGAACCGTTCCTTCAATCACGGCATCGAGGGTCCCACCGACGACGAGCGCATCCTCTCCGTGCGGCGCAAGGCGATGCGCAACCTGCTGGGAACGCTGCTGCTGTCCGCCGGTATCCCGATGATCGCCGCCGGCGACGAGTTCGGTCGGACGCAGCGCGGCAACAACAACGCGTACTGCCACGATTCCGCGCTGACGTGGCTGTCGTGGGAGCACGCGGACTGGCAGGAGGATCTCGCCGCCCACGTGCGGCGGCTCCTGCAGCTCCGGCGGGAGAACCCCGCGCTGCGCCCCAGCCGGTTCGCGCGTCCGGGTGCCCGCACGCCCTCGGCCTCCGTCATGCAGTGGTACGACGAGCACGGGGAGACGATGTCGATCCAGCGGTGGACCAGCGCCACCCACCGCACGCTGCAGTACGTCGCCGCCTCCACTCCGGAGCACGAGGAGCCCAACCGCATCCTGCTCGTCGTCCATGGCAACGAGACGCCCATCGAAGTGACCCTCCCCCCGCTCGACGGAGCGGACCGCTTCATCTCGCTGTGGACCAGCATCACCGAGCGCCCCACGGAGGAATCGCGGGAACTGCAGCCCGGCGAAGTGGTCGTCATGCCCGACACCTCGATGCATCTGTTCCGGGTGGTCTGACCCGAAACCGGCCCCCTTGTCAACCACCGGGTCCCGCCTGTGCCGCTTCCGGCGACCGGGGTAGGTTCGGATGGTGGCAGCTCCGACACGACCTTCGACCCCCCGTCCGTGGCGCAGCGGCAGCGCGATCCCCGTCCGGCCGGCGATGGATTCCGTCGCCGCGACCGTGACTCCGCGCATTCCGATCGCCGCCCCCCGTCCCTCGGTGCCGGGTGATCGCTTCCGCCCGTCGGCGTATGTCGAGGAGGCCGTGCCCTTCACCGTCACCGCCTTCCGGGAGGGGCACGACCTGATCGGCGTGCACGTGCGGCTCTTCTCCCCCGCCGGGGAGGAATCGCTGCACCGCCTGTCGCCCCTCAACGACGGTCTCGACCGATGGTCGACGCTCGTCGCACCGCTGGAACAGGGCGTGTGGCGGTTCCGCTTCGAAGCGTTCGCGGATGACTTCGCCACGTGGCAGCACGCCGCCGAGGTGAAGATCGCCGCGGGTGTGGACGCCGCGCTGATGCGCACGTCCGGCGCGCTGCTGTTCGATCGGGCGATCGCCGACAAGACTCGCCCCCGCGCCGAGCGCACCGCGCTGCAGGGCGCCGCGAAGGCGCTGCGGGATGCCACGGTCACCGACGAGGGTGCCCTCGCGATCGTGACCGACCCGGAGCTGGCGGAGTACTTCGCCGATCGTCCGCTGGCAACGCTCGGTTCCGTCGGCGACGAGCTGGAACTGCTCGTGGAACGGCAGCGGGCCGGCGTCGGCGCCTGGTACGAGTTCTTCCCGCGCTCCGAGGGCGCCCGGCACCTCAAGGACGGCACCGTCAAGAGCGGCACGTTCCGCACCGCCGCCAAGCGCCTGCCCGCCGTGGCGGCGATGGGCTTCGACGTGCTCTACCTGCCGCCCATCCATCCCATCGGGCAGACCAACCGCAAGGGACCGAACAACACCCTCGACCCCGCTCCGGGCGACCCCGGATCGCCGTGGGCCATCGGGTCGTCTGCGGGCGGGCATGACGCCGTCCACCCCGACCTCGGCACCCTCGCCGATTTCCGGGCGTTCGTGCGCGCCGCGCGCGCCGAGGGCCTCGAGGTCGCGCTCGACCTCGCGCTGCAGGCCTCCCCCGACCACCCGTGGGTGGCGGAGCACCCGGAGTGGTTCACGACGCTCCCCGACGGCTCGATCGCCTTCGCCGAGAACCCGCCGAAGAAGTACCAGGACATCTATCCGGTCAACTTCGACAACGATCCGGAGGGCATCCGCGCCGAAGTGCTGCGGATCGTGCGCCACTGGATCGCGCAGGGCGTGCAGATCTTCCGCGTCGACAACCCCCACACCAAGCCGCTGCAGTTCTGGGAATGGCTCATCGCGACCGTCAACGCGGAGTCCCCCGACGTCGTCTTCCTCGCCGAGGCGTTCACGCGTCCGGCCCCGATGCAGGGACTGGCGATGGCCGGCTTCCAGCAGAGCTACACGTACTTCACGTGGCGCAACACGAAGGACGAGCTCGAGGAGTTCCTCACGGCGCTGGCCACCGAGACCGACGATTTCCTCCGGCCCAACCTGTTCGTCAACACCCCCGACATCCTCACCGAGTACCTGCAGTTCGGCGGCCGGGCCGCCTACAAGGTGCGTGCGGCGATCGCGGCCACCGCGGCCCCCAGCTACGGCGTGTACGCCGGGTACGAGCTGTTCGAGAGTGTGGCCAGGCCCGGATCCGAAGAGAACATCGACAACGAGAAGTACGAGTACAAGTTCCGCGACTGGGAGGGCGCGGAAGAGCGTGGCGAGTCGCTCGCGCCGTACCTGCGGATGCTGAACGCGGCACGCCGCGCACATCCCGCGCTCGCGCAGCTGCGCAACCTCTCGGTGCATTGGAGCGACGACGACTCGATCCTGGTCTACTCCAAGCATCTGGATGCCGCGCTCTCGCCCACCGGCGCCTCCGACACGGTCCTGCTGGTGGCCAACGTCGACCCGCACTCGGTGCGCGAGACGATGGTGCACCTCGACACGACGGTGTGGGGCATCCCGCCGGGCCGGCCGTACGAGGTCGAAGACCTCGTCACCGGCGCGACGTGGACCTGGACCGACCACAACTTCGTGCGTCTGGATGCGTTCACCGAACCGGTGCACCTCCTGCACGTGAAGGAGTCACGATGACACTGTCCATCACCCCCGACGACGCGCTGCTCGACGCCGTCGCCGCCGGCACGCATCACGATCCGCACTCGGTGCTGGGGGTGCACCCCGCCGGCGACGGCGCGTGGATCATTCGCACCCGGCGACCGCTCGCCGCCACCGTCACAGCCGACCTCGCCGGCGGATCCAGCGCCAGGCTGGAGCATGTGCGTGCGGGCATCTGGGCCGCCCGCGTGCAGACCCGCCCCGGCGCCTACACGATCACCGCGACCTATGAAGGCGGCACCGACTACACCGCGGACGATCCGTACCGCCACCTGCCCACTCTCGGCGAGATGGATCTGCACCTCATCGGGGAAGGCCGGCACGAAGAGCTGTGGCGGGTCCTCGGCGCACACGTACGGACGCTCGACGGGTCCACCGGCGTCGCGTTCGCGGTGTGGGCACCCGATGCCCGTGCCGTCCGCGTGGCCGGCGACGTCAACGGGTGGGACGGCACCGCCCACGCGATGCGCTCGATGGGTGGCAGTGGCGTGTGGGAGCTGTTCGTGCCCGGGATGGCCGCCGGCGACACGTACAAGTTCGAGATCCTGACCCGCCGGGGCGATTGGATCCTCAAGGCCGACCCGATGGCGCGCTTCGCCGAGATCCCCCCGGCCACCGCATCCGTCGTCACCGACTCCTCGTACACGTGGGGCGATGACGCGTGGATGGCGCGGCGGGGCCGCACCGCGCCGGTGTCGGCTCCGATGTCGATCTACGAGATCCACCTCGGCTCGTGGCGGCCCGGCCTGTCGTACCGCGACGCGGCCGACCCGCTCATCGACTACGTCACCGCGCAGGGGTTCACGCACGTGGAGTTCCTTCCCCTGGCCGAGCACCCGTTCGGGGGCTCGTGGGGGTACCAGGTGACGGGGTACTACGCCCCCACCAGCAGGTTCGGGCAGCCCGACGACCTGCGCTATCTCATCGACCGGCTCCACCAGGCCGGCATCGGCGTGATCATGGACTGGGTCCCCGGTCACTTCCCCAAGGACGCGTTCGCCCTCGCCCGTTTCGACGGCGAGCCACTGTACGAGCACCCCGACCCCAGGCGCGGTGAGCACAAGGACTGGGGCACGCTGATCTTCGACTACGGGCGCAACGAGGTCCGCAACTTCCTCGTCGCCAACGCGCTGTACTGGCTGGAAGAGTTCCACGTCGACGGTCTGCGGGTGGATGCCGTGGCCTCCATGCTGTACCTGGACTACTCCCGCAACGACGGCGAATGGGTACCCAACCAGTACGGCGGCCGCGAGAACCTGGAGGCGATCCGCTTCCTCAAGGAGGTCAACGGCACCGCGTACAAGCGCTACCCGGGCATCGCGATCATCGCGGAGGAGTCCACCAGCTTCCCCGGCGTCACCGCCCCCACCGACCACGCCGGACTCGGCTTCGGGTTCAAGTGGAACATGGGCTGGATGAACGACTCGCTGCAGTACATGGCCCGCGATCCGCTGCACCGCTCGCACCACGAGGGCGAGCTGTCGTTCTCGTTCGTCTACGCCTTCAGCGAGAACTTCATCCTCCCCGTCAGCCACGACGAGGTCGTGCACGGCAAGGGGAGCCTGTTCGGGCGGATGCCCGGCGACCACTGGCAGAAGCTCGCCAACATGCGCGCGTTCCTGGCGTACATGTGGGGTCACCCCGGCAAGCAGCTGCTGTTCATGGGGCAGGAGTTCGGGCAGAGGTCCGAATGGGCCGAGGGCCGGAGCCTGGACTGGTGGATGCTGGAGCAGCCCTCGCACGCGCAGCTGCACGACTTCGTGGCGACGCTGAACCGCACGTACCGCGAGCAGGCGGCGCTGTGGTCGCGCGACGCCGACGGCGCGGCGTTCACGCGCCTGGGTTCCCCGTCCTGGAACCCCAACGTGCTGGCCTTCGCGCGACGGGACTGGCACGGCAACACCGTCGCGGTGGTGTGCAACTTCTCGGGGGCGCCCCTGCACGGCTACGAGCTGACGCTGCCCGAACACGGCGTGTGGGAGGAGATCCTCAACACCGATGCCGCCGAGTACGGCGGGTCGGGTGTCGGAAACCTCGGGGTCGTGCACGCCGACGACTCCGGCCGCGCCGTACTCAGCCTGCCGCCGCTGGGGGTCCTGTGGCTGCACCACCGTCGCGACGGCGTCCGCCTTCCCGCACCCCGCAGGGGCTGAGGTCGGCGCGGGGCACGCTCTCCACCCCCGCGGTGCTCACCCGGCGAGGCACTCCCCGATGACGCGGACGGCGTCGGGGAAGGCCCCGGGATTGGGCCCGGAGTAGTTCAGGCGCAGGAAGCGCCCGGTCGGCTCGGCGGGGAACCAGTCGTCACCGCCCGCGATGGCGACCCCGCGGGCCTCGCAGGCGCGGATGAGGCGGGGCAGGTCGGTGTCGTCCGGCAGCTGCACCCACAGGTTCAGACCGCCGGCCGGGACGGCCTCCACGTGCGCGCTCGGCAGGTGCGTGCTGACCGCCTCGACGAGGAGATCCCGCCGCGCGGCCAGCTGCTGGCGCACGCCACGCAGATGCGTGCGCCAGCCCGGCTGGGTGACGACGTCCAGCGCGGCGGCCTGGAGGATGCCGCTGACGTAGAGGACGTGCGCCTGAAGGTCGGCGAGGATGCGCTCGAAGGCCGGGCCGCGGGCGATCAGCCCGGCCACCCGGATGGCCGGCGAGACGCTCTTGGTGAGCGACCGCACGTAGACCACGTGCCCGCTGTCGTCGCGGGCAGCCAGCGGCGAGGGGGTCGAGGAGATGCCGAAGTCATGCGCCCAGTCGTCCTCGATGAGGAACGCGCCGTGCGCACGGATGACGCGGAGCACCGCGTCGGCCCGGGACGGCGACCATTGCGCGCCGGTCGGATTGGCGTACGTCGGCTGCGCGTAGAAGGCCCGGGCTCCCGTCTCGGTCAGCGCGCGGTCCAGTTCTCCGGGGTCGGGGCCGTGGGCCCCGGAGGAGACGGGAACGACCTCCACGCCCGCCTGCATCGCCGCTCCGATCGCGCCCCAGTAGGTCGGCGACTCCATCAGGAGCGGCATGCGGGCACCCACGAGACTGCGGAACAGCGTGCTGAGACCGCTCTGGCTGCCGGGGAGCACGACGACGTCCTTCGCCGTCGGGGCCGTCAGGCCTGCCGACGTGACCGCGGCGAGCTCTGTCGCGAACCACGCCCGCAGCTCGGGGACTCCCGATGAGGGGGGACGCGTGACCGCGACGTCGCCGCGCGCCGCACGGGCCAGGGCGGCCCGCACCATCCGGTGGGGAAGGAGGTCGCGCTCGGGGTAGCCCTCGTGCAGTCCGACGACGTCGGGGGACGCCTGACGCAGCGAAGTCGACTGCGGCAGACGTGCAGCGGGTGCCCCCAGTGCCGCCGTCTGCCATGAATAGTCGTGCGGCCGGGTCGCGCGCGGCCTGCTCACGAACGTGCCGACCCCCGGCCGGGTCTCGATGAGGCCCTGTCTGGTGAGGGTGTGCAGCGCCTTCTGCACGGTCACGGGGCTGGCGCCATGGCTGCGCGTGAGCGAACGGGTGGAGGGAAGCTGCGCTCCGGGCGGAGCCGCCGCGATCCAGGAGCGCAGCTCCGCCGTGATGCGCTCACTGCTACTGTCACTCATGAAGCCTGAAGGTAGCGCTATCGCGCCGGATCGTCCACCGCTACGCGGCCGCGGTGCCGGGCTGTGGTGGGGCGCCGTCGGGGTCCTCGCGTTCTCGTTCACGATGCCGTTCACGCGCGTCGCCGTCGAAGGACAGGCGATGTCCCCGCTGTTCGTCGGTTCCGCTCGCGCCGTGCTCGCAGCTCTCCTCGCCGGCGCCGCCCTGGCACTCACTCGCCAGCGCGTGCCGCGCGGTCGGCAGTGGGTGCGGGTGGGGATCGTGGCCGCCGGTGCCGTCGTCGGCTTTCCACTCCTCACCTCCTACGCGCTGACGGGAGTCCCGGCCAGTCACGGAGCCGTCGTCGTGGCGCTCCTGCCCGCCATGACGGCGGTGATGGCTGTCCTGCGCGGCGGTGAACGTCCGCGCCCGTGGTTCTGGGGCGCGGCAGGGCTCGGTGCCGTCGCGGCGGTCGTCTTCGCCGCGATCCAGCACGGCGGCCTGGGCAGGGCGGGTGCGGCCGACCTGCTGCTGTTCGCCGCCGTCGTGGTGTGCGCGATCGCGTACGCCGAAGGCGGGCTGCTCTCACGCGAGCTCGGCTCCTGGCAGACGATCTCGTGGGCCCTCGTCCTCGCCTCCCCGCTCATGCTCGTCCTCACCGGCGTCGCCGTCGTGGACCGGCCGCCGGATGCGACACCGCTGGAGTGGGCGGCGTTCGCCTACCTCGGCGTCGTCAGCATGTTCCTGGGCTTCGTCGCCTGGTACCGGGGCCTGGCCATCGGCCCGATCGCGACCGTGGGACAGGTCCAGTTGACGCAGCCGGTCCTGAGCATCGTGTGGGCCGGCGTGATCCTGCACGAGTCGATCACGTGGACGACGATATCGGGCGGTGTCATCGTGGTCGCGTGCGCGCTGCTGGCAGTGCGCACGCGGAGTGCGGCGGCGCGTGCACGCCCTCATACCCGCCGGGGTATCGGTTTCCGTGGGAGAATGGCCGCCTGTGGGCACGCACCGGCGCACACGGAGAGGCGGAGATGAGCGCGACGACGGATGAGGATCGACCGGGCGGCGGCGACGCGGAGACGCAGGCACAGCAGCGCAGGATCGTGAACCGGCTCCGCCGCGCTCAGGGGCAGCTGGCCGCGGTCGTCAACGCCGTGGACTCCGGAGCGGACTGCCGCGACGTCGTCATCCAGCTCTCCGCCGTCTCGAAGGCGCTCGACCGCGCGGGCTACGCCATCATCGCGTCCGCGATGCGGTCGTGCCTGACCGATCCCACCGATGATTCCGTCACTCCGGAGGAGCTGGAGAAGCTCTTCCTGACGCTCGCCTGAGCCCCGCCGACCCGACGCGACTCAGCGGCCGAACAGCCGTGCGAGGAATCCCTTCGACGGTGCGGTGTCATGCCCCGGGCACCGCTGCGCACGCGGCACCCCAACCAGGACCTGGTCCACATGCTGCCCGCATCCCGCCCACGTGGTCTTCCCGCACGTCTTGCATGTCACTGCTCGACACATGATCGATCTCCTTCATCCGCCGACGAGGGCGGGCACCTTCTCGAGGATGTGATCCGCGTCGTGCCCCAGAACGGCGCGGAGGGTCTGCATGCCGCCCGACAGCGACGCGGAGTCCAGCCCCGCCTGCGCCAGCACCCGGTGCGCGATGGCAGAGCGCACGCCCGATGCGCACAGGACGCGCACCGGCCGTCCGCCCGCGTGCTCGCGCACCTCGTCCAACCGGCCGCGTAGTTCGGTATGCGGGATGTGCAGCGCGCCCGGCAGGTGACCGGAGCGCCACTCCTCCCCGCGCCGCACGTCGAGCACGAGTGCCGACGCTCGCACCTCGTCCAGTTCGTCGGCGTACCACAGCGCCAGCGTCCCGTTGCGCACGTTCTCCCCCACCATGCCGGCGAGGTTGACGACATCCTTCGCCTGCCCGTAGGGCGGCGAGTAGGCCAGGTCGAGGTCGATGAGGTCCTCCACCGAGAGACCGGCAGCGATCGCGGTGGCCAACACGTCGATGCGCTTGTCGACACCGTCGCGACCGACCGCCTGAGCGCCGAGCAGACGCCCGCTGTCGGGGTCGAGGTGCACGACCAGGTGCACGGGGCTCGCGCCGGGGAAGTAACCCGCATGCTGGTTCGCGTGGAGGTGCAGCGTGGCGTGCGGCACGTCGGCTGCTGCCAGCGTTGCACGATTGGCACCCGTGAGCGCCGCGGTCAGCGCGCCCACCCGGACGATGGCGGTGCCCGCCGGCTGGGTGATGGGGCGAGCCAGCCCCGGCCTCAGGATGTCGTCGGCGACGAGACGTCCGGCGCGATTGGCCGGCCCGGCCAGCGCGACGGGACGACGAGCCCCCGTCACCGGATCAGTGCTCGCGGTGGCATCCCCCACCGCCCAGATGCCTGCGACGCCCGTTCGACCGTGCTCGTCGACGATCAGCGCGCCGCGTTCACACGGGATCCCCGCGCGCTCGAAGATCGCCGTCTCCGGACGCACGCCCACCGACACGACCACGAGATCCGCCGACAGGCGCGTGCCGTCGGCGAGGACGACGGCGTCGGCGGCTGAGCCGGATTCCACGGCGGTCGCCGCGACTGCGGTGTGCACGTCCACGCCGAGGCGGCGCAGCTCCTGCGACACCCACCACGCCAACTCCGGCTCCAGCGGGGGCAGCGGGTGTGCGGCCATCTCCACGAGGGAGACCTCGAGCCCCTGTGCCGTCAGCGCCTCGGCGGCTTCGACCCCGATGAAGCCGGCGCCGAGGATCACCGCCCGCCGGGCGCCGGAGGCCACCTGATCGCGGAGGGCGACAGCATCCTCCACGGTACGCAGCGCCCGCACGCGCGGCGATCGGATGCCAGGGATGGGTGGCAGGAACGCCGTGGCGCCCGGGGCGAGCACGAGCGCGTCGTAGGACAGCTGCTCGACGCGCCCGTCGGCGCGGACCGTCACGCTCTTCGCGTCGGGATCCACCCCCACGACCTCGTGTCCGGGACGCACATCAAGTGCCAGGGACGCCCGCAGAGACGCGGGCGTCTGCACCAGCAGGGCATCCGGATCCTCGATCTCGCCTCCGACGAAGTACGGCAGACCGCAGTTGGCGAAGGACACGTGGGGGCCGCGCTCGAGCACGATGATCTCGGCATGCTCGTCCAGGCGCCGCGCACGAGCCGCGCAGCTCATCCCCCGGCCACTCCGCCGACGATGACGATCCTCACTTTCGGACTCCCGCGACGTCGCACATACGTGGCTCCTCTTC
This sequence comes from Microbacterium lushaniae, assembly GCF_008727775.1. Taxonomy (NCBI): domain Bacteria; kingdom Bacillati; phylum Actinomycetota; class Actinomycetes; order Micrococcales; family Microbacteriaceae; genus Microbacterium; species Microbacterium lushaniae. The sequence continues at coordinate 2,075,534 of NZ_CP044232.1, forward strand.
TCTCTGGATCCAGCGTAGCGATACCCCCAGGGGTATACCTGTGATCGTTCTCAGGAACAGGCCGCGCCTGCTTCCGGGCACGCCGACGCAGGCGCCCGCCGTGCGGCGGGCGCGGTCGGCGGATGACCTCAGAACAGGAGCGAGGAGAGACGGCCGCGGGCCTGCGTCACGCGCGGATCGGCGTCGCCGACGAGGCCGAACAGCTCCAGGAGGCGCTCACGCACCGGTGCCCGCCGATCCTCGGGGAGCACCGCGAACAGGTCCAGCAGCCGGTCGAAGGCGTCTTCGACGTGACCGCCGGCGATGTCCAGGTCGGCGACGAGGAACTGCGCGTCCAGGTCTGCCGGGTCGGCAGCGGCGGCGGCACGGGCGGATTGCAGGTCGGCGCCCTGCACGCGCGCGAGCAGGCGAACCTGCCCGAGGCCGGCGCGGGCATCGGCGTCGTGCGGGTTCTCCGCCAGCGCCTGCTCGTACGCGCGGACCGCGCGGTCGTAGTGGCCGCTTTCGATCGCCTCGAACGCCTCGGCGTGCAGCGGCGGGAGGGCCGGCTCCGCGGCGGCCTCCTCGCCGTCGGTGTCCTCGGCTCCGGCCACCGCGACGGTGCCGGTCACGCCGTTCTGGGCAGCCAGCTGCAGCAGCTGGGCGAACACCTCGCGCACCTGCTGCTCGGGCACGGCACCGGTGAACAGCGGCACGGGCTGCCCGCCGACGAGAGCGACCACCATCGGGATCGACTGCGCGCGGAAGCCCTGCGCCAGCTGGGGGTTCGCGTCGACGTCGACCTTGGCCAGCACCAGACGCCCGCCGAGCTCGGTGACGACCTTCTCCAGGACGGGCGAGAGCTGCTTGCACGGCCCGCACCACTCCGCCCACAGATCCACCACGACCGGCACCGTGCGGGAGAGTTCGAGCACCTGACCGAACGTCGCGTCGGTGACATCCATCACCAGCGACGGCACCGCGCCGGCAGGAGCATCCGCCTGCTCCGCCGTGGGAGCCGCGGGCGCTTGCGGGCGGTTGCGCAGCGCGGACAGATCGACAGCGCCACGCAGGACGGCACCAGGCTGGGGAGTGCTCACTCGAGGACCTTCGCTTCCAGGATGTTTGACCGGTAACCCAGGAGGCGAATCGGTTCGTTCTCGCCTTCGAGGGGGACGTAGAAGAAGAGCTGATCGGCGTAGGTGGTCTGGAAGCCCGTCGCCGACTGCTCCACGCCGGTCAGGGCGCGCACAGCAGGGTTCTCGGGCAGCCGGATCACGGCGTCGGCGTTGGTGGGACGGACGATGTCGCTCTCGCGGACCTCGACGGCCACGATGGCCCCGCCGTCCAGCGTCGTCAACGCCATGGGCGCACCCGACCCCGCCGTCGCCTCGAACTCGAGGCTCGACGTACCCGACCCGGTCTGGTTGAGCTGATCGAGGCGCTGCTGCTGGTTCTCGCGGATGCTGGGCAGGAGCAGGTCGCCCGCGGTGTCGAAGTCGTTCCAGTACTCGCTGTTCTCGCCGTTGTTGATGAGGTCGGCGTATGCGGCGGCGACCTCATCCGGACGCAGACGGAGGAACGGGGAATCCGGCGGGGCCAGCACGGCCCCGACGTAGGTGGCCGGCAGGTCGGGCAGCAGCGTGGCCGCCTCCAGCCCCGCGATGTAGGTGGCCTTGTACTCCGACCACGGGTCGGCCTGGGTCATCACCATGATCGTGGGGGCGACCGTGGTGTCGTCAGAGGCCTCCACGACCGTCATGAACGAACGCGGCCATTCGTCGAAGGCCTGCGGCAGCACGATCTCGACGGGACGGTCGGGGATGGGCGCGAGCGGGGTCTGCTCCGGAAGCTGCGCGCGCAGGCCGTAGTTCGTCTGCCGCTCGGCCAGTGCGGGCCCGGCCAGACGCGACGCGGCCAGGTCGGCGTCGGCTGCCGCATCCGCCTCCGCCACCGTCGTGGAGATGCGCGCGAGGATGCGCTCGGCCTGGGTCTCCGTGACCGCCGGCGACTGCTGACCCTCCGGGACGATGACCGACGCGGTGGGAGATGGAGTGGCCGACACGGAGAGGTCGGGCCAGGCATCGGACGAGCAGCCGGCGAACAGCAGGGTCGACACGGCGATGGCCGGCACCACGACGAACGGACGCCGGGCCTTGATCGCCTTGCGTCGTCCGGAGCTGATGACGCCCTTCTTGCGGCCTTCGACGGCCAGGTCGATGGGCTCGGTGGGCGGAAGCGGGAGCCCCTTGCGGCGCGGCCCGCGCGAGCGCCGGGCATGGCGGATGCCCAGCAGGTACAGGATGACCCCGGCCACCAGCACGATGCCGCCGCCGACGATGAGCGGCCCGGCCCATGGCGTGCTGCGGTCGACCGGCCACGTGACGGTGATGTCGGCGGGAGCGGGCGCGGTGCCGTCCGATGCCACCAGGACGCTCATGTCCTCCGGCAGCTGCAGGGGCGTGGACAGTCGGCGCTCCTGCTGGAACTCGTCGAGCCAGAGGTCCGAGCCCACCGGGGTGCGTCCGGCGGCCTCTGTCCCCTCCGCCTCCTCGGCGGCATCGGCGGGCTCCTCGGCGGCGGGGTCGATCTCGGGTTCGACCACACGCGTGCGGAACTCTCCCCCGTCCACCGTGATGTGGTTGTACGGCACGTCGGCAAGCCACGCCTGCACGTCGGCGGTGCGTCCGTAGGCGGCGAAGAGCGTGCCCTCCCCCTCCACCGTGAGGGTCTGAGCGCCGGGGAACAGGTTCAAGACCTCGCCGTCGATGACGGTGTAGGCCTCCTCCTCACCGGCGGGCAGGGCGGTGGCCTCGGCGGGGGGCGGCTCGAAGATCGTGCGTTGGGCGATGCCCGCACCGATCATCAGCGCAGCGATGACGAACGCTGCGACTGCCCACACGAAACGCACGAACCACACCTTCCCGATGCCGGCCCGTCGGGTGGGGCCATGCACACGACATTCCAGCGTAGCGGGAACGACCTGAAAGTCGACCGGGAGGGGGTGCCTGCGGGGTTTGCGGGCCGCCAGTGCGTATCCTGACGGAACGAGATCGGCGGCTTCGGCCGCGGCCTGACAGGAGCCCGCGTGAAGATCCACAATCCATTCCGTGTCGCCCTCGTTGCGACGCTCGGGGTCGGTGTCGGCCTGCTGCTGATCAACAGCGTGCAGACCCTGTCCACGATCCTCCTGTACGTCGGGACCGCGCTGTTCCTCTCGCTGGGCCTGGACCCGGTGATCTCGTGGCTCGAGCGGCGCAAGCTCCGCCGCTGGGCCGCGGTGCTGATCACGATCCTGGGCGTGCTGGGCATCTTCGCCGGCATCATCCTGACCATCGTCCCGGTGATCGTGAGCCAGGTGGCGCAGCTGGTCAGCCAGATCGAGGAGATCGCCACCGACCTGCAGTGGGACGACGTCGTGCAGGACGCACGCGCGTGGGCGGAGGACACGTTCCCCGCACTCGATGTGGACAGCGCGTGGGGTTACATCGAGAACTGGTGGACGTCTCTCGACCTCGGCACGATCTCCAGCGACCTCGGTGAGGGGATCCTCGGCTTCGTCGGCGCCGTCGTGGTGGGCCTGGGCGGCGCGTTCATCGTGCTGATCCTCACGATCTACTTCACCGCGTCCACGCCGGCGCTGAAGGCTGCCGTGTACCAGCTGGTCCCGGCATCCAAGCGGGCACGGTTCATCGACCTGGCCGAGCAGATCACCCGTTCAGTGGGCTACTACGTCATCGGGCAGGCGAGCCTGGGCGTCATCAACGGTGTGCTCAGCGCGATCCTGCTCTCGATCATCGGCGCTCCCTTCCCCGCGGTCCTCGCCGTGGTCGCGTTCTTCTTCTCGCTCATCCCGCTCGTGGGGACCCTGACGGGATCGACCATCATCGTCCTCACGTGCCTCCTCCCGGGGCTCGGCTCCCCGACCACCGCGCTCATCGCGGCGATCTACTACCTCATCTACATGCAGATCGAGGCCTACGTCGTCTCCCCGCGGATCATGAACCGCGCCGTCGCGATCCCCGGATCCGTCGTCGTGATCGCCGCCCTCGCCGGCGGATCGCTCCTCGGTCTGCTCGGCGCGCTGGTGGCGATCCCGGTGGCCGCGAGCATCCTGATCATCTACCGGCAGGTGCTCATCCCGCGGCAGAACGAGCGGTGACGCTCAGTCCTGCGGCACCGGACCGTCCCACGTGGTGGGCAGCGGCAGCGCCGCGGGATTGACGACACCCACGATCTCCGACAGCACGCGGCGGGTCTGGCTCTCCCCCACCCACAGGTGCTTGCCGCCCTCGACCGGGATGAGGGTGGCCTCCGGCACCGATGCGAAGCGCTCGGCGGCCTCGGCCGGGCGGAGGTAGTCGTCGAACTCCGGCACGACCACGACCAGCCGACGGCGGTCCCCCGCCCACGCGGCGAGCTCGTCGGCGCTCGTGCGGTGCAGCGGGGGTGACAGCAGGATGGCGCCCTCGACGTCGTGCTCGCGGCCGTACTTCAGGGCGAGCTCGGTGCCGAACGACCAGCCCAGGAGCCACGGATGCGGCAGCCCGCGGTCGGCGGCGAACTGCACGGCTGCGGCCACGTCATGACGTTCGCCTTCACCGCCGTCGAAGGCGCCCTCGCTCGTGCCCCGCGGCGAGCTCGTGCCGCGGGTGTTGAAGCGCAGCACGGCGAGGTCGGCCAGCGCCGGCAGGCGCGCGGCGGCCTTGCGCAGGATGTGCGAGTCCATGAAGCCGCCCGCGGTGGGCAGCGGATGCAGCGTCACGAGCGTCGCGACCGGGTCGCGCTGCTCGGGGAGTGCCAGCTCGCCGACGAGGGTGAGCCCGTCGTCGGTGTGCAGCTCGATCTCCTCGCGACGTGCGGGCAGGGCCAGCGGTCCCCGGATTTCCATGTCAGCCGATCCTCCAGCAGTGGGTGTGCCAATGGCGGCGGCCGGCCAGGTCGGCGGCGTCACCGAGCACGCCGTCCGCCCGCCACACCACCACGTGGGCGACACCGGGGTCGACAGTGCCGCCGCATCCGGGGCACGTGTAGGGCTTCTGTGCGGCGTGGGCGGCGACCGGCTGCACGGTCCACTCGATGCCCCGCCGGATCTCGGTGCGCTTCCATCCCGCGATCAGGCGCGCCAAGGAGTCGTCGCCGGATGACTGCGGACGGCGCCGCTTCCCGCGGGGCACCGGTCAATACCAGCCGCGGCTCTGCGAGCTCGCCCACGCCCCGCAGGGGTCGCCGTAGCGTCCGCCGATGTACCCCAGCCCCCACGCGATCTGCGTCGCCGGGTTCGTCTCCCAGTCTGCGCCGGCACTGGCCATCTTGCTCCCGGGCAGCGCCTGCGGAATCCCGTACGCACCGCTGGAGGAGTTGTACGCGTTGACACGCCAGCCGGATTCCTTCTGCCACAGCGCGCGCAGGCACGCGAACTGGTCATCGCCCCAGCCGCGCGCGAGGACCATCTCGTAGGCGATCGCCTGTGCAGTGCCGGGGTCGGGCGCGACGAACGGCGGCTGCCATCCCGACGAAGACGACGCCCCGGCCGACGCCGCCACGCTGCGGGGGGTGGGGGTCGGCGTGGGCTTGGGGGTGACGTACACGGAGTAGGCGCCGCGCTCGAGCGTGGCGGGGACGATGTCGCCGGTGGTCAGCGGATAGCTCTGCGTGTCGGCGAGGGCGCTTTCGAAAAGCGATACGCGGTCGGGATCGACCTCCGCGAGTGCGGCCCCGGTGGGACCGACGTATGCCGCCACGAATCCCAGCGCCGACAGACCGGCGAAGACGGCGAGGACGCCGCGTCGACGCGACCAGCGCGGCGCGCGGCGCGGCGGGGTGGGCGGCGGCACGACATCGATGCCGTTGCCCGGCCTGCGGACGATCGGTCCGGAGGTGGCGCGCGTCATCTCGGTGCCGGAGGTCACAATGCGCTCGATTCTAGTCGCCTGCCCCACGGCCCGCCATCCGCCGAGCCGGGGGCGCGGGGCGCCGGCGCACGGCCCGGACGACGTCAGCCGACGGCGAGCATGACCTCGACGACGGCATCCAGCACCGCGTCGACCTGCTCCTCGCGATAGCCGCCGCGCTGCATCCGGAAGGCCACGGCCCTGACCTGATCCGCCGTCACCGGCTCCCCCGCTGCGAGGTAGCGGGCGATCTTGTCGGCGACGAGATCGACCTCGTCCACGCGGTAGCCGTACCGCAGCACGCCGACGCCGTCGAAGCGCTGTCCGTGCGGGCGCAGCAGCCGGTCGAGGACCACCTGCGCGGTCTCGCGCGACTCCGCCACCCAGGCGCGTGCGCCCCGGCGACTCATCGCCCGCTCGCGCTCACGAGCGGCGAAGGCGTCTTCGATGCGTCCCAGCGCCGCATCCACGGCGGCGATGGCGTACCCGTGGCGGACGAGGGGGAACGCCGTGGCGCGCACCTCCGCCGAGCGCAGCGCGTCGGGCTCGTCGGATTCGAAGGCGTCACGGGCCTGCTCGAGGAACGCGTCCACCGCACGCTTCTCATAGCCCTTCTGCCGCCCGGGTGCGTCGGGGAACGGCACGCGGCTCTCGGCCGCGGCGTCGTCCGCCCGGTCGGCAGCCCGCTCCGTCTCGAGGGTCATGTCACCACCAGGGGGCTCAGCAGGTAGAACAGCGCCAGCGCGCCCGTGGCGGACGGCAGGATCGAATCCAGCCGGTCGAGCACGCCGCCGTGTCCGGGCAGCCACGAACTCATGTCCTTGATGCCCAGATCTCGCTTGATCATGGACTCGCCCAGGTCGCCCGCGGTGGCGGTGCCGAGGATGACGGCGCCGAAGATGAGACCCGCCCACCACGGCAGGTGCAGCATGAACAGCGCGAGCAGCACACCGGCCGCCAGCGCGGCGACGGCGGCGCCGGCGAAGCCCTCCCACGTCTTCTTCGGGCTGATCCGCGGGGCCATCAGATGACGCCCGCCGCGACCGAAGGTCAGGCCGGAGAAGTAGGCCCCCGTGTCGGCGGCGACCGTCACGATGAGGAAGGCGAGCACCCACCACTCCCCGTCTGGCTGACTGAGGAGCACCATCGCGAGGCTCCCCATGAAGGGCACGTACAGCTGGATGAACCCCCCGATCAGGACATCGGAGAGCACATCGCCGTACGAGCGGCCGTCGCGCGCGAACATCTGGCCGAGGAGGCGCCACACCACCACGAGCACGACCGCCGCGATCACGGCGACCCAGTGCAGCCACAGGCTCGTGAACGCCCCCGAGAGCAGCAGGAGGGCACCCGCCAGCAGCTGCGGGACGAGGTCGACTCGCCGTCCCGATGCCTGCAGCGCCCGGCCGAACTCGAAGATCCCGAGCGATATCGCGGTGACGGCGAAGATCAGGAAGATCCATTTGAAGAACAGCAGCGAGCCCAGCACCGCGGCGCCGGCGGCCAGCCCGATGAGGATGGCCAGCAGCAGGTTGCGTCCCGTGCGCTGGGCGATCCGCGCATTGGCCTCTTCGAACTCCGCGCGCGCGTGCGCGACCTGGCTCTCGAACTCCGTGCGTGCGGCGCGGATGTGCGTCTGGAAGCCGGCTCCGGCGTCAGCGGCGCTCTGCGCACGGCGCGCACGAGCCGCTTCGCGTCGGGAGAGCGGCGCGTCCGAAGTCGACGCGCTTTCCGGGCCGGAGGGGTCGGTCATGGGGTCTAGACCTCGAGGAGCTCGGCCTCTTTGCGCTTGAGCGCCTCGTCGATGGCGTCGACGTGCGCCTTGGTCAACGCATCCAGCTCCTTCTCGGCGCGGACGAGTTCGTCCTCGCCCACCTCGCTCTTGAGCGCATCCAGTTCATCCTTGGACTTGCGGCGGATGCCGCGGACGTGCACCTTCGCGTCCTCGCCCTTGCCACGGACGATCTTGACGAACTCCTTGCGCCGTTCGGCGGTGAGCTCGGGCAGCGTGACGCGCACGATGTTGCCGTCGTTGGTGGGGTTCGCGCTGAGGTTCGGCATCTCGCGGATCGCGGTCTCGATGGCCTTCAGTGCGGACTTGTCGTACGGCGTGACCACGAGGGTGCGGGCTTCGGGATTGTTCAGCGAAGCAAGCTGTGCCAGCGGGGTGGGGGAACCGTAGTAGTCCACCATCACCTTCTGGAACATCTGCGGGTTCGCGCGCCCGGTGCGAACGGTGGCGAAGTCGTCTTTCGCAGCTTCCACGGCGCGGTCCATGCGCGTTTCAGCGTCGGCCAGAACATCGGCGATCACGGGGACTCCATTCGTTGGGCTCGACGTCTCAGTCTAGACAAGCGCGCGCCATCCGGCTGGCGCACGCTCCGCTCACGCGGTGACGCGGGTTCCGATCGACTCGCCCAGCAGCGCGCGCGTGACGCTGCCGGCAGGCACCATCCCGAACACGCGCATATCCATGCCGTTGTCCATGCACAGGCTGAACGCGGTGGAGTCCACGACCTTGAGCCCGCGCTGCAGGGCATCCCGGTACGTGATGGTGTCGATGCGCGTCGCGGTGGCGTCGTGACGCGGATCCGCGGTGTAGACGCCGTCGACGCCGTTCTTGGCGACGAGGACCTCGGTGGCACCGATCTCCAGCGCGCGTTGCGCGGCGACGGTGTCGGTGGAGAAGTACGGCAGACCCGCCCCCGCGCCGAAGATCACGACACGCCCCTTCTCCAGGTGACGCTCGGCCCTGCGCGGGATGTACGGCTCGGCGACCTGGGTCATGGAGATCGCCGACTGCACGCGCGTGGCCGCCCCGGCCTGCTCGAGGAAGTCCTGCAGCGCGAGGGCGTTCATGACCGTCCCCAGCATCCCCATGTAGTCGGCTCGCCCGCGGTCCATGCCGCGCTGGCTGAGCTCGGCTCCGCGGAAGAAGTTCCCCCCACCCACGACGACGGCGACCTCGACGCGGTCCACCGCCGCGGCGATCTCACGGGCCATCTGGCTGACGACGTCGGGATTGACTCCCAGCTGCCCCCCGCCGAAGGCTTCGCCCGACAGCTTCAGCAGGACGCGGCGGCGTCCCGTGGCCTCATCGATCACGTGTCTTCCTCTCGTCGGGTACAACTTATCGTCGGGCATGGGAAAGGCCCGCACCGGTCAGCGATGCGGGCCTCTCACTCGTGTTACGCGCCGACCTTGAAGCGAGCGAAGTCGGTGATCGTGATCCCGGCGTCCTTGGCGACCTGCGCCACCGACACCTTGTTGTCCTTGGCGTAGTCCTGGTCCAGGAGCACGACCTGCTTGAAGAACGCGTTCACGCGACCTTCGACGATCTTCGGCAGCGCCGCCTCGGGCTTGCCCTCGTTGCGGGAGATCTCGGTGACGATCTCGCGCTCCTTCTCGACGTCGGCCTCGGGCACGTCCTCGCGCGCGAGGTAGCTCGGGTTGGCGAACGACACGTGCTGCGCGATGCTGCGCGCGGCCTCCGCGTTCTCGCCGGTGTAGGCGACGACGACGCCGATCTGCGGCGGCAGGTCCTTGCTGGTCTTGTGCAGGTAGACCGAGAAGTGCTCGCCGGTCAGGGTGCGCACGCGGCGCAGCTCGACCTTCTCGCCGATGATGGCCGCCTCGTCGGAGATCAGCTCGGCGACGGTCTGGTCACCGGCGGGAGCGGCCAGGGCCGCCTCGGCGGAGTCTGCGGAGGCGGCGGCAGCCGCTTCGACGACCTTGTCTGCCAGCGCGATGAAGCGCTCGTTCTTGGCGACGAAGTCGGTCTCGCATGCGAGCTCGAGCAGCGTCACGGCGCCGTCCTGCTCGCGGGCGGTGACCAGGCCCTCGCTCGTGGAGCGATCGGCGCGCTTGGCGTTGCCCTTCGCGCCCTTCAGACGCAGGATCTCGACGGCCTTCTCGACGTCGCCGTCGGCCTCCTCGAGCGCCTTCTTGGTGTCGACCATGCCCGTGCCCAGCTGCTCACGCAGCGCCTTGATGTCGGCGATCGTGAAGTTTGCCATGTGTGGTGGCTCCTAGTTCTGATGAGTTCTGAGGGAGACGTCGGCGAGGTCGCTGGTCACGACCTCGCCGACGGGAGTGTGGTGCAGGTGCCGATTACTTCTCGGCGGACTCGGCCGAAGCGGCCTCGTCGGTGTTCTGGTCTGCGGCGGCAGCCGCCTCGGCGTCGGCGGCCGACTCGGTCGCGGCTTCGCCCTCGATGGCCTGCTCGTCGGCGACGAGCTCGCTCGCCTCGGCGGTGGCCTCGGCGACGTCGGCGACCTTCTCGGTCTCGGCGGAGGACTGCGACGGGGCACCCTGCTCGAGCAGCTCGCGCTCCCACTCGGTCAGCGGCTCGGCGGCGACCTCGGTCGCCTCCCCTGCCGGCTGGTGACGCTGGATGAGGCCCTCGGCTGCGGCGTCGGCGATGATGCGGGTGAGCAGGCTCACCGAACGGATCGCGTCGTCGTTGCCGGGGATCGGGTACTGGAACTCGTCGGGGTCGGCGTTGGTGTCGAGGATGCCGATGACGGGGATGCCGAGCTTCTTGGCCTCATCCACGGCGAGGTGCTCGCGCTTGGCGTCGACGACCCAGATCGCGGAGGGGGTCTTCTGCAGGTTGCGGATACCGCCCAGGGACTTGTGCAGCTTGTCGAGCTCGCGCTTCTTGAGCAGCAGCTCCTTCTTGGTGAAGCCGCTGTTGGCGGGGGTCTCGTAGTCGAGCTCCTCGAGCTCCTTCATGCGGGCCAGACGCTTGGAGATCGTCTGGAAGTTGGTGAGGAGGCCACCGAGCCAGCGCTGGTTGACGAAGGGCTGGCCGACGCGCGTCGCCTGCTCGGCGAGCACTTCCTGCGCCTGCTTCTTCGTGCCGACGAAGAGGATCGTGCCGCCGTGGGCGACGGTCTCCTTGACGAACTCGTACGCCTTGTCGATGTAGGACAGCGACTGCTGCAGGTCGATGATGTGGATGCCGCTGCGCTCGGTGAGGATGAAGCGCTTGACTTTCGGGTTCCACCGGCGGGTCTGGTGTCCGAAGTGCACGCCGCTGTCGAGCAGCTGGCGAATGGTGACGACGGCCATGGCCGTTCTCCTTCTCTCGGCGCGGATGCGCCTGGTTGCGGTTGGTTTCGCGCCGGCCCGAGTGGGCGGCGAGCCTGGTGTCCGGCACGCATCCGCTCCCGGGCGGATGCTCGGGAGACCGGTGGATGCGGGATGCCGCGCGATGCGGTTCGTTCAGAACCGCGGTGCGCTGTGGACACGCGGAGTCACCCCGACGGACGGGGTGCCCTTCTACTGTACCAGCCGCGCCTCCCCAGCACCCCGCATCGTCGGCACCGTCCACCGAAGCGGTGTGCGGGCGACGCGCGACGGTGGTGACGGGCGATCCTGAGGCCATGTCGCATCCGTTGCACCGTCTGTCGGCCGTGGCCGTCGCCGCCGTGTGGGCGCTGACTGGGACCGCACCTCCCGTGCCGGTGGAGCGGGGGTGGACGTGGCCGACCGCGCCCGTGCAGATCGTCCGCCCGTTCGTGGCACCGGCGCACGCCTACGGCGCGGGGCACCGCGGCATCGACCTGACCGCCGACGGTGCGGTGCGCTCCCCCGCCGACGGCGTGATCGCGTACAGCGGGATCGTGGTCGACCGCGGCGTGCTCACGATCGATCACGGCGATGGGCTCGTGACCACGTTCGAGCCGGTGGAGTCGGCGCTGCGCGCGGGTGAGGCCGTGACGCGCGGCCAGGAAGTCGCCGAGGTCTCGTCGGGTGGCCACACCGCCGATGGCGCCGTGCATTTCGGGGTGCGCCGGAACGGCGACTACATCAACCCGTTGCTGATGCTGGGCGGCGTGCCGCGCGCCATCCTCCTGCCGTGCTGCTGAGCGGGCCGCGTCACTGGATGGAGTTGCGGGCCCCGCCGTCGGAGATCACGGCGTCATCGTCGATCCCGCGGACGACATTGTCATTGCCGTCCACCGTGACGGCGTCGATGGAGTCCGTCGCGGTGACGGTGTTGCGGTCGCCGGTCATGGTCAGGTCGTCGATGTCGCGCGCAGTGACGGTGGAGTCGTTGCCCTGCAGCGTGAGCGAATCCGTCTCCCCCACCGTGACGGTGAGGCGATCACCCTCGACCCCCAGCACGTCGATGTCGGCGGCGGACAGGTCCACCGCCAGGTCGTTGCCCTCCACCTGCACGGAGGGGCAGTCGCCGCGCAGGACGAGGGAGGGCGAACCCGCCGTGAGCGCGACCGGAGCGCCGGCGCAATCCTGCACGGTGCCGGGATCGGCCGACGGGACGGCGGGGGTCGCCGTGTCCGAGGGCGTCGCGGAAGGCACCGGGCGAGCCTGGTCGGAAGGCAGCCTGGTCACGACCGGATCGGGCACGGCGCATCCGGCGAGGATGGCCACCGATGCCACCAGAACGGCCAGCTGTGCACGTCGACGGGTCATGCTCCCACGGTAGGCCCGGCCCCCACCGCCTGTCGCCGGGCCCGGAAAACGAGGAGATCACGCGAATCGAGGACCCGAACCCCCGCACGCTCCTCGATCCCCGCGGCGCTACGCGCGCGGATGGGCGAGCCGGTACGACTCCTTCAGCCGCTCGCTCGAGACGTGGGTGTAGATCTGCGTCGTGCCCAGGCTCGCGTGCCCGAGGATCTCCTGCACGGCGCGGAGGTCGGCGCCGCCGTCCAGGAGGTGGGTGGCGGCGGAGTGCCGCAGCGCGTGCGGGCCGACCGCCGCCGAACCCACCGCCGGGCCGATGATGCGGGTGACCAGATCGTAGACCGACCGCACGCCGAGCCGTCGCCCGCGAGTTCCGAGGAACAGCGCGGCCCCGGCATCCTCGCCGCGCGCGGCCAGTGCGGGCCGGGCACGCACGAGGTATCCGTCCAGCGCGCGGGCGGCCGCCCCGCCGTACGGCACGACCCGCTCCTTCGAGCCCTTGCCCAGGACGCGCACGGTGCGCCGATCCGGATCGACGTCGTCCAGGTCGAGGCCGCACAGCTCCGACACGCGCACGCCCGCCCCGTACAGCAGCTCGAGCACGGCGGAGTCACGCAGTATCACGGGGTCGCCCTCGGCCGCCCGGTCGGCGAGCGCCTCCAGCACGCCGCGCAGGGCATCGGCCGACGCGACCTGCGGCAGCGTCCGCCCCCTCTTCGGGCTGGTCAGGCGCAGCGTCGGATCGGACTCGATGAGACCCTCCTCCCGCGCCCACCGGAAGAGCCCGCGCACCGCGGCGGTGCGTCGCGCCAGCGTGCTGCGCGCGAGACCGTGCTGCGCCGCGCCCCACGACCACTCCCGCAGGTGCTCGACGTCCACCTCCGCCAGCGGAACGTCGCCGATGGTGGCGGTCAGATCGTCGAGGTCGGACCGGTAGGCCCGCACGGTCGCCGGCGCGAGCCTACGCACCGACTCCAGGTCGGCGAGGTAGGCATCGATCGCGGCACTGATCAGCACCCTCCCAGGATGCCCCGCCGCGTCGTCCGTGGGGGGCGGACGCGCGGGCGGGTCACCGGGTCGGCGCGCGCCGCCACCCGTCCCCGTCGGCCACGAGATCGCCCGACAGGGACGCCAGTCCCACGAGCGCCTCGACCTCGGCCACGGCGAGCCCGCTGCGGCGAGCCAGTTCCAGGGCGGGCACCGCGACACGCGTGCTCGCCGCATCCAGGAGGCGCGTGAGCTCGGCGGAGCGGCCCCCGGACAGGGCCGGGGCGGAGACGGAGAGTCCGAGAAGCTCGCGCACATCGTCGGCGCGGGTGATGCACACGCCGTCGAACTCCCGCAGGACGCGGTGCGCCCCCGCGGATGCGGCGCTGGTGACCGGTCCGGGAACCGCCCCGAGCGCGCGGCCGAGCGAGGCCGCGTGCGCGGCGGTGTTGAGCGAACCGCTGCGGGCCCCCGCTTCCACGATGATCGTGGCGTCGGACAGCGCCGCGATCAGCCGGTTTCTCGCGAGGAAGCGCCATTTGCTGGGCGCGGTGCCGCAGGGCGTCTCCCCCGCGACCACGCCGTGGCTTGCGATGCGCCGGATGAGGTCGGTGTGACCGGTCGGGTACGGGCGGTCGATACCGCCGGCCAGGAGCGCCACGGTGCGTCCGCCGGCGGACAGCGCCGCGCGATGGGCGACCCCGTCGATCCCGTACGCGGCGCCGGAGACCACGGTCACCCCGCCGCCGGCCAGGTCGGACGCCAGCTCCGCTGCGACGTGCTCGCCGTATCCGGTCGCCGCGCGGGCCCCCACCAAGGCGACGGCCGGGGTGGCGTCCCACTCGTCGGGTGTCCCCTGCATCCACAGGACGTGCGGCGCATGCTCGCCCAGGTCGTCCAGGCGCGCGGGCCACTCCGCGTCTCCGGGCACGACCAGGCGCGTGCCCGACCGGCGGGCTCGTTCCAGCGCCGTGGCGACGAGAGCGGGGTCGGCACGCGGCATCCATCGCTCCCGTGCGGCCGCCACATCCCGCGGCGACAGCGGCACCTCCTCCGTGTCGCCCGACAGGGCGTGCCGCAGCGCCGAGGCCGCACCCAGGTGGGCGATCAGCGCCCCGGCGACACGGTCGCCCGGCTCGGTGAGCACGCTCCACACGGCGCGGGCGTACACGTCGGCGGATGCGTCGGATGCCACGTGCACGCCGCGCAGCGCCGCGGCACAGGCGCCGGGCGACAGATCGAACCCCCTCATGCCATGACCCCCCTCTTGAGGAAGAGCGCCCGGCCGATGTCGGCCACATCCACGGTGGCGCGCCCGGCGAGGTCGGCGAGGGTCCAGGCGACCCGAAGGACGCGGTCGTACCCGCGCAGGGTGAGGGCGCCGCGGTGCAGAGCGGCATCCAGCGGGCGACGGACGATCGGTGCCAGGGCGAGCGGCCCCTGCCGCAGCCACGTCCCCGGTACATCGGCGTTGCGGCGCCACGGCGTGTCGGCCAGCCGCGCAACGGTGCGGTCGCGCGCGGCGAGCACCCGCTCGCGCGCGGCGGCACTGGTGGTGGCAGAAGGTGCGGCGTCACGGTGAGCGACGGAGACCCGCCGCAGCGACAGCTCGATGTCGATGCGGTCCAGCAGCGGTCCCGACAAGCGCCCGAGGTAACGGCGGATCGCGTGCGGCGGGCACACGCACGTGCCGCCGGGGACGCCGTACTGACCGCACGGGCACGGATTGGTGGCGAGCACCAGCTGGAACCGAGCGGGATACGACGCGTGCGCTCCGGCGCGGTGGATGGCGATCGTGCCGGACTCCAGTGGCTGACGCAGGGCATCCAGCGCGGAGGCGGCGAACTCTCCCGCTTCGTCGAGGAACAGCACGCCGCCGCTGGCGCGCGCGATGGCGCCGGGGCGCACGATGCGCGATCCCCCGCCCACGAGCGCGCCGACACTCGCACTGTGGTGGGGCGCCTCCCACGGGGGCGTACGGGAGAGGGCGGTCACGGACGCGCCCGCGAGCGAGCGCACGCACGCGGCGGTGAGCGCTGCATCGTCATCCAGCGGCGGCAGGATGCCCGGCAGCCGCCGGGCGAGCATCGTCTTGCCCGCACCGGGCGGTCCGCTCAGCAGCACGTGATGCCCGCCGGCGGCGGCGACCACCATCGCCTCGACCGCCTCGGGCTGTCCGATGACGTCCGCGAGGTCGGGCACCTCGTCGGACGCCACCGGCTCGACCCCGCCCAGTGCGGTGACGGCGTCGAGTTCGGGGGCATCGGTGGCCGCCCCGTGCCAGCGCAGCACGTCGGCCAGGCACACGGCGCCGAAGACCTCGATGCCGTCCACGAGCAGCGCCTCCTCCCGGTTCGCCCACGGCACGACGGCGCGGGTGACGCCGCTCCTGGCGGCGGCGAGCACGGCGGGGAGCACCCCGGGCAGCGGGCGCAGGCGGCCATCCAGGCCGAGCTCGCCGATGTGCACGGTCGCCGCCAACCGTGCCGCATCCAGGGGATGCTCCGTGGCCAGGGCGGCGACGGCGATCGCCACGTCGAAGCCCGAGCCGTGTTTGGGCACGCTCGCCGGGGAGAGGTTCACGGTCAGCCGACGCCGCGGAAGGGGCAGATTGCGGTTGGCGCACGCGTTGGTCACCCGCTGCACGGCCTCGCCGATCGCCTTGTCGGGGAGCCCGATGACCCGGAATCCGGGTGTCTGCGGCGTCAGATCCGCCTCGACCTCGACAACGGCGCCGTCGAGTCCCGACAGGGCGATCGAGAGCGTTCGCGCCGTGGTCACAATGCGTCCTCGAGATGCTCCAGCATCGCCGTGGCCGGGTCGATGCCGGTCAGGGCGATGGCGTCCACGCGCAGACGCCGGCCGCGCGCATCCGCCGGGTGTGCGGCGATCCACGCCAGTGCCAGTCGCCACAACCGGGCCCCTTTGCGCTCGTCGATGGCCTCGAGGGGATGCCCGAACGCCTCCGAGCGACGCGACTTGACCTCCACCACCACGAGGTCGCGCCCGCGCACCGCGACGAGGTCGATCTCGCCCTGCGGACACCGCCAATTGCGGTCGAGGACGGTGTACCCGTGCGCCCGCAGGTGCGCGGCGGCGCGTTCCTCGCCCGCCCTGCCGAAGTCGTCTTTGGCTGCCATGCGCCCAGCCTGCTCGTGCACGCACGGGCGGCTACGCGCTCGGGCGTCATCCGTGGACGGCGCGCGAAACGGCGGGCTTGGGGAGGAGAGGCGGGATCAGCCGTCGAGCGAGAGCTCTTCGGGAAGCTGGAAGTCGCGGCGCGACAACTCCTCGACGTTGACGTCCTTGAACGTGAGCACGCGCACGGACTTCACGAACCGGTCGGCCCGGTAGATGTCCCACACCCACACGTCGTTCATCGAGATCTCGAAGTAGAAATCGTGCTCGGTGTCGCGGCGCACGACGTTGACCTCGTTGGCGAGGTAGAACCTGCGCTCGGTCTCTATCACGTACTGGAACTGCGAGACGACGTCGCGATACTCGCGGTACAGCGCGAGTTCGAGTTCGCGGTCGTAGTCCTCGAAGACATCGTCATCCATGGTGTTTCCATCCTAGGGCGCGCCGTGCGGGTGCGGTGGGCCACGGCGCGTGGGCTCGGCGGGTCAGAACAGCGTCGGGGCGTCGGCGATCGCCCACGACTGGCGGTGATGCGGGCTCATCCCGTGCGCCCGGATCGCGTCGCGATGCTCGGGGCTGGCGTAGCCCTTGTTGCGCACCCACTGGTACGCCGGAGTCTCGTCGTGCAGGCCGGTCATCACGGCGTCTCGGGCGACCTTGGCGATGACGGATGCCGCGGCGGCGCTCGCGCAGTCGCGGTCGGCCTTGATCACCGGCGTGACGTGGAGCCCTGCCGCCCCGGCGGGGGTGATGTAGTCGTAGTTGCCGTCGAGGATCACGATCGCGTGCTCGGGGACGACACCGTGGCTGCGCAGATCGGCGATGGCCCGGATGGCCGCGAGCCCGAGCGCCCGCATGATCCCGACCTGGTCGATCTCCGCGGAACTCGCCCACCCCACGGCGCTGGCGGCGACCCACGACGACGCCCGCGCGGCCACCTCAGCACGCTTGGGCTCGGGCACGAGCTTGGAGTCGCGCAGCCCCGCGGGGATGCGCTTGCGCGAGCGCTCCGGGTCGATCACCGCCGCGCCGACCGCCACGGGTCCCGCGAGGGCGCCGCGGCCCACCTCGTCGCACGCGATGATCAGCGCGTGCTCCTTCAGCAGGCGCCGCTCGAGCGTGAGACGAGGTTCGACGACGGTCATGGCGCGTCCTCGGCGGAGGGGATGCCGGCGAAGACGTCATGGTGGAAGTCGATGGGACCGAAACGGCTCATCGGCCATGTCTTGAGGAACGCGCGGCCCACGACGTTCTCCAGCGGGACGAAGCCCTCCCCAGGCTGATCCTGGTTGTATCGCGAGTCTCGGGAGCTGTCGCGATTGTCGCCCAGGACCCACAGCGATCCCTCCGGCACGTCGATCTCGTACGGCACCGGCTCGGCGGCATTGCGGCCCGGCGGGAGGTTGAGGTAGTCGGTCTCGTCGATCGGGACGCCGTTCACGCTCACCTGACCGAGGGCGTTGCAGCACACGACGTGGTCGCCGGCGACACCGACGACCCGTTTGATGAGGTGATCGTCGCTGTCGGGCGCCGAGAGCCCCACGAGGGACAGCAGCCACTCCCCCGCCTCCACGATGGCCGGGCGGGGTGCTCTCACCGACGGTGGGAGCCATCCGCCCGGATCGCGGAAGACCACCACGTCGCCGCGCTCGTAGCCGCCGAAGCGCGGCGTCACCTCGTCGACGAGGATGCGGTCGTCCACGAGCAGCGTCTGCGCCATCGAGCCGGACGGGATGTAGAACGAACGCACGACGAAGGTCTTCACGAGGAACGACACCAGCAGTGCCACGACCATGATCACCACGACGTCGCGCAGGAAGATCAGCCAGCCGCGCCGGCGATCCTGCTCCCCGCCCACGGGACCGGCGGCCGCCGACGGGACGGATGCGGTCTGCTCGCTGCTCATGGGATCCTTCACCGGGCTCGCAGGGACGACGCGAACCGCCCGTCAAGCGTCGCACACCTGGCGCGCGCAGCGGGAATCCACCCAGCGGTTCAGCGGGAAACGCAGAACGCCCCGGCCGAAGCCGGGGCGTTCTCGGACGAAGCTGCGCTCAGCGGTCGCGCTTCTCCTTGATCTTGGCCTTCTTGCCGCGCAGGGCACGGAGGTAGTAGAGCTTGGCGCGGCGGACGTCACCGCGGGTCACGACCTCGATGTGGTCGATCACGGGGCTGTGCACCGGGAAGGTGCGCTCCACGCCCACCTGGAAGCTGATCTTGCGAACGGTGAAGGTCTCGCGCACACCGTCACCCGAGCGACCGAGCACGATGCCCTGGAAGATCTGGATACGAGAGCGGGTGCCCTCGGTGATGTTCACGTGCACCTTGACGGTGTCGCCGGGACCGAAGTCGGGGATGTCCGAACGGAGCGAGGCCGCGTCGACGGCATCGAGGATCTGCATGATCTTCTCTTCCTGCGACCGCCACAGGTCGATCGCACGATGGTTGGTGAGGTTTCGAGTGTGCCCGAGGCCGCGGGAACGCGGCGGACTCCCCTGTGGCAGAGCCGGTCAGGGCACAAGCATCCATTCTGCCATGGATGCGGTGGGCCCCCAAACCGTCAGGCGTCCGGCGTCCGCTCGACGACGACGATCACGGGCGTCTCGCTCGCCTTCGGCTGCGGCTGCTGCTGCGGCGGCGGAAGGTAGGCGGTGCCGTCGGCGGCGCGCAGGTACGCCCGCGCGCCGTCTCGCGCCTCACGGAACAACTGCCACAGCGTAAGCCAGAACAGGGCGACGGCGACGAACAGGGCCATGACGAGGACCGGGGCGAACCACGTCGCGCTGAACAGTCCCGTGGCGATGACGAGGGCATGCCAGACACCGAAACCCAGCACGTCCCACCACGACACGGCGCGCATGATGCGGACGCTGGAGCGCGCACGCACGAGGAACGCGAGGATCAGTTGGGCGACGAACACCGACGGCATCGCGAGGAACAGCACCCACAGCAGGGCCCAGCCGCTCGCGTCGAAGGCGATCCAGCCGGCCAGCAGCCACGCCGGAAGCACGACGGCAGCCGGGAACAACCACCAGAAGAACGCGCGACGAAGCCACATGCTCCGATGCTAACGCCGGGGTCGCGCGGCCGTCTCGGGCCCGGGCTTTCCCTCGGCATCCTCTCGGCTGGCACATGACCGACAATGGAGGGGACGGAAGGACACCCATGATCGAGTTGCGCACCCCGGCGGAGATCGAAGCGATGCGGCCGGCGGGCCGCTTCGTGGCGGAGGCGCTGGCGACCCTGCGTGATGAGACGAAGGTGGGCACCAACCTGCTCGCGATCGATCGGCGCGCGCACGACATGATCCGTCGCGCCGGTGCCCAGTCGTGCTACATCGACTACCACCCCTCGTTCGGGGCGAGCCCGTTCGGGAAGGTCATCTGCACGTCGATCAACGACGCCGTGCTGCACGGGCTGCCGCACGACTACGCGCTGCGCGACGGCGACCTGGTGACGCTGGATTTCGCCGTGTCGATCGACGGATGGGTCGCCGATTCGGCCGTGTCCTTCGTCGTGGGCACGCCCCGTGACGAAGACCTCGCGCTCATCGACACGACCGAGCGCGCGCTGGATGCCGCGATCGCCGCCGCCGTGGTGGGCAATCGCATCGGCGACATCTCGGCCGCCATCGCCGCCGTCGCGCACGGCGATGGGTACTCCATCAACACCGACTTCGGCGGCCACGGCGTCGGCCGGGAGATGCACGGCGACCCGCACGTGCCCAACGACGGCAAGCCGGGCCGGGGCTACCCGCTGCGCGCGGGCCTGGTCATGGCCCTGGAGCCGTGGTTCCTCGCCACCACCGACCGGCTCGTGACCGACCCGGACGGCTGGACGCTGCGCAGCGCCGACGGATCGCGCGGCGCCCACTCCGAGCACACGGTGGCGATCACCGCCGAGGGCCCCATCATCCTGACCGACCGGTCGTTCCTCGGCGTGGACTGAGCCCGCCGGGTCAACGCGCCGGCGCGCTCACTCGGCCAGGAGGTCGGGGCGGCGGAGGCGGGTGCGCTCCAGCTGCTGTTCGCGCCGCCACGCGGCGATGGCGCCGTGATTGCCGCTGAGCAGGATCGGCGGCACTTCCCGACCGCGCCACACGGCCGGCTTCGTGTACGACGGATACTCCAGGAGACCGTCCTCGTGCGACTCCTCCACGAGGCTCTGCGGGTTGCCGACGACGCCGGGGACGAGTCGCCCGATGGCTTCGATCATGGCCATCGCCGCGACCTCTCCGCCGTTGAGGACGTAGTCGCCCAGGCTGATCAGCCGCACCTCGCCGAGGCTCGCCGCCTCCGCGAACACGCGCTCGTCGATCCCCTCGTAGCGGCCGCATCCGAAGACCAGGTGCGGCGCGTGCGCGAGTTCGCGGGCGGTTGACTGGCGGAAGACCTCGCCGGCCGGAGACGGGAACACGAACACGGGGCGCTCGGACGTGTCGCGTGCGATGTCATCGAGCGCCTCGCCCCACGGCTCGGGTTTCATGACCATGCCGGCCCCGCCACCGTAGGGGGTGTCGTCGACGGTGCGGTGGCGGTCGTGGGTCCAGTCGCGCAGGTCGTGCACGCGGATGTCGAGAAGGCCGGCGCCGCGGGCCTTGCCCAGCAGCGAGACCTCGAGCGCGTCGAAGAAGGACGGGAAGATCGAGACGACGTCGATGCGCACGTCAGTCCTCCCGGTGATCGTCCTCGTCGGGCGTCGCGTCGGCTGCCTCGGCCTTCGTATCGGCGGGCTCCGGTTCGTCGTCCGCCGCGGGAGGCAGGTCTTCGAACAGCCCTGGCGGCGGAGTGACCACCACACGCCCGGCGGTGACGTCGACCTCGGGGACGATCGCCTTGACGAAGGGCACGAGCACTTCGCGCTCCCCCACCGTCACGGTCAGCAGATCCTGCGCGGGCATGTGATCCACGCGGGCCACGCGTCCGACCACCTCGCCGTCGCGCACGACGTCCAGGCCCACCAGCTGGTGGTCGTACCACGCGTCGTCTTCGGCGGGAGCGGATGCGGCATCCTCATCGATCCAGAGGATGGCGCGGACGAGCTCCTCCGCGCCGGAACGGTCGTCCACGCCCTCGAAGAACGCGACCGCGTGGCTGTTCATCCACCGGAATTCCCGCACCGTGAGCGTCTTGCCGTGCCACGGCGAGGACGTCGGCACCTGCAGCGTGAACGTCGCGCCCGGGACGAACCGGCCGTCGGGGTCATCGGTGTACAGCTCGAGCTTGAGGGCGCCCTTGAGCCCGTGCGCCTTGACCAGCCGGCCCACGCGCAGCTGTGTGCGCGGCGGCTTGGCGGGACGGGACTGTGCTGCGTCCGACATCAGTCGTCGGCGACGTCGACGCGGACGCGACGACCGTCCGCGAGCGCCGAGATGAGAGTGCGCAGTGCCTTGGCCGTGCGTCCGCCGCGCCCGATCACGCGCCCCCGGTCGTCCGGGTGCACGCGCACCTCCAGCACGTCGCCACGCGGGGACGTGCTGGAGCGGATGGTCACGTCGTCGGGGTGATCCACGATCCCCTTGACGACGTGCTCGAGCGCGGCGGCCAGCAACGGATTACTCGGAGTCGGACGCCACGGCGGCGTCGTCGGCAGCGGCGTCGGCCGCGGGGGCCTTCTTCTCCGCCTTGGGCTTGACGACGGACTTCTTGGACGAGTCGATCTCGAACGGCGCCTTCGGCTCGGCGACGCGCACCTTCGAGGCGGTGTCCTTCTCGCCCTTGAACTTGGCCCAGTCGCCGGTGAGCTTCAGCAGCGCGGCGACCTGCTCGGTCGGCTGCGCGCCGACACCGAGCCAGTACTGCGCGCGGTCGGAGTCGACCTCGATGAACGAGGGCTCCTCGGTGGGGTGGTACTTGCCGATCTCCTCGATGACACGACCATCGCGCTTGGTGCGCGAGTCGGCGACGACGATGCGGTAGTAGGGCGCGCGGATCTTTCCGAGACGCTTGAGACGGATCTTGACAGCCACGATTCTCCTGGTGGTATGGATGGTGACGAACCGGTCGCCGGAGTGGGGTACGCATCCGGCGGAAGCTCAAATGGTCGGACCGGGGCTGGATAGAGGGTCGAGCACACGGTCCAGCCCTCTATTCTGCCAGACATCCGGGGATGCTGCGAAACGCGCGGCCGCTGTGCATCCCCATGTCAGACTGTGGCCATGACGGTCCCGTTCGCGCCCTCTGCACGTTCGTCGGTCGGGATCGAGTGGGAATTGATGCTCGCCGACCGCGAAAGCGGTGATCTCGTCCCCCGCGCACCCGACATCGTCGAGCCGCTGGAAGAGAGCACGAAGCTCGAGCGCTTCACCATCACGCAGGAGCTGCTCACCAACACGATCGAGCTCACCAGCGGCGTGGGCGACACCGTGGCCGCCGCCGTGGACGACATCGCCGACGCGATCGCCGCCGTACGCACGCAGACCGAGCCGCTCGGCGTCGAGCTCCTGTGCGCCGGAAGCCACCCGTTCGCGCAGTGGTACGACCAGCAGGTGACGGACAAGACCCGCTACCACAGGCTCATCGAGCGCACCCAGTGGTGGGGGCGGAACATGCTCATCTGGGGCATCCACGTGCATGTGGGCGTCGAAGACGTCAACAAGGTCTTCCCCCTCATCGACGCCCTGTCGGTGTACCTGCCGCACCTGCAGGCGCTGTCGGCGTCGAGCCCGTTCTGGGCGGGAGAGCGCACCGGCTACGCGTCGAACCGGGCGCTGGTCTTCCAGCAGCTGCCGACGGCGGGGCTGCCCTGGCAGCTGGAGAACTGGGCGCAGTACGAGGCGTACCTGGACGACATGATGCGCACCGGCGTGATGGCCGACGCGACCGAGGTGCGGTGGGACATCCGCCCCGCACCGCGGTGGGGCACGATCGAGATCCGCGCGTGCGACGGGATGTCGACCCTCCCCGAGCTCGCTGCCGTCGCGGCCCTCGCCCAGACGCTCGTGGAACGCTTCTCCCGCGACCTCGACGAAGGGCGGCCGATCCCCCGCATCCCGCCGTGGTACATCCGGGAGAACAAGTGGCGCGCAGCCCGGTACGGCCTGGGCGCGCGCATCATCGTCGACGCCGAGGGCACGCAGGCCCCCGTCGTGGAGCACCTGCGCGAGACGATCGACGGGATCGCCGACATCGCCGTGGAGCTGAAGTGCGGGCGCGAACTCGCCGCGCTGGAGACGATCCTGAGCACCGGCGGGAGCTCGGCTCGTCAGATCGCCGTGGCCGAGGCCGCCGACGGCGATCTGCGCGAGGTCGCGCAGCACCTGATCCGGGAGTTCCGCAGCGGCCCGACCCTCCGCGAGCACCTGCGCACCTTCGCCTCCTGACCCCGGCCCCGGCCCCGGCCCCGCCCGGGCCCCCGATTCAGGAGAATCGCCGGATTCAGGACCCAATTCGCTCCGTTGCTCCTGATCTCGGCGATTCTCCTGAATCCGGTGAGCAGCGGCGGGCGGTCGTGATCAGCGAGCGGCGACGTGGAGGCGCTGCGCGATGGCGAGCACCACGGTCTCCTCGACGTACGCCCAGTCGAACAGCACCTGCTGGAAGTCGAACCGGAGCACCGTGTAGCCGCGGAGCCGGAGTCGAGCGTCGTGCGCGATGTCCCGCCGGCGGTCCGCGGCCCGGTGATGCGCGAAGCCGTCCAGCTGCACCACGAGCCGCTCCCCGATGAGCACGTCCACGGGGTGGCCATCCAGCCAGATCTGCTGGCGCACGGCGACCCCGAGGGCACGCATGCCCGCGATGAAACGGGACTCGAGTCCGGAATCCGAGAGGAAGGATGCCGCGTCGGCCAACTCCCGCGCCGCGGGGCTTCCCCACTGAACGGCCTGCAGAACGGCCGCGTCGGCGAGCCGCACCCGTAAAGCGGACTCCCACACGACCATCGCCTCCGTGCGTGGAAGACACCGCGCCGCATGAAACAGCACGTTGACGAGCGGGTCTTCGTTCGACGTCGCGGCCACCGGCGCGGGCCCCGCGCCCCAGTGCACGACGAGGCCGGCCGCGTCGAAACGAGCGGCGTTCGAGGCGACGGCGACGTGCACCCCGTCGTGGTTCGGAACCCACAGCCCGAGGAGGACGGCCTGCGTGACACACGTCGTCCGGCCGCTGACCGCCGCTGCCGCCGCCCGCCGGGGATCGGCGTCGGGTGCGACGACCCAAGAACGGCGAACGCGGCGCAGCAACCCGAGTTCCACGGCGCGAGCGACGTCAAGCTTGCTGAATCCGGCGGCGCGTGCGGCCGACGTGTGGGCCACGCCGTTGCGCTCGCGGACCCACTGCAGGAGTGCGAGGTGTCGAGACATGTCCCGAGAGTGCCGCCGGGCCGCCGCCGGTCGGCACCTCGGCGCGGGATCCGTGGAGAGGACGCGCCGATCGCCACGTGGGGAGGAGGCTCCGCCGCATCCGAGTTCAGGAGATCTGCCCGGATCAGGACGCCTGGGGCCGATGCCGGCCTGAATTCGGCGAATCCCCTGAATCCGGGCGCGGGGACGGAGGGACGGAGGGGCGGGCGGGTCAGCCGCGGCCGAGGAGCTTCTGCAGTTCGGCGAGGTCGGCCTCGCTCGGCTCGGCCGCACCGGCGCCGCCGCCGAGGCCGAAGCCCGACCCGGTCGGGGCTGCGGGGCCGGATGCGGCCAGGCCGGCGTTCTCCGCGGCCCGCTTGGCCGGGTTACCCGACCGCGATCCCTTGGATTTCTGCTGCTTGCCGCGCTTGGACGACGCTCCGGGGCGACCGGCGCCGGGGACCGGACCCATCCCGGGGATGTTCGGCACACCGCCGCGGGCCATGGTCTTCATCATCTTCGCGGCCTGCTCGAACCGCTGCACGAGGGAGTTCACGTCGGTCACGGTCATACCCGAACCGCGCGCGATCCGCAGGCGTCGCGAGCCGTTGAGCAGCTTCGGGTTGCGCCGCTCGGCGGGCGTCATGGAGCGGATGATCGCCTCGGTGCGGTCGATCTCGCGTTCGTCGAAGTTCTCCAGCTGCTGCTTCATGGAGCCGACACCCGGGAGCATCCCGAGCATCTTCTTCATGGAGCCCATCTTCTTCATCTGCTGCATCTGCTCGAGGAAGTCCTCGAGCGTGAAGGTCTCCGTCGCGAGCTTCTCGGCGACCTTCATCGCCTCGGTCTCGTCGAAGGCCGACTGGGCCTGCTCGATGAGGGTCAGGATGTCGCCGAGGTCGAGGATGCGCGACGCCATGCGGTCGGGGTGGAACGGCTCGAAGTCCTCGAGTCCCTCTCCCGTGGAGGCGTAGATGATGGGGCGGCCGGTGACGGATGCGACGGACAGGGCCGCGCCGCCGCGGGCGTCGCCGTCGAGCTTGGACAGCACCACGCCGGTGAAATCGACGCCCTCCTGGAACGCCTTGGCGGTGTTGACGGCGTCCTGACCGATCATCGCGTCGATGACGAACAGGACCTCATCCGGGTTGGTCGCGCGGCGGATGTCGGCGGCCTGCTTCATCAGCTCGGCATCCACGCCGAGGCGTCCGGCGGTGTCGATGATGACGGTGTCGTGCTGCTGGCGGCGCGCGTACTCGACGCCGTCACGCGCGACCTTCACGGGGTCGCCGACGCCGTTGCCCGGCTCGGGGGCGTAGATCGCCGCCCCGGCGCGCTCGGCCACCACCTGCAGCTGGTTCACGGCGTTGGGGCGCTGCAGGTCTGCTGCGATCAGGAGCGGCGTGTGCCCCTCCTTCTCCAGCGAGCGCGCGAGCTTGCCGGCGAAGGTCGTCTTCCCCGAGCCCTGGAGGCCGGCGAGCATGATGATCGTCGGCGGGTTCTTGGCGAACTGCAGGCGACGCTGCTGCCCGCCGAGGATGCCGACGAGCTCCTCGTTGACGATCTGCACGACCTGCTGGGCGGGGTTGAGCGCACGATTGACCTCGTCGCCGAGGGCGCGCTCGCGCACCGCCGCGGTGAAGTCCTTCACCACCGGCAGCGCCACGTCGGCCTCGAGGAGGGCGCGACGGATCTCGCGGACCGTTCCGTCCACGTCCGCGGGCGTGAGCTGGCCCTTCTTGCGGAGGTTGCGGAAGGTGTCGGTGAGCCGATCGGAGAGCGTGCCGAAGGTAGCCATGATGCGGCAAGTTTACGCGAGCGCGCCGTCCGCCTGGTCGAGGCTGTCGGCGCGCGGCACGACCGCCAGTGCGGCGGCCAGCACATCGGCAAGCTCCGTCCTGCCGGGGCCCCGCACGGCCCACCGCCAGATGGCCGCGAGCACGGCGCCCCCGTACGCTGCCCCGACCACGTCGGCGTGGAGCGCATCGACGCCCTCGCGCCGGAGCCGCTCGGCGATCGCCTCCGCGATGCGCGCCCTGCGCACCCCCGCCTCACGCTGGAGGTCGTCGCGGATGCCCATCGCCTCGGACTGCGCCGCCGCCAGCGCAAGGCTGTCGGGGCGGAAACCGTCGGCGAGGGCGGCCACGGCGCTGCGCACCTCGGCGTCCGCGTCGCCCGCAGGCTGGTCGCGCAGGCGTCGCGTCAGCGCGAGGATGCGTTCATCCAGCGCCGCCCACAGCACGTCGCCCTTCGTGGCGAAGTAGTTGAAGAAGCTCGAGCGGCTCACACCCGCGCGCGTGGTGATGTCGGACACCGAGGTGGCGTCATACCCCTGCTCGAGGAACAGTTCGCATGCGGCTTCGGCGAGGATCTCGCGGGACGAGGCCCTCGGGCGTCCGCTGCGTCCCTCTGCCGGCATCCCCCCAGGCTAGTCCGCACCGCCCGGGGATCGTCGGACGCTTGGACGCGCTCAGCGACCGACCCCTCCCGGCAGAGGCACCGTCAGTCGGCGCTGGTGACCGACTGGACGTGCCCGTCGGAGGCGAGGTTCACCAGGAGCACGTCGTCGGTCGCGTCGGGATCGAGCGCGTACTCGAGCACCGCGAAAGGCTCGCTGCCGCCGTGCTCGTCGGCGAGGATGGTCATGCTCATCAGCTGCAGCGAGCGGATGACGTCCACGTGCACGTCACCGGAGACATCGACCATGAGGTCCTCCAGCTCATCGCCCAGCACCTGCTGCTGCTGGAGGATGTACTCGATCACCTCGCTCGTGCGGTCATCGAGCTCGGACACCATGGCGTTGCGGGCCGTGCGGTCGATCGCCTCCAGAGACGACACCATCGCCGCCGCAACATCCAGCGCGCCCTGCGACACGTCGTCCTGATCGGGCGCGGTCAGGTCGACCGTCACCGTCTGGTCGCCCAATTCGACGTTCTCGGACCAGAAGATGGATCCGTCCGGGCCCGACTCGAGGAGTCCGAAGAAGTCGTGCTCGATCGCCATGGCCCTATGAAACCAGTCCCTTCCGTACTGCGATAGTCGCCGTGGTCAGTCCACGAGCGACGCGGCGAAGACATGCGGCGTGAACCCGGTGAGGTCGCCGATCCCTTCGCCCTGGCCGAGGAGTTTCACCGGGATGCCGGTGCGCTCCTGAACGGCCAGGATGAACCCGCCCTTGGCGGACCCGTCGAGCTTGGTGATGACCAGCCCGGTGACGCCCGCGTGCTCGAGGAAGGCCTGCGCCTGCATGACGCCGTTCTGCCCGGTGGTGGCATCCAGCACGAGCAGCACCTCGCTGATGGGGGCCTGCTTCTCGATCACGCGGCGGATCTTGCCGAGCTCGTCCATGAGCCCGCCCTTGGTGTGCAGGCGCCCTGCGGTGTCGACCAGGACGATCTCGGTGCCGGTCTCCTTCGCGTAGGCGATGGTCTGGAAGGCGACGGATGCGGGGTCCTGACCCTCGTGCTGGGGCCGGACGATCGCCGCTCCCCCGCGTTCGGCCCACGTCGCCAGCTGGTCGACGGCGGCGGCGCGGAACGTGTCGGCGGCCCCGACCACGACCGACCTGCCGTAGCGCTGGAGGAACTTCGCGAACTTGCCGATGGTCGTCGTCTTGCCCACGCCGTTGACCCCGACCACGAGCACGACGGCGGGACGCTCGGTGAGGCGCAGCGTCGTGTCGAACTTCGCGAAGTGCTCCTCCAGGGTCTCCCGCAGCATCCGCTGGAGATCACGCGGGTCTGTCGTGTGGAACCGCTCGACCTTCTCCCGCAGCTCGTCGACGATGCGCTCGGTGATGTCGGGTCCGAAGTCGGCGGTGAGCAGCGCCGTCTCGAGGGCTTCCCACGTCGTCTCGTCGATCGTGGGCTTGACGAACAGTCCGCGCAGCGCGCGACCGAGCGACCAGGAGTTCTCCGCCATGCCTCCAGCCTACGGGCCGCGGTCAGGCCGACGCGCGGTCGCCGACGCGCTGGCCCACGACCGCCGAGACGCCGTCCTGGCGCATCGAGACGCCGTAGAGGGCATCGGCGATCTCCATCGTGCGCTTCTGGTGGGTGATGACGATGAGCTGGCTGCTCTCGCGCAGGCGCTCGAAGACGCCGAGGAGCCGGCCGAGGTTGGCGTCGTCGAGGGCGGCCTCCACCTCGTCGAGGATGTAGAAGGGGCTCGGCCGGGCTTGGAAGATCGACACCAGGAAGGCCACCGCCGCCAGCGACCTCTCGCCGCCGGAGAGCAGCGAGAGCCGCTCGATCTTCTTGCCCACGGGACGCACCGAGACCTCGATCCCGGTCGTCAGCGGCGAATCCGGGTCGGTGAGGGTGATGCTGCCGGTCCCGCCGGGGAAGAGGATGGGGAACACCTCCGCGAACGCGGCCTTGGTGTCTTCGAAGGCCGCGACGAAGATGGTCTGCATCCGCTCGTCGAGCTCGTCGATGATGGTCAGCAGGTCTTTGCGCGTCTGCGTGAGGTCGCCCAGCTGCTCCGTGAGGAACGCGTGACGCTGCTCGAGGGCCGCGTACTCCTCCAACGCGAGCGGGTTCACGCGCCCGAGCTGGGAGAGCTTTCTCTCGGCGTCGGCGAGGCGGCGCTTCTGTGCCGCGCGGTCGAACGCGACCGGCGGCGGCGCGTCTTCGCCCTCGGCGGCGGGCGCATCGGAGGGGATCGGCTGGTCGGGGCCGTATTCCCGAACGAGAATATCCTCGTCGAGGCCCAGTTCGGAGTGCACGCGCTCGAGCAGGCTCGTCACGTGCAGACGCTTCTCGTGGATCTGCAGCTCGAGGCCGTGCACGTTCTCGGTGAGCGCGCCCAGGCGATCGCGCAGGGCGGCCTCCTGGCTGCGAGCCTGGGCGAGTTCGGCCGTCACCGCCGTGCGTGCCGACTCGGCCGCGGCCAGGTCCACGCGCGCCTGACTGACCGAGCGGTCGACGGAGTCCAGAAGCGCGGGAAGCTGGGCTGCCACATCGGCGGCGATCTCCCGCTGCGCACGCCGCACGACGGCGCGGCGGGCCGCTTCCTCGGCGGCCGCGCGTTCACGTTCGCGCTGGCGTTCGAGCTGGATGACGCGGGCCTCGCCCGCACGCACGCGCTCGCGGAGCGTCTCGACGTCCAGCCGCGCGCGCATCTCGGTGTCGCGCGCCTGTTCGAGGGCTGCGAGCAGGCCGTCGCGGGCTGAGGCATCCAGGATCGGGCGCGGCGCCTCCAGCGCTCGCTCGAGCGCGCCTCCGGCCGCGCGCTCCGCGGCCTCCGCGTCGGCCACGGCGGCCTGCGCCTGGGCGAGTCCGGCCTGAAGCCGCTCGCATTCGGCGACGGCAGCCTCGTGGCGGACGGTGGCGCGGTTGACCTTCTCCGCGTGGGCGGCGAGGGCGGCGTCCTGTGCGCGGAGCGCGTTCAGCGTCTCTCGCGCGCGCTGGCGTGCCGAGTCCTGCGCGGCCACCGCATCCACCAGCGCCTCGCGCAGCGAGTCGGCGATGACGGTCACCTCGGTCAGGCGCTCCGCCGCAGCGTCGCGCTCGGCGGCCAGTTCGAGGCGTGAGCGCCCGGCACCCGAGCCGGCGCGCACGGTCACGGCCGTGACGACCTCGCCGGCGCGCGTGACGATCGTGAAGGGGGCCGGTGCGTCCCCGAGCTCGGCGAGGGCGGCGCGGGCGGCAGGCAGATCGTCGGCCACGAGCACCCACGACAGCAGCGCCCTCACCCCGTCGGGGGCGGTGACGACGTCGGCGGCCGCGACGACCCCTGCGATCGCGGGCGGCTCGGCGCGGCGGGCGCTGGTCTGCGCGGTGAGGATGTCGACGACTCCCAGGTCGCCGTCGCGCGCGAGGAGCGCCGTGGCGAAGGCGTTGTCGCGCGTTTCCACGAGGAGGCCTTCGGCCAGCGGGCCGAGAGCCGCAGCGACGGCGGCTTCGAAGCCCGCACGGACTTTCACCGCGTCGCTGACGAGCCCGCGGATGCCGGCTCCTCCCCCGGCCACGAGCTCGGCGGCGGCGTTGCGCACATCCAATGCGCGGCCCAGCGCGGTGGTCTGCGCCGTGAGCGCCTCCACCTCGCGTTCGGCGGCGTGGAGCCGTTCGCGCAGCCCCGCCACGGCCGTCTCGGCCTCGTGGGCTTCCCGCTGCGCGCGTTCGTATGCGGCCGAATGCTCGGCGGCCGACTCCTCGGGCGCGAACTCGGGTTCGAGCCCCTCCCGCTCGGCCTCGGCTTCGGCGCGACGCAGGAGCGCGGCATCCAGCGCCCGCTGCTGACGCTCGACGGCGGATCGCACGGCCCCCAGGGCGGATGCTGCGGCCTCGGCCGTGCCGCGCAGCGCGGTGATGCGCATGTCGTGCTCCGAGACCAGCGCGCTCTGGGCGGCGATGTCCACGTCGAGGGCATCGAGTTCGGCGCGGGCGCGGGTGACGGCGCGGGCGGCCTGGGCGGCGGCATCCTGCGCGTCTCCCAGCCCCGCGGAGATCTCGTCGATCTCGGCGCGGGCGTCATCGATCATGCCCCGCGAGACGGTGGCGGAGAACCCGCCGGGGTCGTCGTCGTCCGCCGAGAGGAGGGTGAGCCGCTGGCCGGCGAGGGAGTACAGTCCGCGCAGCCGCTCCTGCACCTGCTGCAGCGAGAACGCCACCCGCCGCGCACGGTCGACCGCTTCGGACCGCTGGTCGTTCTCGAGCCGCTCGATGCGCACCCGCAGGTTCTCGGCCTGGTCCTGGAGCACGACCCGTTCGGTGTGCCGCTCGTTCTCGGCCCGGGCGTGATCGGCCAGCTGCGTGCGCAGCGCCACGAGCTCGTCGGCGAACAGGCGGGCCTTCGCGTCTCGGACGACAGCGGCGATCGTCGCCGCCTCCCGGGCGATCTCCGCCTGGCGCCCGAGAGGCTTCAGCTGGCGGCGCAGCTCGCCGGCCAGATCGCTCAGGCGCGTGAGGTTCGTCTCCATCGCCTCGAGCTTGCGGAGGGTCTTCTCCTTGCGGCGACGGTGCTTGAGGATGCCGGCCGCCTCCTCGATGAACCCGCGTCGGTCCTCCGGCGTGGCCTGCAGCACGCTGTCGAGGCGTCCCTGCCCGATGATGACGTGCATCTCGCGGCCGAGGCCGGAGTCGCTCAGGAGTTCCTGCACGTCCAGGAGGCGGCAGGTCTCGCCGTTGATCGCGTATTCGCTCGCCCCGTTGCGGAACAGCGTGCGACTGATCGTGACCTCGGCGTACTCGATGGGCAGCGCGCCGTCGCTGTTGTCGATGGTCAACTGCACTTCGGCCCGGCCGAGCGGTCCTCGCGTGGAGGTGCCGGCGAAGATGACGTCCTCCATCTTGCCGCCGCGGAGGGTCTTCGCGCCCTGCTCGCCCATGACCCACGCGAGCGCGTCGACGACGTTGGACTTACCGGAGCCGTTGGGCCCGACGATGCAGGTCACGCCCGGCTCCAGAGCGAAGGTCGTCGGCTGGGCGAACGACTTGAAGCCCTTGAGCGTGACGCTCTTCAGGTGCATGGATGCGCCTTCCCGGCCGGGTTCCTCACCGGCTCACGGTACCCGAACGTGTCTGAGAACCCGGCGCGGCGTGCCGTGCGGACGCGCTGCCGCCGGCTCCGACACGCCCGGAAGCAGGGGCTTCCTGAGAAAACGCTTGACGTGGCCGCCCGCGCGCGCTAACGTCTCAGATCGCGTCTGAAGTCGAGAGGAGGTCACAGCCATGATTCAGCCCATTGCGTTTCGCATCACTCCGATGGGAACCCCGTCCGGGGCCCGCGCTGTGACCGTCTCCTTCTGCGCCACCCCCACAGCCTGCTGAGCGGCTTCCGGGAAGAACTCCGTCTTCTGGCCGGAGACCCGTCCACCCCCGCGGCTTCGGCTGCCGCTGTGCGGCACCGTCCCGCATCCCGCGCGCTTGTCGCCGCGCCCCTTCGCGCCCCATCGGGCGATGACCTCCTCGACCCACGAAAGCCCTCTGATGAACACCTCTCTCGACCTCGCCCGGTCACACGACGGCACCGATCGCGACGTCCTGAACGACCTGCGCTCCCTTGCGCACGCCGTGCGGCCGATCGATAGGCTGTCACTGCGCCTGGGCCTGTGGCTGCTGCTGCACGGCACCCGCAGCATCCAGCCCGCCCCCGGTCACGACGTCCACTCGCGGCGGCGCTCTGCCCAGCGCGCCCGCGAGGCGCGCGAACTGACCGCCCAGCGGATGGCCGCGCTCCTGCCCACCCGATCCTGATGCCTGCGTCGGGGCCGCCGCACGGCGGCTCCGACGCGGTAGCCCTGCCCCGACTGCGTGAAGGAATCCCATGAGCACTCCCCCTCCGGGCCTTGAGCTGCGGCCGCTGCCCCTCCCGGCTTCTGCCGACGCCGACGACGCCGGCGATTTCGTGGAGATGGTGCGCGTGCGCAACCTCGTCTCCACCGAGATCTCCGGACACGACGACTTCCACCTCACCCCGCACGAGCTGCTCCCCGCCTACGCGCCCGGGCCGCACGAACACCGGATGCTGTGGACCGTCGTCCTCGACGGCGACATCGTCGGCCGGATCGGCGTGGACATCCCGCTGGAGGAGGGCTCCCGCGTGGCCTACTGGCTCGTGGAGCTGCGCCGCGCGGTGTGGGGCCGCGGGATCGGCAGTGCGGCCTACGAGTTGGTCGAGCACACCGCACGCGCCCACCGACGCACGGTGCTGCAGTCGTGGGCGCAGCATCCCGCCTCTGACGAGAGCCGTCTGCCGTCGCCGACCGGATACGGCAGCGTCCCGCGCGATCATGCGGCCCGCTTCTACCTGCGGCACGGTCATTCCCTCGAGCAGGTGGAGCGGGTCGGTGCCCTCGACCTCACCGATCCCGGCCTGCCCGACCACCTCGACCGGTTGCTGCAGCGGGCGACGCTGGCGGCCGAGGGCTATCGCGTCGTGCAGTGGGAGCTGCCGACACCGCCGGAGTTCGTCGACGGGTACGCGTGGATGAAGTCGCGCATGGTCACCGACGCGCCGGCGGCCGGTTTGGAGTTCGACGAGGAGGCGTGGGATGCCGATCGCCTGCGCCGTCACGAACGGTTCTACCTGGACGCACGTCGCCGGATGCTCGTGACCGCCGCTCAACACGTCGACTCCGGTGACATCGTCGCGTTCAACGAGCTCGTCATCGGGGGCGATGGCACCCAGGCCACCCATCAGGAGGACACCCTCGTCCTCTCCGAGCACCGCGGCCACCGGCTGGGGATGCTCGTCAAGTGCGCAGCCCTGATCGCATGGCGAAGCGTCGCACCCCACTCGCCTCGCGTGGTGACCATCAACGCGGAGGAGAACCGGCCCATGCTCGACATCAACGAGGCCATCGGCTTCGCCCCGATCGCCTACGAGGGCGGCTGGAAGAAGGTGCTCTCACCGGGCGAGTGAACCTGCCGGGGCTGCGGGTGGACACCTCTCTGAGCCGGGCTGAGCGCGTGAACGCAGACCAGATCTCAGAGCTCAGGCAACCTGCAGGCGACGATCGCCGGAGACGTACTCCACGACCAGATCGCCGCCGACGGCCTCAAGGTACTTACGGATGGTGCCTACCTTCGCGCTATCGAGGTCGCCGTGCTCGATCTTCGAAACCTGACGCTGGCCGACGCCGATGCGCTTGGCCAGCTCTGCCTGGGTCAGTCCCAGCTGCTCGCGCAATTCACGCAACCGGTAGGCGCGGACCTCAGAGAGCATCCGCTCCTTGTGCGCATCGACACGCTCACGATTGACGGGGTGATCGGCGACGAAGTCCTTCAGCGATACGGCCATCGCGCTCACTTTCCTTCCAGCTTCTTCCTCAGGTCCCTCAGGTGCTCGTCGAACAAGTCGTCTGCCTTTGGGATGTTCTTCTTGTACCAGCGGTTCCAGTTGCCTGCCTTGTCACCGGCGACCAGCATGATCGCCTGCCGCTCGGTGTCGAAGGCGAAAAGCACCCGTAGTTCGGATCGACCTGTGGAACCTGGCCGCAGCTCTTTCATGTTCTTGTGTCTGGAGTTGACCACCGTGTCCACGATGGGCCGGCCCAGGTTTGGACCTTGCTCCTCCAGGAGCTCGATTGCAGCTACCACGTGTTCACGAGACTTCTGGTCAAGCGAAGCGAGCCATTCGGCAACGGGCTCGATGTCCACGCTCCACACGCTTGAAGCGTAGATCTTCCAAGGTCTACACACAAGGGTACCGGAGCGCAGCCGGTCAGGCTCCGGACCGGCAGATCAGGCCCCGCGCGGGGCCCGCTGGCAGTGCGGGCAGTAGTGGCTCGAGCGATTCATGAACGACACGCGCACGATCGGACGGCCGCACCGCGGGCACGGCCGGCCGGTGCGGCCGTAGGCGTTCAGCGAGTGGGCGAAGTAGCCGGATTGACCGTTGACGTTGACGTACTGCGCATCGAAGCTCGTGCCGCCTTCCGCCAGTGCCTTCTCCAGCACCGCGCGCACCTCCGCCAGCAGGCGCCGGGCGGCGCGGGTCGACAGCTCCTGCGCGGGAGTCGCCGGATGCAGGCGCGCCGCCCACAGCGCCTCGTCGGCGTAGATGTTTCCGATGCCGCTGACGGTGGTCTGATCCAGCAGTACACGCTTGATGCCGGACTTCCTGCCTCGCAGCGCGTCGCGGAAGCGGGCGTCTGCGAACGCGGGGTCCAGCGGGTCGCGGGCGATGTGCGCGGCCTGCGAGGGCACCTCCGGACGAGCGCTTCCCCAGCCGCCCGGAGCGCCGTCCGCGGTGGGGACGAGCGCGTCGACGGCGAGGGAGCCGAACGTGCGCTGGTCGGCGAAGACGACGGCGAGCTCACCGTGCTGCGGCGAATCCACGTCGATACGCACGCGCTCGTGACGCTCGGTCGGCGCGCCCGGGGAGCGCAGCAGCATCTGCCCGCTCATCCCCAGGTGTGCCATCAGCGCCTCCGGCTGCTCCGGCTGGCCGGCCAGCGGCAGCCACAGGAACTTGCCGCGGCGCGCGGCGCCCTCGATCGTCCGGCCGGTGAGCGCCGCCTCGAATTCGGACGCGCTGCCGCGGTGACGGGTCAGCGCCCGTTCGTCCAGTACCGTCACCCCGCTGATGCGGGCGCCGGCGACGGCGGGCTCCAGTCCGCCACGGACGACTTCGACCTCGGGCAGCTCAGGCATGCGTGCTGAGGCGGCGCCACGCGGTCAGCGCCGCGGCCATCTCGGCCTGCTTCTTGCTGGATCCCTCGCCGGTGCCGGCCAGCTCCCCCACCCGCACCGTCGCCGTGAACCGGCGGTCGTGGTCGGGGCCGCGTGCGTCCACTTCATACGCCGGCGCGGGCAGTCCCTGACGCGCAGCCAGTTCCTGCAGGCTCGTCTTGGGATCCATCGCGGCGCCGTAGCGGTCGGGATCGGCCAGGAGAGGCTCGACCAGGCGCAGCACGAGCGCGGTCGCGGCATCCGGACCGGCCGAGAGATAGGTGGCGCCGATGACGGCCTCCATCGTGTCGGCCAGGATCGAATCCTTGTCGCGCCCGCCCGTGAGGTCTTCACCGCGACCGAGCCGCAGGTGCGCGCCGAGGCCGATCGTCCGTGCGACCTCTGCGAGGGCGACGGTGGAGACCACGCTCGCGCGACGCTTGGCGAGCTCGCCCTCGTCGAGGTCGGGATGCTGCGTGAACAGGCGCACGGTCACGGCTTGCCCGAGCACGGAGTCGCCGAGGAACTCGAGGCGCTCGTTATGCGCGATCCCGCCGTTCTCGTACGCGAACGAACGGTGCGTCAGAGCCAGCGACAGAAGCTCGGGGTCGATGTCGACCCCGAGCTCGTCGGTGAGCGCCTCGCGCTCGGGCACGTCAGACGTCGGCGACCTTGCGGCCCTTGTACTCCAGGAACAGCTCGGTGCCCTGCGAGTCGGTGACCACCTTCGCCTGGTGAGGACGGCTGTACACGACCTTGCCGTTCTCGACCGTCTTGACCAGCGTGGGCGCTTCGGCCTTCCACTGCGCACGGCGCGAACGGGTGTTCGAGCGGGAGACCTTCCGCTTCGGGGGGTTACCTGCCATGTCTAGCTCTTTCCTGTGTTCTCTACGTCGCGGCGCGGTGCGCCGGCGTCGGGCTCTGGGGTGAAATTCTGCAGGGCGGCCCATCGGGGATCGACGGATTCCTGCGGCCGCTCCGTGATGTTCTCGGTCAGTCGCTCACCCGTAGCCGGATCAAGGCCGGGGCAATCCGGCTGACACACCGGCTGGAACGGAAGCGACAGGACGATCGCGTCCCGAACGAGAATCTCCAGATCCACACGGTCGTCGCGAACCTCGAAGTCCTCCGCTTCTTCCCCAGGATACGCGAAAAGCTCCTGAAACTCGACTTCGACGGGCTGGGCGATGTCGGTCAGGCATCGTCCGCACACGCCGGAGTACGTCGTGCCGGCCGTGCCCGAGACCAGCATGCCCTCATGGACGGATTCCACGCGGAGGTCGATGTCGACCGGCTCGCCCCCCGGCACCGACACGAGGCCCTCGCCCCACTTGTCCGGTGCAGGGACCTCCAGCTCGAATTCGCGCATCTCCCCGGGGCGGCGCATGATGTCGCGCACGGCCACGGAGAAGGGTCCAGGTCGGTTTCTCACGGTCGTCAATGCTACCCGCGTACGAGCGGAGCGGATTCGTCAGTCGCGGGCGCCGGTGTCCAGGAACCGCGCGACCGCGGGCGGGACGAAGGGCGACACATCGCCGCCCAGAGCCGCCACCTGGCGCACGAGTGAACTGGACACGAGCGCATGGGCGGGGTCGGGCAGCAGGAAGACCGTCTCCACATGGGCGAGGTGCCGATTGACGATCGCCATGGGTGTCTCGTAGGCGACATCCACCTGCGAGCGGATGCCCTTGACCAGCACGCCGGCTCCGACGTCGGTGGCGTAGTCCACGAGCAGCCCCATCGTCCACGACGCCACGACGATCTCCGCGCCGTCGATGCCGCTCTCGGCCACCGACTGCTCCAGGAGCGCGAGCCGCTGCGCGATCGGAAGCATGGCCTCCTTGCCGGGGTTGTGCACCACGAGGACGTGCAGCTCGTCGTACAGCCCGGCGGCCCGGCGGATCACGTCGAGGTGTCCCAGGGTGGGCGGGTCGAACGACCCCGGCACCACGGCGATCCGACTGTTCATGACCTCACCCTATCGGGGCGCGGCGCTCACCCCTTCGCCAGCGCCGCCCGCTCCTCCGCGCTCACGCGACGTTCGATCGCGGCAGCCAGTCCCCGGTGCTCGGCGAGGGTCGGATCGTCCGCGAGGACGACTTCGGCCGCCGCCCGCGCCTGCGTGATGAGGTCGGCGTCGGCGACGACGCGCAGCAGGCGCAGCGAGGAGCGGGCGCCGGACTGCGCAGCCCCCAGTACGTCCCCCTCGCCGCGCAGCTCCAGGTCCACCTCGGCGAGCTCGAACCCGTCGAGCGTGGCGGCGACCGCTTCCACGCGGGCGCGAGCCGGCGTACCCGGTCTCGCCTCGGTGACCAGCAGGCACAGCCCCGGCACTCCCCCGCGGCCGACGCGACCGCGCAGCTGGTGCAGCTGGGACACGCCGAACCGATCCGCTTCCAGGATGACCATCGTCGACGCGTTGGGCACGTCGACGCCGACCTCCACCACCGTCGTGGCCACGAGCACGTCGATGTCTCCGCGAGCGAAGGCCTGCATCACCGCGTCCTTCTCGTCGGCGGGCATCTTGCCGTGCAGGATCTGCACGCGGATGCTCGCGAACGCCGGATGCCGCGACAGCACGTCGGCGACCTGCACCACGCCCCACCGCGTGCGCGAAGGCTCCCCGGCGTCATCGAGGACCTCCTCGCCGGTGTCGTCCTCCGCGCCGGTCTCGGCGTCGATCGCCGCACAGACCACGAACGCCTGGCGGCCCTGGGCGACCTCCTCCGCGACGCGGTCCCACACCCGGGCGAACCACGCCGGTTTCTCCGCCACCGGTGCGACGAACGTCTGGATGCCGGCGCGCCCGGCCGGCATGGTGCGGATGGTGGAGACGTCGAGGTCGCCGAACACGGTCATCGCCACGGTGCGCGGGATCGGGGTGGCGGTGAGGACGAGCGTGTGGGGCGCCGTGCCCTTGGCCCGCAGTGCCTCGCGCTGCTCGACGCCGAACCGGTGCTGCTCGTCGACGACCACCAGTCCCAGATCGGCGAAGGTGGTCGACGAGCTCAGCAGCGCATGCGTGCCGACGACGATGAGGGCCTGACCCGATGCCACGCGCAGCGCCGCCCTGCGTCGCTCGGCCGCGGGGAGCTGCCCCGTCAGCAGCGTCGGCATCAGCTCCGGCGCGAGCTGGGGTCCCAGCATCCGTGCGATCGAACGCACGTGCTGGGCGGCGAGCACCTCGGTCGGGGCGATCAGCGCGGACTGTCCGCCGGATTCGGCCACCTGCAGCATCGCGCGCAGGGCCACCAGCGTCTTGCCCGATCCGACCTCGCCCTGCACGAGCCGGTTCATCGGCCATTCGCCGGCCAGGTCAGCGGCGATGCGGTCGCCGACGGCGACCTGGTCGGCCGTGCGCTCGAACGGCAGCGCCGCGTCGAAGCGCTCGAGCAGCCCGCCCGGCGCGGCGGGGCGCTGCCGCGCCGACATCGCCCGCACGGTCTGCCGCTGCTGCAGGAGCGCGGCCTGCAGCACGAAGGCCTCGTGCATGCGCAGCGTCGCCACGGCGGAGCCCACCTGCTCCTCCACCTCGGGGCGATGGATGCGCTCGAGCGCCGTCCGCGCATCCAGGAGTCCGTGGCGGCGCCGCAGGTCGTCCGGCAGCGGATCCTCGACGTCGCCGAGCCCGTCCAGAACGAGGGAGATGGTCTTGTGGATGAGCGGGCTGGGCAGCGAGCTGGTCGCCGGGTAGATCGGGATCGGCAGCTGCGCATAGCTTTCCGCCGTCATCCGTGCGCTCTCGACGTCTTCGAACAGCTCGTAGTCGGGATGCGTCAGCTGCGTCGCGCCGCGGTACTCGCCCACCTTCCCCGAGAACATGCCGCGTCGCCCCGGCTGCAGGTCCTTCAGGCGCCACGTCTGATTGAAGAACGTCAGCGTCATCCGGCCGTCGCCGTCGCTGATGACCACCTCGAGGATCGAGCCCTTCCGATTCTGCATGCGGCGCTCACCGGCGCTGACGACTTCCGCGACGATGGTCACCGGCTCCCCGAGCGGGAGGGATGCGATCGGCGTCAGCTCCCCCCGCTTGGCGTACCGGCGCGGATAGTGCATCAGCAGATCGCCCACCGTCGTCATGCCGAAGGCGCGCTCGAACGCCCCCGCGGTCTTGCCGCCGACGGCACCGTCCAGGCGCGAGGCGAGGGAGAGGCCGGGCATGATCCGAGTCTAGGCATGGCGGACGACACCGATTTCGCGCTCACGACTTTGCGGGCCGGCACTCTTTGTAGGCTGATGCGGTGACACGCATCATCGCCGGGGCCGCAGGCGGCACGGTGATCGCCGTCCCCTCCGCCGGCACACGGCCCACGAGCGACCGTGTGCGCGAGTCGCTGTTCGGTGCGCTGGATGCGGCGGACCTCCTGCACGGCGCACGGGTGGCCGATCTGTACGCCGGCTCCGGCGCGCTGGGACTGGAGGCGGCCAGTCGGGGCGCGGCGGCGGTGGACTTCGTGGAGAAGGCTCCGGAGGCCGCATCCGTGCTGCGCCGCAACGCCGCACGAGTCGCACAGTCCGGGCGGCTGTCCGCGCCGCTGCGGGTGCACCGCGCCGCCGTGACGACGTTCCTCGGGTCCGCCGCCCGGGGCCCTTACGACCTCGTCTTCCTCGACCCGCCCTACGACCTGCCCGATGCGGATCTGGCCGCCGCTCTGGAGGCGCTGGCCGGACGTCTGAGTGAGGACGCCGTGGTGATCGTCGAGCGGGCGCGCCGCTCGCCCGAACCGCCGTGGGCCGAAGCCGGACTGGAGGCCCTCCGCACGCGCGCGTACGGCGACACCGTCATGTGGTGGGGTCAGCCGCGCCCGGCGTCCCAGTCGCGGTAGGGGTCCCAGCCGCCGCGCCGTCCGTACTCCACGCCGTCGACCGTCAGCGGAGCCGCACCGCGCTCCCCGACGACGCCGATGCGCCGTCCGAGCGACATCGCACCCGGTCGGGCCGTGACCAGCAGCGCGTGGTCTTCGCCGCCGGTGAGCGCCGCCGTCGCATCCGCCCCGAGGGTGGTGCTGTCCAGCTCCACCGTGACGCCGGAGGCCTGCGCCAGTCGGGTCGCATCCAGCGCGAGACCGTCCGAGACGTCCATCATCGCGGTGGCCCCGGCCATCGCCGCGGTCACTCCCGCCGTGATGGGCGGGCACGGCGCGAGCTGGCGTGCGACGGCGTGCGCCTCGTGCGGTGGAAGGGCCTCCAGCGCTGCCGCGGTCACCGGCAGCGGTTCTCCGGTGGGCCCGGTGAACCGGTCGAAGAGCACCGCGAGCCCGCGAGCGGCGACGCCGAGGTCGCCGATGAGACGCACCTCGTCGCCCGGCCGCGCGCCGCTGCGGCGCACCGGGTCGCGCCCGTCGAGGGAGCCCAGCGCGGTCACGGCGATCGTCAGGGTGTCGGACACCGTGAGATCGCCGCCCTCCACAGCGCATCCGGGTGCCAGTTCCGCGCAGGCGGCGGCCAGGCCGTCGGCGAGTCCGTCGACGAACGCCGCGGGCGTGGCATCCGGGAGCGCGAGGGCGACCAGAAGCGCCGTCGGGCGCGCCCCCATGGCGGCGACGTCGGCGAGATTGACCGCGGCCGCCTTCCAGCCGAGCTCGAACGGCGACGACCACGCGAGGCGGAAGTCCGGACCATGCACGAGCGTGTCGGTCGTGGCCACCACGCGCCCGTCGGGAGCCGCGATCACGGCGGCGTCGTCACCGGGGCCGACGGGGGCCGCCGAGCGCGGGAGCCGGGCCAGGATGCGGCGGAGGATCTCCCCCTCGCCGATCGCGCC
The DNA here is from genome assembly GCF_008727775.1 of Microbacterium lushaniae. NCBI lineage: Bacteria > Bacillati > Actinomycetota > Actinomycetes > Micrococcales > Microbacteriaceae > Microbacterium > Microbacterium lushaniae. Next base: position 2,117,126 of record NZ_CP044232.1, read on the forward strand.
CACTGTCTCACCCACACGACCACGCTACCGGGCGGGTTAGCCTGGAGGAGTGATCCGCCCGCGTCGCCTCCTCGCCGCGGCGGCGCTCTCCCTGCTCGCCGCCGCGACCCTGTCCGGCTGCGCGGGGACGGTGTCGCTCCAGCCCGCCCAGAACGCCGGCGACCCGGCGTGCGCCGCGGTCTCGGTGCGTCTCCCCGACCGGGTGTCGGGGCAGGAGCGCCGCTGGACGGATGCGCAGGCCACCGCCGCGTGGGGCAGCCCCACGGCCATCATCCTCACGTGCGGTGTGGCAGAACCCGGCCCCTCGACCCTGCGCTGCGAAACGGTCGAGGGCGTGGACTGGCTCATCGACGAATCCGAAGCGGCCGACGATCACTACCGGTTCACGACCTTCGGACGCACCCCCGCGGTGGAGGTCTACCTCGACTACGACGTCGTGCGCAGCGGTGACACCCTCCGTGCGCTCTCACCGATCCTGAACCCGATCCTGGAGAAGACCGGCTCCGTCTGCACGCCACGCGCGTGAGGTCGGCGCCGCGACGGATCAGGCGCGCGAGAGGCCGTCCTCGATGAGCTCGGTCAGCAGCTCCGGGTAGGTCATCCCCGAAGCGATCCAGCATCGCGGGAACATCGAGATGGGTGTGAACCCGGGCATCGTGTTCACTTCGTTGACGAAGAACTCCGTGCCCGTGAAGAAGAAGTCCACGCGGGCCAGCCCCTCCCCGCCCAACGCCTCGAAGGCGCGCGCGGCGATCCGCTTCATCTCGGCCAGCTCTCCGTCGCGAAGCTCGGCCGGGCACACCAGGTCGATGCCGGGGGCGCCGAGATACTTGGCCTCGAAGTCGTAGAAGTCGCGGCCGCTGACGACGATCTCACCGGCGACGCTCACGCGCGTCGGCGCGCCGTCGCGTCCGGGCAGCACCCCGCACTCCAGCTCGCGCCCGATCACGGCCTGCTCCACGAGCACGACCGAGTCCTCCGCGAACGCGACCTCCAGCGCCGGCTCCAGCTCCTCCCACGCGGAGACCTTCGTCACCCCGACGGACGAACCCGACCGGTTCGGCTTGACGAACACCGGCAGCCCGAGGGCGGCGATCCGGCGCTCGGCCTCCTCGCGGTCGCGGACGAGATCCGCCCGCCTCACCGCGACCCACGGGACCACGGGGACGCCGGCGGATCGAAGGACGCTCTTGGTCACATGCTTGTCCATGCCCAGCGCCGACATCAGCACGCCCGCACCGGCGTAGGGCAGGCCGACCAGTTCGAGCATGCCCTGCACGGTGCCGTCCTCACCGAAGCGGCCGTGCAGGATCGGCAGCACCACGTCGATGTCGCCGAGCGAGCGCTCCCCCGACTCATCCAGCACCGTCAGCTCCCGCGTCGCCGTGGACTCGGGCCAGCGGATGCGGGTGCCGTTGTCGGCCACCTCGGGGAGCGTCGCACCCTCCAGCGCGAACTTGTCGGGGTCGTCGTCTTCCAGCACGAAGGCGCCCTCGCGTGTGATCCCCACCGGGATCACACGGTAACGGTCACGATCAATCGCCCGAAGGACGCCGCCCGCCGTCGCGGAACTGATCGAGTGCTCGCTGGATCGACCGCCAAAGAGCACCACGACCACCGGCTTGTCCATTCTGCGTCCTTTCGCCCGTGGGCTTGTCGTCGTCGGTGGTGAGGTGCGGGGCGATGTCGCGAGGGTCCATCGTGCCGTCCAGCACCATCTTCACCTGCTCGACGATGGGCATCTCCACCCCCACTTCACGGGCCAGCTGCAGCACGGGGGCGACCGAGGCGAGCCCTTCGGCGGTCTGCTGCATCTGCTTGATGACATCGGGCAGCGTCACCCCCTGCCCCAGCAGCCTTCCGGCGGTGTTGTTGCGGCTGAGCGGCGACTGGCACGTCGCGATGAGGTCGCCCAGACCCGCGAGCCCCTGCAGCGTCTCGGGATGCGCGCCCTGCGCCACGGCGAAATCCGTCATCTCGACCAGGCCACGCGTGATGATCGACGCCTTGGTGTTCTCGCCGTACCCGACGCCGTCGACGATGCCGATCGCGACGGCGATGAGGTTCTTCAGCACGCCGCCGAACTCCGTGCCGATGACATCGGTGTTCACGAAGGTGCGGAAGTACCGGTTGCGGGCCCGCAGCGCCACGGCTTCGGCGGTGGCCTGACTGGTAGAGGAGATCACCGCGGCCGTGGGCTGCTCGCGGGCGATCTCCAGGGCGAGGTTCGGCCCGGAGGCGACGGCGATGCGCGCCGGGTCGCACTGCAGACCCTCCTCGATCACCTGGCTCATCCGCATCCCCGTCGCCTTCTCCACGCCCTTCATGAGCGAGACGATCGGAGCATCCGAGGCCGCCACGAGCGGGCGCACGGCCGCGAGGTTCTCCCGCAGCGCCTGGCTGGGCACGGACAGGTAGATCTGGTCGGCGCCTTCGAGGGCGTCGGCGAGGTGGGATGTCGCCGTCATCTGCCGAGGCAGGTTGATGCCCGGCAGATACTGCGTGTTGCGGTGGGCCTGGCGGATCTCCTCCGCCTGCTCGGGCCGGCGCGACCACATGGTCACGTGCGCGCCGCCGTCGGCGAGCACCTTGCCGAACGTCGTTCCCCAGCTTCCCGCACCGAGCACCGCGACGCGCGGCAGCGGGACCTCCTGCCTACGACTCAAGACGACCCGTCTCCTTCTGCCCGTGCACCGCGGGATCCCAGCGCTCGGGGGAGCGGGGATGCCGCGCAGCTGCGAGAGCAGATCGGTGATGCGGTCCATCACGACCGACGTCGCCTGCAAGAGCACCGCCGGCTGCGTGCTGCCCTCCCGGTATGCGGAGAGGTCCACCGGGGGTCCGAACACGACGCGCACGGGGCGGCGCGGGGGCCACAGCCGGAGCTTGCCGTACCGGGGCATGATCTCCTGCACGCCCCAGTGCGCAACCGGGATGATGGGCAGGTTTCCCGCGAGGGCCAGGCGCACCGCGCCGGTCTTGCCCCGCATCGGCCACAGGTCGGGATCACGCGTCAGCGAGCCCTCGGGATAGACGACGACGCCGCGCCCGTGCGCGACGAGCTTCTCGGCATTGCGGATCGTCTCGCGGGCCGAGACCCCCGACGACGCCCGTGCGACCGGCACCATCCCCGTCGCGCGCAGGGCTGCGCCCAGCACCGGGATGCGGAACAGACTCTCCTTCGTGAAGAAGCTCGGCGCCCGGCCCAGTCGCCACACGGCGACGGCCACCACGCACGGGTCGAACTCGGAGATGTGATTGGCCGCCAGGATGAACGGGCCCTCCGCAGGCAGGTGCTCCCGGCCGGAGATCTCGATCTTGGCGAGCACGCTCACCGCGGGCTCGACCACGGCCCCCAGCAGCCAGAAGACGCTCGGCCGTGACTTCTCGCGCGACACGCGACGGTGACGGGCCACGGTCATCCGATGACGTCGAAGTCGGCGCCCACCGCGTCGAGCTTGGCGAGGAACTTCTCGTATCCGCGGCGGATGATGCCGATGTTGCGGACCACCGACTCCCCCTCGGCCGCGAGTGCGGCGATCACGTAGCTGTAGCCGCCGCGCAGGTCGGGGACCACGACATCCGCGGCGTGCAGCGGGGTCGGGCCGTTGATCACGGCCGCCTGCTCGAGCGAACGTCGGGGCACGCGACGGTCGGGGCTGTCGATCCCCTGCGGGTGCACGACGATGTCGGCGCCCATCTGCACGAGCGCAGCGGTGAATCCCAGGCGGTTCTCGTACACCGTCTCATGGACGACGGAGGTGCCCTCCGCCTGCGTGAGGGCCACGATGAGGGGCTGCTGCCAGTCGGTCATGAACCCCGGGTGAACGTCGGTTTCGACCATCACGGGCTTGAGGGCGCCGTCGCGGCGGAACCGGATGCCGTCCTCCTGCACGTCGAACCAACCGCCCGCCTTGCGGAACACGTTCAGGAACGTGAGCATCTCCTGCTGCTTGGCCCCGCGGACGAAGATCTCGCCGTCGGTGGCAAGGGCCGCGCACGCCCACGACGCGGCCTCGTTGCGGTCGAAGATCGCGCGGTGGTCATAGCCACGGAGCGAGTCGACGCCCTCGATGAGGATCACGCGGTTCGGCTCGTAGGAGATGATGGCGCCCATCTTCTGCAGCACGGCGATCAGATCCATGATCTCCGGCTCGATGGCCGCGTTGCGCAGCTCGGTGACGCCCTTGGCCTTGACCGCCGTCAGCAGCACCTGCTCGGTGGCACCCACACTCGGGTAGGGCAGTTCGATCTTCGCGCCGTGCAGGCCGTCGGGCGCCGTGATGCGGATGCCCTCGTAGCTCTTGTCCACGACCGCGCCGAACGCGCGCAGCGCATCCATGTGGAAGTTGATCGGACGGTCACCGATCCGGCAGCCGCCGAGGTCGGGGATGAGGGCCTCGCCGAGGAGGTGCAGCAGCGGTCCGCAGAAGAGGATCGGGATGCGGGATGCCCCCGCGTACGCGTCGATCTCCTCGAAGTGCGCCGTCGCGGCGCCGCTGGGATCGAGGTGGATCGAGCCGCCCTCGCCGTCCTCGACGCGCACACCGTGCACCTCGAGGAGGGAGCGGACGATCTGCACGTCGCTGATGTCCGGCACGTCGCGCAGGACGCTGGGCGTCTCGCCGAGGAGGGCGGCCACCATCGCCTTGGTGACGAGGTTCTTCGCGCCCTTGACCTCGACGTCTCCACGCAGCGGGCGGCCCCCGCGGATGGAGAGGACCTCACCGGATTCGCCGGCGGGCCCGGAGTAGGCGGGACCGGCGTCGGGGACGAGTGCTCTCATGCAGGGACCTCACTTGGTGTTGACGAGGGGATGGCGCCGACCCTGGTGGGGTCTGACGTGGCTACCGGACGGGGAGCGTCCGTGGCCGCCATCCCTCGCGGCGTGCCTCGAACTGCGCGATCTTGTGTTCGTTCCGCAGGGTGAGCCCGATGTCGTCGAGCCCTTCGAGGAGCCGCCACCTAGTGTAATCGTCGATGTCGAACGCGATCCGGAGATCGCCGATCTCCGCTTCCCGCTTGTCGAGATCCACCGTCATCTGCACCCCCGGCTCGGCGTCGACGGCCGCCCAGATCCGCTCCAGGTCGGCCTCGGTGATCACGCCCGTGACGAGGCCCTGCTTGCCCGCATTGCCGCGGAAGATGTCGGCGAACTTGGGGCTGAGGACGACGCGGAAGCCGTAATCGCGCAGCGCCCACACGGCGTGCTCGCGGCTGGAACCCGTGCCGAAGTCGGCTCCGGCGACCAGGATCGACGCGGCCGAGAACGCCGGCTGGTTCAGGAGGAAGTCGGGGTCCTGGCGCCAGTTGGCGAACAGCGCGTCTTCGAAGCCGGTCTTGGTGACGCGCTTGAGGTAGACGGCGGGGATGATCTGGTCGGTGTCGACGGCGGATCGCTTCAGCGGTGCGACGACACCGGTGTGGGTGACGAACTTCTCCATGTCAGGCCTCCGCCCCGATCGTCGCGGTCTCGTGCAGCGGTGCCAGGTCGGCGGGGCTCGACAGCGTCCCGCGCACGGCGGTCGCGGCGGCCACCAGCGGCGAGACCAGGTGGGTGCGGCCGCCCTTGCCCTGGCGGCCCTCGAAGTTGCGATTCGAGGTCGAGGCGCACCGCTCACCGGGGGCGAGCTGGTCGGGGTTCATGCCCAGGCACATCGAGCACCCGGCGAAGCGCCATTCCGCGCCGAACTCTTCGAAGACCTTGTCCAGGCCCTCGGCTTCGGCCTCCAGGCGCACGCGCGCCGACCCGGGAACGACCATGACGCGCACACCCTCGGCCTTGGTGCGCCCGCGGACGATCGAGGCGAAGGCGCGGAGGTCTTCGATACGGCTGTTCGTGCACGAACCCATGAACACCGCATCCACCGGCACGTCCTTCATCGGCGTGCCGGGGGTCAGATCCATGTACTGCAGGGCCCGCTCGGCGGCGACCTTCTCGGCGGGGTCGGTCATCGCGGCCGGGTCGGGGACGACGTCGCTCAGGGAAACGCCCTGACCGGGGTTGGTCCCCCACGTCACGAACGGCTCCAGCTCCGCGGCATCCAGGAACACCTCGGCGTCGTAGACGGCGCCCTCGTCGCTGGGGAGCGTCCGCCAGTACGCGACGGCGTCCTCCCAGTCCTGCCCCGTCGGCGCGTGCGGCCGCCCCTGGAGGTAGGCGAAGGTCGTCTCGTCGGGGGCGACCATCCCGGCGCGGGCACCGGCTTCGATCGACATGTTGCAGATCGTCATGCGCCCCTCCATCGAGAGGGCGCGGATGGCGCTGCCGCGGTACTCCAGCACGTACCCCTGACCGCCGTTGGTGCCGATCTTGGCGATCACGGCGAGGATGATGTCTTTCGCGGTCACGCCCGGCTGGAGGTCGCCCTCGACGGTGATGGCCATCGTCTTGAAGGGCTTGAGCGGCAGGGTCTGCGTCGCCAGGACGTGCTCGACCTCGCTCGTGCCGATGCCGAACGCCATGGCCCCGAACGCGCCGTGCGTCGAGGTGTGCGAATCGCCGCACACGACCGTGATGCCGGGCATCGTCAGGCCCAGCTGCGGCCCGACGACGTGGACGATGCCCTGCTCGGCGTCGCCGAGGGAGTGCAGGCGCACGCCGAACTCCGCCGCGTTCCGGCGCAGTGTCTCGATCTGGGTGCGGCTTGTGAGGTCGGCGATCGGCTTGTCGATGTCGAGGGTGGGGGTGTTGTGGTCTTCCGTGGCGATGGTGAGGTCCAGCCGCCGCACGGGGCGTCCCTCGGCCCGCAGGCCATCGAAGGCCTGAGGACTCGTGACCTCGTGGACCAGATGCAGGTCGATGTAGATCAGGTCGGGCTCGCCGTTCTCGCCTTTGACGACGAGGTGGTCGTCCCAGACCTTCTCGGCCAGAGTGCGGGGACGGTCGGGGATGGACGTGATTTCGGGGTGCGCCGTACTCATTGGATTCTGCCGTTCTCCTCGGAATGGGGATCAAGCCCGCGACGAACTCCGCGACGAGAGAGGCCTGTTACGAGGTCTCGTCGCGGCCGCTAAGGAGAAGGCGAGCGATCCGCACGCGCCCACGATACCACCGGGTCAGCCGCGCCCGACGACGCCGCGGCGGCGTCGCCGCAGCGTCGTTCCCGCCGCGCGACTCAGCCCTCGCCGCGCTCGGTGGAGGAGCGCTAGACCGTGGGCGGTGTGCCCTTCTCATCGGCCACGCGGGACGCTGCGGCGGTCGCCGTCGCCGCCGTCCGCCGGTCGCGCGCCGAGGCGAGGAGGCTCGCGATCGTGGCCACGGCCATGGCCGCCACGATCACGACCAGGGACGCCATCGTGGAGATCTCCGGCGCCCACTCGATGTGCTCGCCCCCGTTGATGAACGGCAGCTCGTTCACGTGCATGGCGTGGAAGACGAGCTTGACGCCGATGAAGGCCAGGATGAACGCGATCCCGTAGTGCAGGTAGCGCAGGCGGTCCAGGAGGTCGCCGAGCAGGAAGTAGAGCTGGCGCAGCCCCATCAGCGCGAAGATGTTCGCGGTGAAGACGATGAAGGCGCTCTGGGTGATGCCGAAGATGGCGGGGATGGAGTCGATCGCGAAGAGCAGGTCGGTCACACCGATCGCCACGAACACGATGATCATGGGCGTCCACATCTTCTTGCCGCCCACGACCGTGCGGATCTTGGATCCGTCGTACTCGTCGCTGATGTCGATCATGCGGCGCAGCTGGCGGACGACGAAGCCCTCGCGTTTGGCGTCGTCGTCGTGGTCGCCGCCGGGGAACGCCTGCCGGATCGCGGTGTAGACGAGGAACGCGCCGAAGAGGTAGAAGATCGGGCTGAAGTTCTCGATGATCGCGGCGCCGACGAGGATGAACGCGCCGCGCAGGACCAGGGCGATGATGATGCCCACCATCAGGACTTCCTGCTGATAGCGGCGGGGCACCGAGAACTGCGACATGATCAGCACGAACACGAAGAGGTTGTCGATCGAGAGGCTGTACTCCGTCAGCCAGCCGGCGATGAACTGCCCGGCGTACTCGCCCCCCGCGAAGACCCACATGAGACCGGCGAAGATGAGCGCCAGCGTGACGTAGAACACCACCCACAGCGTCGACTCGCGGGTCGACGGGATGTGCGGCCGCTTGAGGATCAGCAGCAGGTCGGCCAGCAGGATGAGGGTCAGCACGACGAGCGAACCGATCTCGAACCAGAGCGGCAGTTCCAGATCCATCGGGGCCTTTCGGGGAATGAGGGGTCGGTGGACGCCGAAAGTCTCTCCCCGCGACGCGTGTCGCGGCGCGTACCCGGGGCCCGGGGAGGGGCCCGTGATGACGGATGCGCACTGTCGGGATACTCCCTCTCGCGGCGACGAGTCTACCGCGAGGACAGTACGCCGAACCCCGATACAAGACGATTACCGCCCGCCGGACACTCTCTCATTGAGAGACAATGAGCCGGCGGCGCGGGGGCGCCACCGGGGACGGGACGACATGACGCACGAGCAGGTGGACGACGCGACGCTGGTGGCGCAGGCCGCGGGCGGATCGGAGTTCGCCTTCCGGGCGCTGTACCGGGCGTACGCGCGACCGGTGTACTGGATCGCGCATCGCCTGCTCGAGAACGCCCCCGACGCGGAGGACGTCACGCAGGAGACCTTCGTCCTGGCGTGGCAGAAGATCCCTCGCCTGCAGCTGCAGGGCGCGTCGCTCCTGCCGTGGCTGGCGACGATCTGCCGGCTGCAGGCGGCGAACCGACTGCGCGCCCGTCGGCGTGACCGGAACCGGTCGACCGAGCTGGATGACAGCATCCCCGACGCCGTCGACGTCGAGAAGCAGGTGATCGACGGTGTGACGGTGGCCGCGATCCTGCGCGAAGTCGAAGGCCTCAGCGACCTGGACCGCGAGATCTTCCGGCTGTGCGCCGCCGAGGGCTATGCCTATCAGGCCGCCGCCGAAGCGCTCGGCGTGGCCCACGGCGTCGTGCGCAATCGTCTCTCCCGCATCCGCACACGCGTGCGCGGTGCCGTGACCGAGACGGAGAACTCATGAACACGCACATCGGCCCTTCGGCGCTGCCCGAACTCAGCGACGAGCGCCTCACGGCCATCGAGCGCGACGTGTTCGCACGCATCGCCGACGACCGTCGCCGGCAGCAGCGACGGCGCACCCTCGGGTGGTCGGTCGGGGCGGCCGCGGCCGCCATCGTCGTGGTCGCGGCGGTGATCGCCCCCGGCGTCCTGTCGTCGCTGCCGGGCGGGGGAGACAGTTACGCCGTGGCGCCCGCGACCGACTCCGGTGCTGCCGTCGTCCCGGAAGCGGGAGCGGACCGGGAGCCGGCGCAGGCCGAGGCCGCCGCCCAGAGCCCGCGAGCGGTGATCTCCACCGCATCCGCGACGATCGTGGTCGACGACGTCGCGGACGCGGCGCAGCGGATCGCGGAAGACGCGCAGGCGCGCGGCGGGTACGTCGAATCGCTCAGCATCAACGCCGCCGACGCGATCCCCGGCGACACCCCGGTCGAGAGCGTCCCCTTCGGCGCGGATCAGGTGCTCATCGAGCCGGTTCCCGGGCCGGTCTCGGGCGCGGGCTGGATCAGGGTGCGCGTCCCCGACGACGACCTGGATGCGGCCATCGCCGCACTCGCGGACGTGGGCGAGGTCACCTCCTCCACGGTGTCGCGGGAGGACGTCACCGATCAGGCGATCGATCTGCGTGCGCGCGTGGCCGCGGGCGAAGCATCCGTCGCCCGCCTCACGGAACTGCTGGCCCAGGCTGCCGACGTGGCGGATCTGATCGCCGCCGAGACCGCCCTCGCCGAGCGGCAGGCGGCGCTGGAGTCCGACCGTCAGCAGCTCGCGTGGCTCGAGGGCCAGGTGGACCTCTCCACCCTCACGGTGCAGCTCACGCCGCGTTCGACGCCGGTGGAGGCCGATCCGGCCGGATTCGCCGACGGTGTGGCGGCGGGATGGAACGGGCTGGTCGCCACCGTCAACGGCATCGTGATCGCCGTCGGGTTCCTGCTCCCGTGGCTCGGCGTGGCGGCGGTGGCCGGGGCGGTCGTGTGGGGCATCGTCCGCCTCATCCGCCGCGCGCGCCGTGCCCGCCGCTCCCCGCCCGACGCTCCCCCGGCCTCCTGAGCCGCCGCCGCGCCGTTCAAAACTCAGGAGACACGCCGACCCGGACCCCGGAACGGCCGTCGCCGGGCCCGATCTTCCTGAATTCTGGACGAGTCAGACGACCTGGCGGCCGCACATGCCGCACTCGCCGGTGGCGGAGACCTCGACGAAGCAGTCCGGGCACATCGCGCGGACCGTGTCGGTGTCGACCGTGCGACGCACGGGCGTCTCCCGGCGGGGAGCCTTCGGCGCCGCCGCTCGGGGAGCCCGGGCGGCGCGTGCGGCCGGCGCGGGCGCAGCAGCGGGAGCGGGAGCGGCGGGCGTGTGCGCCGCGCAGTAGAAGCGCACGAATCCGGCATGGTGGTTGGGATGGCGATGCTTGACCGCCCACAGCTCGGTACGCGGGAGCGGCTCGCCGCTCGCACCGCACGCGAAGCACCGTGTCAGCTCCCCGGGTGCGGCTTCTGCCGCCGGGGTCGGGACGTCGAAGGGGATCGCGTCCCGCCAATCGGATGACTGCACAACCCGCATGGCGTCTCCTCCCACTCGACCTTCCACGCTACGCGACTCGGCGGCCTCCCGCCGCCACCGGCACCCGGCCTCAGCTGCGGGCCGGCACTCCCGCCAGCAGTTCGTCGAAGACCCGGCGGGCGTCGTCCTCGCGGGCGAGTGGCGCCGCCTGCCCCGCCCACAGCGACAGCAGGTCGCCACGATCCTGCTGTGCGGCCGCGGCCCGGAAGCCGCCGGTGAGCCAGTTCTGCAGCGGGAACGGGGCGATCGCCCCGGCCGCCTCGATCTCCTCGACCGCGTGATTGGGGATCCCCCGCGCCAGGCGCCCGCTCATCGCCCGCGTGAGCACCGTCCCATCGGCGGAGGCCGACCGGATGCTGCGGCGGTGCGACTCGGATGCGGCGGACTGACGCGTGCTCAGGAACGCCGTGCCCACCTGCACCCCGGCGGCGCCGAGGGCGGATGCCGCGGCCACACCGCGACGATCCGCGATGCCGCCCGCGGCGATCACCGGCACCGCGACCGCGTCCACGACCTGGGGCACCAGTGCCATCGAGCCGACGAGCGACTGCTCGGCTCCGCGCAGGAACGACACGCGGTGCCCGGCGGCTTCGAACCCGGTGGCCACCACCGCATCCACTCCCCCGCCTTCCAGAGCGACGGCCTCGGCGACCGTCGTCGCGGTCCCCACCACCGCGATACCGCGGGCGTGGGCGCGGGAGACCATGTCGGCCGTCGGCACGCCGTAGACACAGCTGACGGCAGCGGGCGCTGCCTCCACGACGGCATCCCACTGCTCCTGGACCGGGGGCAGCAGGGCATCGGGTACCGCGGTGGGAACGGCCGCGCCGACGGCGGCGTACAGGGGCGCCACGGCCCGGGCGGCACGGTCGAAGCCGGCGGCCGGGGCGCCGGGGTCGGTCTCCAGCGGCAACCATACGTTGAGGGCGAAGGGGCGGTCGGTGGCCGCGCGGATGGCGCGCGCGGTGTCGGCGATGCGATCCGCCGAGTATCCGTACAAGCCGTAGGAGCCCAGACCGCCCGCCTCGCTCACGACGGCCACGAGTTCCACCGACGACAGGCCGCCGAATGGCCCCAGCACGATCGGATGCTCGATACCGAGCATGCCCGTGAATGATTGCGCCACGTCCGTTCTCCTCCTCGCGGGGCGCTCCGCAGCGCCAGCAGCCGGCGCGCTCCACGACGGCGCCGCAGTGGGGGCACGTGGCGGCCAGCCAGCAGGCGGGATCGCCGCCGGCCGGCGCGTCGCCGCGAGGCTCGAAGCTCACGAGGCCATTGTCCTCGCACACGCCGGTGCTCCGCATCACAGGCCGCGTCGGGGCGCCGTCGTCGAGGAAATACGGCGCGACTTGCCTTTTCCTGGTTCCGGGCTATGGTGAGGCCATGCCCCGTTCCTCCTGCATCGGCACCACGGCCCCCGCTTCGCGCGGCGGCTTCGCGGTGCCCGGGACGCGGCTGTCCAGCGGCCGAGCGGGGATCCTGCCGCCGCGGATGAGCGCCACCGGAGGTGTTCTGCTCTTCC